>VXMN01000156.1 GCA_009841055.1 Acidobacteriota bacterium
CTTTCTGGGTGGCATAGTTGGCATGACCGTAGAACTGCGTGCTCCCGAACACGTTCCCGAAATTGGCCCACAGCTTGACATCGTCATCGATGTCGGGTGAACCCCAGATCTGCGCCGGATTGCGAACGTGGGTATTTCCCCGTGAGATCAGCGCCGCGGCATCGGCTCTCTGCACGCTACGGTCGGTCGGTTTGCTGGTGGTGAACTCACCGCTGAGATTGAGAAAGCCGAATTGCCCCCAGGGCAGGCCCAGGTTTCCGGCGGCGCTCCAGCTTTCGCCGTCACCCGCGGTATAGGCGCCGGTTCGTAGCTCGACGGCAGCGCCTTGGCGGGCATCCTTGAGCTGGAAGTTCATCACACCCGCAATGGCGTCCGAACCGTACTGAGCGGAAGCCCCGTCCCGCAGCACCTCGACCTGGCGCAGCGCGATGGCCGGGATCACCGAGAGGTCGGGACCCTGGGCGCCGGTAGCAGGACCGCCACCGCCCCAGTGGATGACGGCCGCACGGTGGCGCCGTTTGCCGTTGACCAGCACCAGGGTGTGGTCGGGGGCGAGGTTGCGCAAGCTGAGCGGTCGCACGATGGTGGAGGCGTCGCTGATAGGCTGAGTGTTGACGTTATACGACGGCGCCAGTGTGCGCAGCAGGTTGCTCAGGTCGGCATCCCCCTGGCTGGTGAAGTCTTGGGAGCTGATGACATCCACCGGTACCATTGACTTCGTGACCGAACGTGGCTTGGCGCGACTGCCGATGACGACGATTTCCTCCGTAATGACTTCAAGCAGCTCGGACTCTTCCCGCTGCTCTCCGGATTGGTCTTTTTCTTCCCGGCTGTCGGTCTGCTGAGCAAATGCCTGCAGCGCTACGACCTGCAGCACAATAGCAATCGACCTCGACAAGCGGTAAAGGGGATTGGATTTCAGCATACTTTCGTGGTCCCGGTTCCCGAAGCAGGGAGAGTATCCACTATTTCAAGAGAATCCCCAATGCCTGTAAACAAACCCCTGTGCCATGTGGCTGGAAAACGGTTAAAAGTCAGGCATAGACAAATTCTCAATTCACATCGATGCACAGGATGGACAGGATTTACAGGATTTTATCTGGAGACGGCCGGCTTGCAGTCCTGGACATCCGCAAATCCGTTCGCGATCATCGCCGGAGTCTGCCTCTCGTGCAGCAACCTCCCCTCCTGGTTATCCTGTGCATCGAATTTGAATGGATGGTCCTTCTCGATTGATCTCCCCTGTCGCGGCGTGCGGGGGCCAATCCGTTGCTTTCCATTTTGAACTGAAATAGCATGAGCTTCGTCCTCCAATTCCTCAGGGAAGACGTTCGGTCCCCCGGGAACCGTGTCCACGGATGAAGAAACTCCAATCCGTCTCAAGTGCTTACCCGTTTCTCGGCCTTGGCGGCTCCGCAAGGGGGCGGCGGTTTCGGTGGCGCTCAGCTTCGGCCTGTGCAGCCGGATGGTTCGCGTTGCTGGCCTTGGGCCAGGACCTGTCGATCTCTGCCGCCGATGCCCGGGATTGGCCTCAGTGGCAGGGTCCCGGCCGTGCCGGGGTGTGGTCCTCGGTCCGGCTTCCGCGGCGGCTCGAACCCGGTGGGGTCGAGAAGCTCTGGAGCGCCGAAGTCGGCGGCGGGTTTTCGGGCGTGGTGGTCGTCGGGAACCGCGTGCTGACCATGGACCGAGTCGGCTCCGGGGAAGAGGAACGGGTGCTCTGCCTGGACCGCAAGGACGGCTCCCGTCTTTGGACCCACAGCTATCCGGCGCCCTACGGTGATCTGGATTGGGGCAAGGGTCCCCGGGCCACTCCCGCGGTGGATGGAGCGGAGGTCTTTACCCTGGGAGCCGTCGGCCGGGTTACCTGCCTCAGCCTCTCGGACGGCAAGCCGCGCTGGAGCCTGGATCTTCAGAAACGCTTCGGGGGGAAACAACCTAACTGGGGACACTCCGCCTCGCCTCTGGTCGTTGGGGACCTGGTCTATCTGCAGGCCGGGGGGCAGGCCGGGGCCACCGTGGTGGCCCTGGACCGCCGGACAGGCAGGGAACGCTGGCGAGCCCTGGAGGACCGTCCCGGATACTCCTCTCCGGTCATGGCCAGGATCGGATCGACCGACCTGCTGCTGGTGTGGACGGCCGATCGCCTGGTGGCCCTCGACCCGCAAACAGGGAAGGAAGTTTGGGGGGTGCCCTTCCGAACCAGCAGCTACGACGTAGCCATCATTTCTCCGGTGTTCGACGGCAGCCGGTTATTCGTCTCGGGCTACTGGGACGGAGCCCTGGCCTGCAGCCTGCGGGACGGTCAAGGTCCAGAGGAGCTGTGGAAGTCGCGGAGATTGAGCTGCCTGATGTCGACTCCGCTATGGTCCGGGGACCATCTCTACGTTCTGGACAAGCGCGACGGCCTGCTGTGCGTCCACTGGCCCAGCGGGACGGTGGTCTGGTCCGACGAGCACCGTCTCACCCCCAGGGGAAGAAACCCTCACGCGGCCCTGGTGTGGGCGGGGGAAGACCGTCCCGGCAAGGTTGCCGGTGGATCGGCCGTGGCCGTCAACGCCATAGGCGAGCTGGTGCTTCTGAACCTGACCCCCGAGAGGTTCGAAGAACGGGGGCGGGTAAGGATCATCGAAGCGGACGATACGCCCCTTTGGGCCCACCCGGCCTTCTCGGGCCAGGAGGTCTTCGTTCGCAGCCAAAAGGAGTTGGTCAGTACCCGGGTTTCTCCCTGAAGGGCGGCTCGAGCCGCGCCGACCGCAGTTTCGCCGCTCTCTCCCAGACCGCCACACGTCGGGATGGAAGGCTGCTTTGGTTTAGAATAACTGGTGAGGCCATGCCTGAGATCGATAGTCATAGGGCGAGAAAAGAACCAACGATAGACAGGAATCGGCACGAATCCGAATGGACCTCCATTGAGAAAGATCGTAAAAAATCCTGTGCATCCTGTGCATCGATGTGAATCAAAGATCAACTCATTCCTGACTTTGAGCCGGTTTCCAGCCACCCGGTGCCGGGCGTTTGTTTCAGGTGACCCTCCAAGAGGTCGCAACTATCCCCTGTTGATCTCGAGAATCGTCATGCCGATTCGTTTCCTGCTGCTTTCGGTCCTGATGGCTACGGCCACGGCCGCATCGGGTCAACCATCCGATCCTGCCCGGATCGAGTTCTTCGAGAAAGAGATCCGGCCCCTGCTGGTGGAGCACTGCCAGGTGTGCCACGGACCCCGGCTGCAGCAGGGAGGCCTACGTCTGGACTCGGCCGACTCTCTGCGTCAAGGCGGGCAGTCGGGACCGGCGGTGGTGCCGGGAGAAGTGGAGCAGAGTCGCTTGATCCGGTTGGTGAGGGGTTCCGGGGATTTGCAGATGCCGCCCACCGGACCTCTGTCGGAGAACCGGATCGCCGCCCTGGAGCAGTGGGTTCGAGACGGCGCCGTCTGGCCCGAGCCCCGGGCGGTCCGGCAGCAGAAGGCGGAGCGGCCGAGCCGTGTCGTTGCCAGGTCCCCCGCCGACGGGGAGTTGGCCGCCGGACTGCAGCTCTGGCTGAAGGCCGACGCCATTCAGCTCGAGGAGGAGGAGAGGCTCAAATCCTGGCAGGACGCCGGCGGACGCGGCAACCATTGGAGAGTTTCCGCGGTGGAGGGACACGGGGGCGAGGCCTCGGCGCCGGAATGGGTTTCGGAGAGCCGGGTGCACGGAAAGCCTGCCCTGAGATTCGACGGGCAAAGCCGGATGGAGGGTCCCGAAAGTCTCCTGGCCAAGGAGGGGGAATCGTCCGGGACGGTGTTTGCAGTGGCCCGCTGTGAATTGCCGGACAAGAGTGGCGAGGCGGAAGGGAGCGTCGCCGCGCCCGGCGGCAACCGCCCCTGGATCATCGCCGGGACCCGGCGGACCGGGACCGCAAACGGCGCCGTCCGCTATTACCTCAACGGAAAGGAGTCGGAAGGTTCTCCGGCGATTCAATCCCTGCTGAACCAGGTCGTTTCCGGCCGGATCGCCTTCCGCGGGGACCTGGCGGAAGTGATCCTCTACGACACCGACCGCAGCGAAGCCGAGCGACGGTCGGTGGAGGCCTACCTGGGGGAAAAATACGACATCCTGCTCCCCTGGAACCCGGAGGAGACGGTGGCCGAGTTTAGCGAGGAAGAACGATCATTCTGGGCCTTCCAGCCCGTGGCTCGCAGTGAGGCTCCGCCAGTTCGGGACCAGGCCTGGCCACGCACCTGGCTGGACCGGTTCATCCTTGCCGGGCTGGAGGCCGAGGGTCTGCAGCCGGCTCCGCCCGCGGACCGCCGCACGCTGATTCGCCGGCTCACCTTCAACCTGCTGGGTCTGCCGCCGGAACCCGCGGAGGTCGAAGCCTTCGTCAACGATCCCTCGCCTCGTGCCTACTCGGACCTGGTGGAGCGCCTGCTCGATTCGCCTCACTACGGCGAACGCTGGGCCCGCCACTGGCTGGACGTGGTTCGCTATGCCGACACCACCGCCCATGACGGCAACTACATCATGCGCTTTGCCTACCGCTACCGCGATTACGTGGTGCGGGCCTTCAACCAGGACAAGCCCTACGATCGGTTCATCCTGGAACAGCTTGCCGGCGACCTCCTTTCGGGAGACGCCGACTGGCGGGCCTTCCGCGACCGGATGGTGGCCACCGGGTTCCTGGTGCTGGGTCCCAAGGCGCTGGCGGAGCAGGACAAGGAGAAGTTCCTGTTCGACGTTGCCGACGAGCAGATCGACGTCACCGGTCGCACCTTCCTGGGCCTGACCCTGGCCTGCAGCCGCTGCCACGACCACAAGTT
>VXMN01000290.1 GCA_009841055.1 Acidobacteriota bacterium
ACAACCTTTACCTCCCCGCGAATCATGGGGGGCTGCGTATTTTGTTATAATTCTCCTTACGCCACCCTGCGCCGCTTCCCCGACGAAAGCCAGGACGGCCAAGACCCCCTCGACAAGCTGGACGACCGCAGCAAGAACCCCTTCGGCTCCTACCACCAGCTCATTCGGCAGGAAGAGTTTCGGTTCAGTGCGAGGGGCAGGGGCAGCCGTTGAAATTCCTGACCAGCACTCCTCGTCAGGGGTGGGAGCAAAGTGTTTCCGACTATTCAACGACATCCCCTGCCCCCGCTACCTGCCGAGAAAATGCAAGGATGACCTCTGATGAGAAAACTCTTGAAACGGGCACTCTTGTGGGGCGGTGGAGCACTGGTCGTGGCCTTGGCAGGGGCAATAGGTTGCCAGTGGTGGCTCTCGCATCTCGCGTTGGAGCGCAACACGGCGCCTGGGGAGATGGTGGTTGTGGATGGGCGTCAGATGCACCTGATCTGTCAGGGGCAAGGAAGCCCTGCCGTCATTCTTGAATCGGGGATGCCCGGCACCGCTCTCGGGTGGGTCTCCGTGATCGAGGACATCGCCTCGTTCGCCAGGGTGTGCGCGTACGACAGGGCCGGATGGGGCTGGAGCGAGGCCGGGCCGGAACCGCGTACGATCAGCAACATCACCGGAGAGCTCAGAGACCTGCTCCGTACCGCTCAGGTGGGCCCGCCGTACGTTCTCGTCGGCCACTCTTTTGGCGGATTGGTCGTGCAGGTGTATGCCAGCCAGTTTCCGGACGAAGTGGCCGGAATGGTGCTGGTCGACTCATCGCATCCCGACTTGGCCCGTCGCACAGGGAACCTGGATCGGATGGGTCGTGTCGCTTTTAGATTGAAGCTTCTGGCACCGCTAGGCATCGCTTGTCTCATGATCGATGTGCCGAGCGGCAACCCGGAATCCCGTCCCAGCTCAGTGAGGGTAATGGAGAAGGAACTACTGGCGACAACACGATCCTTTCGGGCCATGGCGTCGGAGATGGAAGGTCTGCGGGAAAGCCTGAACCAAGCCGCCGAGGACCGCCCGAGACTCGGGCGGAAGCCGCTTGTTGTGCTTACGGAGGGGCGGCGCCGAATGGAATTCTGGCATGCGTTGCAGGAGCAGTTTACGGAGCTGTCAGACAGCAGCGAGTGGCGGGTCGTCAATGGAGCCGGTCATTTCATCCACCAGGACGAACCCGAAATCGTAGTGGATGCGATTCGCCGCGCAGTGGAATCCGCTCGGGGGCAACCGGAGCACGTAGTTGAGTAGTTGATACCAATTGTATGGCGGTTCTGGAGTCCCTTGGTGATGAGGGTGTTCGAGGGACTTGCCTGATGGAATCCACCGGTAATTTCGGGTTCTCGTGCGGAAGCCCCGGTCACGTATTGGACTCACCGCCCTCTGGGCCATAGAACAGCACCCAAACCGTGAAGTCGGAAGAGATATCTTCAAATCGATGCGGTTGACCGGCGGCGACGAACAGAAAGGAGCCTGGTTCGACCGGGTGCCTCTGCTCGCCATCGAAGAAGATCCCCTTCCCCCGAGCCACCAGGTAAACTTCGTCGCGAAGATGGGGCTCTTGCAGATCCTGCCCCTCGGGCTGGTACATCTCCACCTCGAGCGACCCATGGGAGAAGATGGGAACGGCTAGATTGCCGGCAGGAGGTGGACCCTTGGATACCGCCTCTTCGAAACTCACGTGTTTGGCTCGAGTCGATTGATTCATGGCACCTTCAACCATTGACCTGTCCCCGCGAATTGTAACCCCTCTAAGTTAGAGGCGGAGGCATTCAAAGTCCAGCCCCTACCACTGAAGTCCTGAGATCGTCCCTGGGGAGCAACCTTGGGACGCTATTGAAATGTCGGAATCAAGTGGATTGGCGGTTCAGTAACCCCTGTCGACGAAGGCGTTGGACGGGTTTGCCTGGTGGGGGATCTGTGTCCGATTTCCACCCAACCTTTTCCAACACTCCGTGTGACAAGAGTTTTTCCAGCAATTTAACAGCGGACCCCGTTTCCCCGGGGAATGTGCAGCCTAACGCCCGCAAAGCTGAAGGACTCTTGGTGCCCTGGTGGCTGCTTAACGTTTCGAACGAGGACAGGAACAGGAGTACAATTGTCGTATGAAACTGAAAACATCCATAACACTTGAGCAAGAGGTGATCACAGCCGTTGAGGAAGTTGCCCGAGAAGGAGAGAGTCGATCTCAGGTGATTGAACGACTGCTTCGTCAAAGCCTGTCAGCGAGAGAACGGGTAGAGGTCGACAGGCACGACCGCAACATCATCAACGATCACGCTGATGAACTCAACGAAGAAGCGGTCGATGTCCTGGCTTATCTGGAGGTGTCTGATGGGAATCTTTCCCAACGGTAACGCTTGCAGAGGGATGTTGACGCTCTTCCTCGGAGCCTTGGTCATTCTTTGGGGGCATCAACCGGGATTCACCCAGTCTCAGGACATCGAGCAACTACGCACGGCTGCCGAGCAGGGGGATGCTGAGTCTCAATTCAGCCTCGGCCGGATGTACTCCTTTGGCCGCGGAGTGCCCCGGGACGAAGAGCAGGCTGAAAAGTGGTATCGCAAAGCCGCCGAGCAGGGATACGCCAGGGCTCAATTCATGCTGGGCGAAATGTACTACCGAGGTGAGGAAGCGCCCTGGGACGCACAAAAGGCCGTGAAGTGGTATCGCCAGGCCGCCGAGGCCGGATATGCTGGTGCCCACTTCAAGCTGGGTCTGATATACGAGTCCGGTGAGGGAGTGCCGGAGAATCAACGGGAGGCAGACAAGTGGTACCGGGAGGCGGCGAAAGGATACCGGAAGGCTGCCAAGCAGGGAAACGATGAAGCCCAATACATGCTTGGTGCCATGTACAGGGCAGGCAGCGGAGTACCCCAGGATTACAACCAGGCGGTGAAGTGGTTCCGCCACGCCGCCGAGCAGGGTGCGGCCCTCGCTCAATTCAATCTGAGCCTCATGTACGCCGACGGCTTGGGCGTACCCCGGGACCACAACCAGGCGGTGAAGTGGCTACGGATGGCCGCCGAGCAGGGGTTTGCCGCGGCTCAGCTCCGGCTTGCCCAGCTCTACGCCAGAGGCCAGGGCACACTGGAAGATCACGTAAGGGCCTACGCCTGGCTGAATCTCGCTACCGCGCAATGTGGCCTGACTGCCCGGAAAGCCAGCCGGATCAAGGATACGCTCAGCACGCAGATGACCGCCGAGCAACTGGCCGAAGCCGAGAAATTCGCGACCGAACTCCGGGAACGAGTCAAGGCCTCAAAATCGAGATGACCGCCGAAGTACTCACCCAGGCCCTGCAACTGGCCGCCCGACTTTGGCTGGACACCAAACGTCCCGACTTTCGCTGAGTCGGGAGATGGAAACATGGTTTTTCGGGCAATTCATAACGTCCCCCGTGTCCCCCACAAGATTGATTGACAACATCCATTTGGTCCACGAGAATAACCCTGCGGTTGGGAGGGCTGCCTCGGCGGTCCGTTGAGCTGCAGCTCACCCGGCTGCACATTCTCCCCTCGGCACTCTCCCTCCGCTTACAGACTTCCCTGTCGCACTGCTGCTGCAGCGCCTTGGCCATGCCGGTTCTGTTGGCAACACCAGCTAACTGTACGTCGTCCTTGATGGCATTTGTTGTCCGGACTCGCCACAGATTCGGAGCCCGAGTCTTTGGCGTGAGGACGGCGAATGATCGAGAACAAATCCTCTATATCTGAGAGGACTTGTTCATCCATAAGGCAGGATTAATTTCGTCTTGCTCTTGCCAGACGTAGATCCTGTAGCTACAATTGTAGATATATGAGAGCCTGTAACCGTGTATGAATGGGATGAGACAAAGAGCCAAGAGAACCTGTCCAAGCATAGCCTCAGCTTTGATGATGCAGAAATCGTGTTCGCCGGACCGTGCCTCACGTTTGAAGACCACCGCTTCGATTACGGCGAACCGAGATTCATTACCCTGGGGCGCCTCGAGGGCCGTATCGTAGTGGTGGCGCACACGCCACGAGGGGCGCGAATGCGAATAATTTCGATGAGAAAGGGCAATCGCCGTGAAGAAAAAGCCTACCAGGAGCGACTTGAAACGGCTTGATGCGATGAGCGACTCGAATATCGATTACTCCGATATTCCGGCACTCGATGAGGCCTTCTTTCGGGATGCGCGGGTGGTAGTTCCGCCGGGGAAAAAGCAGCTTACAGTGCGTCTGGACGCTGACGTTTTGCAGTGGTTGAAGGACCAGGGCAAGGGCTACCACAGCCGGATCAATGCCATCCTGAGGGCCTATTATGAAGCCCATCAAGATCGGGCCAAGACAAGGTAGCAGCCAGAGGAATTCAGCGCTTCGGTGAGTAACCCTTGGCACACCGAAACCCGATATTTGGACTCCTCTCCCGAGGGCGCGCGAAACTTCGATAGGCGCAAGTCAGGTACTTGGCCGCATCCGCCCACGATCCCCCGCGCAGCACGCGGTACATCCCCCCATCCGGGCCGCCTGGATTCTTCTGGGGAGACCGCTCGTAGTAGAGCCGCTCATAGCGGTCGGAGCACCATTCCCACACATTACCCGCCATGTCGCACAGCCCGAACGTATTCTTCGGAAACCGGCAGACGGCGCGTGTGCCGTCGAGCACATTGAAGTGGGCCTGCTGGCCCTTGGTCGGCTCCTCGTTCCCCCAGGGAAACTTCACCCCTTCGCCCAGCCCACGCGCCGCCCGCTCCCATTCGGCCTCCGTGGGAAGGCGTTTCCCC
>VXMN01000225.1 GCA_009841055.1 Acidobacteriota bacterium
GCTGCGGTGGTTGGGGGGGTTGGGGGGGTCTTGGTCCGTGGCGTCCGAGCTGCAGCAGCAGCTCCGGTCGACTCTGATCAAGCGGCCGGTCGTCTTTCTCTGTGACCTCGAGGGCTACTACCGGCAGATGCTGGATGGCGGAGAATCGAGTGTTTATGCCCTGACGGCCGGTCTGGAACAGGGGCCGGGCGGGTTGTGGTGCTGCCGGTCGCTGTTGCAGGCCTTGAGGCTGCTTGCCGGAACCGACGACCCCGTCCGGATTCTGGGCAAGGGAGGGATTACGCCCGGGGAGTGGACCCAGCTTCTGGCGATTCGGGAACGCCTGCTGCAGATTCAAACCCATCTGCATTTCCTGGCAAGGGCACCCGAGTCGGACCTGTTGGGCGAGACCGGAGTTCAAACAGCCCGATTCCTGGGATTTCACGATTCCCGTCAGCTTCCGGCGCTGGAATTGCTGGTGAGAGACATTCTGAGGCGGAAAAGGAAAATGACGGCACTCTTTGAGGGCTACCTGGAGCGCAACAAGGCCGCCTTTCTGAAAGGAACCGAACCCTTCAAGTCTCAATACCTCAGGTTGGTTTCCCAACCGGAACAGGGAAGCGAAGAAGAGACGCCCCAACGCTGGATGAAGGTTTTTCGCCTGAGTCAAATGGAGCCGGAGATCATGCAGCCTCCGATGGTTTCACGGCTACGGTCCCAACTGCACCAGTGGCCGGCTCGCTATTGGCGGGTTCCCGCCATGCACGCCGACTTCCGGGTCATCCTCAAGAACAAGGGACGGGTGGGGCCGGCGCTGCGGCGAATGCGTGACCTTGGATTCCTTGGCCGTTACCTGCCCGAGTTCGGTCGCCTGGACTGCTTCCCCGGCATTGCCCGAGGCCGCAGGTATTCGATCGATGAGCATACGCTGCGGGCTGTCGATCGCCTGGATCTGGTGGCCAATTCAACCGACGCGGGACTGAGAGACTATCGTGGCTTGCTGGAACAGGTGGAGGACCCTTCGATCCTCTACCTGGGTCTGCTCTTGCATGAGACCGGTTCGAACGGGGTGGATCAGTTGTCGGGCAATGGACAATCCATGGCGGTTCGCGCCTTGCAGCGCCTCAATGCGTCGCCGGAAGACCGGGACAAGGTTCTGATGTTGGTGACGGAGCAGACCCTGCTCGCCCACGTATCGCAAAGGAGAGACTTCGACGATCCCCAGATCGTCCAGGAGATCAGCTCGGTGGTGGAGACCACCGACAATCTGAACATGCTGTTGCTGCATACCTTTGCGGACTTGACCTCGGTGGATGAGACTGCCTGGTCGGAAAGGAACCGGTTCCTGTTGTGGTCCTTGTATTTCAGAGTCATGGACCGTCTCATGTTCGGCCGGGAACTGAGCGGGGCCGAACATGCCCGGGTCGCCGAGATTCAGCGCGGCGTCCTGGAGCAGCTGGCCGGGGAACTTTCGATGGACTCGGTGCTGAACCATTTCTCTTTCCTTCCCGAGAAATATGCCTTCTACACGCCCCTTCCCCAAATCGTGGCCCACGTTCGTCTTTGTGAGAATCTGAAGGAACAGCCCCTGGCCAGTGAATGGGTTGCCAACCCGGATGGCGGCTACTACGAGCTCCACCTCTCCACCCGCGATCTACCCGGCCGTTTCGCCCAGATCACCGGAACCCTTACGGCCTTGGGCATCCGGCTGTTGAGCGCCCAACTCAATACTCGCGAAGATGGCATCGTGATCGATACCTTCCATGTGAGCGATCTGGGCAGCCAACTGCTGATCGATGACGCGGGTCGGCGCCGGGTGGACCAGGTGCTTGCCGAAATCATCCTGGGGAAGACCCGCCTGGAGGACCTGCTGCGGGGCCAGCGCTATGAAGTTCGTGCCGAGCCGGGAGCCGCCGCCCTTGCCGTGGCTCCCCGGGTGAGAATCGACAACGACATCTCGGCCCATAGCACCGTGATTGAGGTGCAGGCCCGGGATAGCTGGGGATTGAGTTACCGCATTGCCGGAATTCTGGCCGAACTGGGTCTCAATATCGTTTCCGCCAAATTGGCAACCGATCGGAACTACGCCTTTGACGTGTTTTACGTCCAGACGGAAGGCGGCGGGAAGGTCGTGGATGGTTCCAGGATGAGCCAGATTCTGGAGAGGCTGCGCCTGGAAGTGAAGTCAACGGCGCCGCCATACGGTCGAGCCCCGGCCCCGGATCGCCCCGGGAAAGCCCAAGGCTCGGCTGCGGATTCAGCTTTTTGAGAACTGGTCGAAGAAGTGGGCAATGCTCACGATGCCGGTTTGATAGTTGCCCAGGTCCAGTCTTTCGTTGGGGGCGTGGGCATTCTCATCGGGAAGCCCGACTCCCATCAGCACGGTGGACAGGCCCAGAGTCTCGGCCAGGGTGGTCACCACCGGGATCGATCCCCCTTCCCGCACGAAGACCGGCTTCGCGCCGAAGCCTTTCTCGAAGGCCCGGGAGGCTGCCCGGATGGCCGGATGGTCGATGGAGGCCAACCAGGGGTTCCCGCCGTGCATGCGGGTGAGCGTGAGTTCTACCGAGCCGGGAGTGACCGTTTTCAAGTGTTGTTCGAAGAGGTGAGCTATCCGATCAGGATCCTGATTGGGGACCAGCCGCATGCTGATTTTCGCCATGGCGGTGGCCGGGATCACGGTCTTGGCTCCCTCGCCGGTGAAGCCTCCACACAAGCCGTTCACCTCCAGCGTGGGTCTGGACCAGATTCTTTCCAGCGTGCCGTATCCCTTTTCACCGAAAAGTTCCGGAGCGCCCACCTCCCGCCGAAATCGATCCTGGTCGAAAGGCAGTCGGGAAAGCTCCTCTCTTTCCCGATCGCTCATGGGAGCGACGTCGTCATAAAAGCCGGGGATCAGGATGCGTCCCTCGGAATCCTTGAGCGAACTGATGATGTGCCCCAGCGCGAAGTTGGGATTGATCACCGTCCCGCCAAAGGATCCGGAATGCAAGTCCTGGCTCGAACCCTTCAGGTCCAGTTGAAAGTAGGTCAATCCCCTCAGCCCGTAGCAGATGGAAGGAATTCCCCGGTCGAACAGGGGAGTGTCTGAAATGAGGGCGACATCCGCTTGCAGCAGTTCCTGGTGGCTTTGGATGAAGGTATCCAGGTGAGCGCTACCGACTTCCTCCTCTCCCTCGATCAGGAGCTTGAGGTTGACCGGCAGGGTTCCCTGAGCCTTCAGGTAGGCCTCGGCCGCCTTCAAATTCATCCAGACCTGGCCCTTGTCGTCGACGGCTCCCCGGGCATAGAGCTCACCGTCCCGGATGGTCGGCTCGAACGGTCCCGAGATCCAGAGCTCCAGGGGATCGACCGGTTGGACGTCGTAGTGCCCATAGAAGAGCACGGTGGGCCTTCCGGGCGCCCCCAGCCATTCCCCGTAAACGACGGGATGCCCTCCGGTTGGAAACACGGCCGCCTTCTGCATGCCGATGCTCTCGAGCTGGTCTTTGAGGAATGCAGCGCAGCGCTCCATGTCGGCGCGGTTCTCGGCGTTGTTGCTGATGCTGGGAATGGTCAGGAATTCTTTCAGTTCCGCTACGTAGCGATCCCGGTTCCGGTGGATGTAGCGCAGGACGGATTCCATCAGCGTCGCTCCTTTGGGAGTTGTATTGTACCATTCGGAAAAAGGAATTTGCCGGGAGGGCAATCTGGGCTAGACTTCCATCGCCAAGCCACTGATTTCGGGGCACAGCAACTGCCCGAGGTACCGATGAAAAAGAACTTTCAATTTCTGGAGAGGCACTACACCCTATCCATGGAGAACTGGGTGGAGGTGGATGGAAAATTTCACAAGTTTGCGGGGAAGGTTCACAATGGACGATCCACCTGCAACGGGCATTTCAAATTGACCGAGCTTGCCTTGGAGAAAGCCAACCAGATAGCCAAGGACAACCAATGGCCCCTGGACCGGGTCCTGGTCGAAGGATGCATCCAGGTGCTCAGGGCCGAACTCTACATCCGGGAGGTCCCCGAAGGATTTTCCTACGTAACCGACCACCGCTTTTTCGAAGATCTGTAGCCCGACACAAAGAATATCCGCCGAGTTTGGGAGCCCGGAAGGCCCGGGATATCCGGACGGACGGATGGGTGCGTGCGTTCATCGGCGTCCGGCCGGGGTACTGAAACTACTCGTAGCGGAGCGCTTCGATGGGATCCAGCGCCGCTGCCTTATGGGCCGGATAGTAGCCGAAGAAGATTCCGATGGCGGCTGAGAAAAGAATCGAAATGATGACCGAATTGATCGAGATCACGGTGGGCCAGCCCAGCCATAGAGGGATGCCTATGGAAACCGCCACTCCCAGCAGCAGGCCCAGGATCCCGCCCAGCAGGCAGAGGCCGATCGATTCCGAAAGGAACTGGATGCGGACGTGGCTGGGTCGTGCCCCGATGGCCATGCGGATGCCGATCTCCCGGGTCCGCTCCGAGACTGCTACCAGCATGATGTTCATGATCCCGATGCCCCCCACCAACAGGGACACGGAGGCTATGACCGCCAGCAACCCCCCCATCATCCGATTGGTTGCTTCCGCCGCTTCTCCAATCTCGCTGAGATTGCGAATCATGAAGTCGTCGTCCTGAAAGGGACCCAGGCGGTGCCGCTGCCGCAGCAGGGCTCGAATCTGCTCTTCGGCCGCGTAGGTGGCGCGGGAATTGACCGCTTGAACCAGGCCCGACTCCACGTGGAGCGCTCCCCCCAGAAACTTCTTTTGCACGGTGGTGTAGGGAACGATGATGACGTCGTC
>VXMN01000354.1 GCA_009841055.1 Acidobacteriota bacterium
GCCGGGTGCCCCATCGCAGGGAAACTGAGCGGCACGCAACGGGAGTGCATGCGGGGGGGACGCCCGCGCTCCCGGGGGGCGCCTCTTCCAATCTCTCTTGCTCCTCAAGGAGGCACGCGCCGGCTTGCCGGGCCGCAGCCCTGCCGATGCGGCAGAGCCGTCACGCTTGCTGGCCCTTCGAGGATCACCCTCTTTTTCGTTTGTTTCAGGTTTCGCGCGCCACTTCCCCCACGACGCCAAGCTTCTCGTCGCTCAGGTGGCCGTAGCGGTTGATCCAGAAACCGTGGCGGCTGGCCTTCCGGGCCGTCTGAAGGCGGCTTCGAAAGTCCGCGGTGGGACCGTAGGCGTGGGCCAGGGTGCAGACCGGGGTGCTGCCGGCCTCCCGCTGGGCCTGGGCGATCTTGCGGCGCTGGGCGGCTTCTCCTACCGGATGGGGTTCTTCGGGGGTGGGATAGCGGAAGTCCTCCAACCGGGCCGGAGCCGGCTCCTGGCCGGTATCGAACAGGCGGGCCAGGGCTCTCGCCAGGAGCCGCTCGGACACTCCCGGATTGGACCGGCTCAAGCGCTCTGCGTAGAAACGCAGCATCATGGGCCAGTGCATGGTGTAGAGCTTGACCGAAAGGGCCGAGCTGTAGCGGCTCACCCGGCCGTAGTCCAGGCCCGAGAGGACATTCCAGGGCGGTGGAAAGGCGTTGGGCCGCAATTCCATGCGTTGGCCGCCGGCTTCGTTCATGGCCTGGCGAAAACCGGCGTGCAGGGACTCCACCAGGCCGGCCTTGAACTCCAACCATTCCTCCAGGCCGGCGGCCTCCGGCAGCAGCCGCCGGCAAATCTCGCCAAGGCTGCCGGACTCGACACAGATTCTCAGGTGCCCGTCCGTGAGTTCTCCGTGAAGGCGGCGGTAGAGAGCGGCAGCGGCGCTTTGCATCCGGTTGAAATCGAAGCCCATCTCCCGGGCTTGCCCGCGGGCGTGCCCGCCGAAGTCCAGAAAAATGGAATCCAGCAGATAAGGCGGATATTCGGGCCAGTCCAGGCGCAGGCCGTCCACGGTCGGATATTGCCGGCAGAGGTCCTGGAGGAGGGCCAGGGTGTAGTCTCGGATATGGGGGCTGGCCAGGCTGCCGTTGGCCGAAAGGCGGCGTTTGGGAATACTGCCGTCGGGGAGTCGGGGACAGTCGTCGGGTTCCGGCTGGCCGAACTGGACCCGGTAGCCCGGCGGAATGGCTGCCTGGACCTGAAGGTAGACCTTCATTCCACGGGACTGAGCCTTGCGGATGAACTCTCCGACCAGGGGACCCTGCTCCCGGGTCAGGTCGTCCGCCGGAGGGGGCTGGTAGCGCAATCCCCGATAGAGATCGAGGTCAGGGCGAAAACTGGGCGCCGTCCGCGCCCACAACTCCCGCTTGCCCCACAGCGTCCGGTCCAGCAGCCGCACCTTGCCGGCGCCGGCGTCGATGGGCGGTTCCCGGAACCCGGTCTGCCGGTCGGCCGGGGCCATCACGTAGGGAGAAGTCGTCACCGCGGTGACCCCGGCCAGCCTCTCCAGCCTGTCGAGCACGCCGTTGACCGACTCGCTCTGAAAATATTCCGGCATCACCGTGATGCCAACCAGCATGGGATCTCCTTGCCGCTAACCGAACTGCTGGGGGATGATTCCCCCGGTGGCGTTGTCGTCCACGGGCAGCCAGCGAGCCTGGTAGAGGGACGCCTCGGCATCGAAGATTCGTCCGTCCGGCAACCGGTACTGATTGGGGGTGGTGGGCTGGATGCCCGAGACAAGGTCCGGAACCCGGTCGCGGTCGGCCCGCAGTTGAGCCATGGCCTCTTCCCAGTCAAAACCCTGGAAGAGTTTCTGCCGTAGCCTGCCGCATCGTTCCGCATGCTCGGGACGCTCGGCCAGGTTGGTCATCTCCCGGGGATCGTTGGCCATGTCGAACAGCAGCGGTTTTCCTCCCTGGACGTCCACGTATTTCCAGTCACGGGTGCGGATGGCACGCCAGGCGCGAGTGGGCTGACCGATGGGAAGGGCATGGGTCTTGATTCGGGTTCCCCACTGGCAGTACTGGCTGGGCGCAAACTCGCGAGGGGACCGGCCCCGAACCGGGTCCCTCAAGAGCGGACTGAAATCCATCCCGTCCAGCCCCGGAGGAATGGGCAGGCCGGCCAGGCTGCAGCAGGTCGGAAAGAGGTCCATCAGGGAGACCACCTCGGACAGGCGGGCGTGCCCCGGCCGGACTCCGGGGCCGGTGATGAGAAGAGGCACCCCCATGGATTCTTCGTAGTAGACCGACTTCTGCCACAGTCCGTGAGCCCCGCCCATCTCCCCGTGGTCGCTGGTGTAGATGACAAGGGTATTCTCCAGCAGGCCGTTTTGCCGGAGGGCGCCCAGCAGTTCTCCGATGCAGTCATCCACGTAGTCGACGCAGGCGTAGTAGGCTTCCCGTCCTCTGCGGATCTGTTCCTCGGTCAAATGGGAATTGAGCCTGTCGTAGAGGCGGCGGGCGTAGGGTTCCAGGCGGTCCGCGCAGTCGGCGGGTTGTTCCAGGGGCGGAATCCGGTCCCGGTAGCGGCGGATGTAGCGGCCCGGCGCGGTGAAGGGGGCGTGGGGCCTGCCGTAGCCGGCGCAGAGGAACCAGGGTTGGTCCGGATTCCGGTCATGGTGTTCCAGAATGAAGGCCTGGGCTTCGCGGGTAACCACGACATCCTGGATCAGGCTTTCGGGGATTTCGGTGACCCCCGCGCTCTCGGCGCCGTGGTAGCTGGGGAAAAAGCCGAGAGGTTCCGGTTGATGGGAGAGACCGTGATGGAAATCCCCGTAGGGACGGTATTGAAATCCGTGCAACTGGTCTTTGCCCCCGAAGTGCATCTTGCCCACCAGGCAGGTGGCGTAGCCGTGCCCGGCGAAGTGCCCGGGCCAGGTCAACTGCTCGGGGAAAATGATCCAGTGGTTGGCCCAGGCGGCGCAGCGGTGCGGTTCCATGGCGGTCAGCAGGCACATCCGCGAGGGGGTGCAGGCCGGGGAGGCGCAACTGGCGGTTTCGAACTGCAGCGACCGGGAGGCCAGGTCATCCAGGTGGGGGGTGCAAACCACGGGGTCGCCGGCAAAACCGGCTACCCCGGGTGTGTGCTGGTCAGTCACGATAAAAAGGATATTGGGCTTGGGATTCATGGAAGTTCCTCGAGAAGATGACATCTGCACCCCGGCGGACGGGGCAGGGAAGGACGGCGCCGCGCGGACTATTGGCCTATCCGGCCCAGGATGTCGACCAGCCGGGCATCGTCGGCAGGGAATACCGTTCTCAGATCCAGCAGGACGGCTTCCCGGTCCAGGCGCGCCAGCACGGGCGGGTCGGATTGCCTCAAAAGAGACTCCAGCCCGGTAGCCGAGGTCGCGGAGGAGCGCAGCCGCAGGAGCCAGGTGGGCAGGTTCTGGGAGGGAGTGGATCCTCCTCCGATGACGGAGACGCCCTCGACCGCCTCCACGGTCAGGTCGGTTCGAAGCCCGGACAGGCGGGAGGCCAGCTGGCTTGCCCGCTCTCGCAGACGGCCGGCATCCGTCCGAATCATACGCACCACCGGGATCTCCGACTCCTCCCGGCGTGTCAGGTAGGCAATCAGCGTGGACTCCAGAACCGCCAAGGCCAGCTTGTCCACTCTAAGGGCCCTGAAGAGGGGATTTTGCCGGATTCTCTGCACATGGCGGGAGCTGCCGGCGATGATGCCGGCCTGGGAACCGCCCAGCAGCTTGTCTCCGCTGAAGCAGACCAGGTCGGCCCCCTGGGAAAGGCTCTCCCGCGGATGAGGTTCGGGTTCGATCCGGTCGGCCTCGAGGTCGATCAGGCAGCCGCTGCCCAGGTCCTCCACCAGCGGGACGGACCTGGAGGCGCAGAGGGCGGACAGTTCCTCCAGGCCTGGTTTGGAGGTGAAGCCGGAGATCTTGAAGTTGCTGGGATGCACTCTGAGAACCAGCCTGGTCTTCTCGCTGAAACCCTGCCGGTAATCGCTGAGATGAGTCTTGTTGGTAGTGCCGACCTCCTTGAGTCGGGCGCCGCTCTTGCGCAGGATGTCGGGCACCCGGAAGGAATCGCCGATCTCGATCATCTCTCCCCGGGAAATGAGGACCTCGCCCCCCTCGGCCAGCGAGTTGAGAATGAGGAACACGGCCGCCGCGTTGTTGT
The DNA here is from genome assembly GCA_009841055.1 of Acidobacteriota bacterium. Taxonomy (GTDB): domain Bacteria; phylum Acidobacteriota; class Terriglobia; order Versatilivoradales; family Versatilivoraceae; genus Versatilivorator. The sequence goes on from VXMN01000354.1 coordinate 4,179, forward strand.
TGACCACCAGTGCCCGCGGGCAATCCAGGATCGTTTCCAGCAGGCGTCCGGCGATGACGTCTCGCTTGCCCCGGCTGCCGCGGGCCAGGTCGAATTCAAGGTTGGAGTAGTTGGAGGCGACTTCCTCCAACTGCCTGCGGGCGGCATCCCCCACCGGCGCCCGTCCCAGGTTGGTGTGCAGAATTACGCCGGTGGCGTTGATGACCTTCTTCAGGCTGGGACAGGCCCAGGAGTGAAACTCCTGCTTCAGGGACTCGTGAATGCGTTTCTCCAGGTCCGGGGCCGGCCACTCCTTTTCGGGGCTCTCCGCCAGCTCCCGGCGCAGGTTATCCAGGACCCTGCGGACCAGGAAGGTGACGAAGGGGCGGCTGGAGCGGCTGGCGAGTTCCGCTGCCTCGGGACTGTCGACAATCCTGTCCACTGCCGGAATCCGGCGGTAGTCCGGCGAAGAGGTTCGAGCCATGGCCGGTCTAGAATACCTAGGGAAGTTTGAAGTTTGAAGTGAGAAGTTTGAAGTGAGAAGTTTGAAGTGAGAAGTTTGAAGCGTGAAGAGTTATGG
>VXMN01000137.1 GCA_009841055.1 Acidobacteriota bacterium
TGGCGTCCAAACTGGCGGGCGGCCAAACCAGCCCCAGGAGCATACATGTCAGCCCTGCAGGCCAGTATCTCAGGGGACTTGCGGTCCCGACTCAAGGGAGCGGCAGCAGAACCCCGAGGAGAAACACCGCTCTGGTCGCGGATGCAATTGGCCGGACGTCTGTGCGAACTTTCCTCCATTCCCGGATCGGCCCTGCTGACGGCTGCCTTCCGCCTGGTGCTGGACGCACAGATGGAGGGTGAGCCGGTAGCCTGGATTGCAGCCACGCCGGACACCTTCTTTCCCCCGGATGCCGCTGATAACGGTGTGGACCTGAATGCCCTGGTGGTGGTTCGCGTGCCTGGCGCCCAGGCGGCGGCTCGCTCGGCGGACCGGCTTCTGAGGTCGGGGGCCTTCGGCTTGATCGTGATGGATCTGAACTCCAATCCCACCATTTCCATCCCGCTGCAGGCACGCCTGGTCCAGCAGGCGCGGGCCCACGACACCGCCGTTCTCTGCCTGACCTCCAAAGCCGGGAACGCTCCTTCTCTGGGATCGCTGGTCTCTCTGAGAGGGCAAACCTCCTGCCGGCGCCTGGAAACCGACCGCTTCCAGGTCGACATCGAATTCCTGAAGGACAGACGCCATGGACCGGGTTGGCGCCACACCGAGATCTGCCGTGGACCGGACGGCCTGCATTAACATCCGGGCGCTGCCTCTGCAACTGCTGTTGAGGAGGCACCCGGAGTGGAAGCAGCGGCCGGTGGCCGTGGTAGAGCAGGAGAAACCTCAAAGTCCCCTCCTGTGGGTGAACGCCCCAGCCGGTCAGGCCGGCATCCGGTCGGGGATGCGCTACGCCTCCGCCCTTTCGCTGGACCGGGACTTGTGTGCCGGGACGGTTTCGGAGCGGGAAATCCGGGAGGCCGTGCGGCAGGTCCATCAACTGCTGGACCGCTTCAGTCCCCGGGTTGAGCCCTGTGAGAAAGAACCCGGAGTTTTCTGGGCCGACGCCGGCGGACTCGACAAGCTCTACGGATCTCTCGAGGACTGGGCCCGGAAAATCGACCTCCACCTCTCCCGGCTGGAGTTTCCAGCCAGCATCGTCATCGGCTTCAGCCGTTTCGGCAGCTATGCCCTGGCCAAGGCGGAGAGACTGGTGACCGTGCTTCCCTCTCTTGAAGTGGAGCAGACTCGAAGCCGCCGGGTGAGCCTGCTGCATCTGCAACTCGATCCCAGGTTGCGCGACCGCCTGGAGAAACTGGCGATTCACACCCTGGAAGACCTGCTGGGGCTTCCCGAAGCCGGCATCCAAAGCCACCTTGGCGAGCAGGCCTGGAACCTCTACCGCCTTGCCTCCGGCGAGCTGTCGCTGCCGCTCCAGCCCCGAAGCATCCCCGAGACCCTCCGCGCCTGCATGGACCTGGACGAGCCCGACCCCAACGCCCAGAGACTGCTTTTCCGGATCAAGCAGTTGCTGGACCCCCTGTTGAGGGCGGCGGCCGAAAGATACCAGGCGGCGGCAGCCCTCCGGTTGCAGCTTCGGCTGGAGAACGGAACCTGTCACCGCCACCGCATCCAGCCGGCCCGGCCCACCCTGGAAGTCCCGGTCCTGCTGGACCTGGTCCGCTTGCGCCTGGAGAGAGTCTCCTGGTGCGCTCCTCCGCTGGAACTGTCCCTGGAGGTGGAAGCCGTCCGCACCTCCGCCAGGACGCGGAATCTGCTGCTGCAGGCCCCCCGCCGCAACAACGAAGCGGCCCTGCGCGCCCTGGCCCGGGTTCGGGCCGAGTTCGGGCCCGATTCGGTGCTTTCGGCCCGGCTCAAACCGGCGCATCTGCCGGAAGCCCGCTGGGAGTGGCGCCCCTTGCGGAGACTCATTCCGGCCATTCTCCGGCCGGTCCCCATCCGCCCGCTGGTGCGGCGCACCCATGTCCGGCCCAAACCTCTCGACTGGAAGAAACCGCCGGATATGCGGCCTCTGCTCGGATACCTGATCAGTGGAGGATGGTGGAATCGGGAAATTCGAAGAGACTATCGGTTCGTCAACACCAAGCGGGGAGAGATCCTGTGGGCCTATTACGATCCGCAAGAACGTCGCTGGTACTCCCAGGGCCGCATGGAGTGAACGCGAACCATGACTGGACCGACCCCTGCCCTCAACCCTACGTTCCCCTCTGGTGCAAGAGCAACTACTCCTTTCTGGAAGGAGCCAGCCATCCCGAGGAGCTGGTCGACGCCTGCCGGCAAAACGGTATTCCCGCTCTGGCCCTCACCGACCGCCACGGGGTGTACGGGATGGTCAGGGCTCATGTCCGCGCCCGCCGGCAGGGCATCCACCTGATCGCGGGGTCGCAGATCAGCCTCCGGGAGGGGGCCGAGGTCCTGCTGCTGGCCCGGAACGAGGAAGGTTACCGCAACCTGTGCCGGCTGCTGACCGACGGGCATCTGCGTTCCTCCAAGGGAAAGTGCAGGCTGGACGCGCAGGCAGTGTGTGGTCGCAGCCGCGGTCTGATTGCCCTGTGGGCCGGCTCGCCCGACCTCGAGGCTTCTCCGGAAGCCTCCTCCGAACCCCTTCTGGAGCAGTTCAAAGCGGCATTCGGAGACTGCCTCTACCTGATTCTGGCCCGGCACCGCCAGGCGGAGGCAGTCTCGCGGGAAATGAAACTGCGAAGGCTGGCGGGGCGGTTCAGGCTCCCTACCGTAGCTGCCGTGGAGATTCTCTACCACTCTCCCCAACGACGCCGACTGCAGGACGTTCTGACCTGTATCCGGGAAGGAGCGACCCTGACCACGGCCGGTCGGCTCATCCGTCCCAACGACCAGCATGCCCTGAAGAGCCCCCAGGAGCTGGCGCGTCTCTTCAGCGACGATCCGGAGTCGGTCCGCCGGACCCGCGAGGTTGCCGGCCGCTGTTCCTTTTCGCTGCAGGAGCTGCGCTACCGCTATCCCCTGGAACCTCTGCCGGAAGGAAAGACCTCCAGCCAGCACCTGCGCGACCGGACCTTCGAGGGAGCCGCCCGCCGCCTGGGCAAAAAGTTCCACGGCCTGATGCCACAACTGCGGAAGGAGCTCGATCTCATCCGGGAGCTGGAGTACGAAGGCTACTTCCTGACCATGCACGAGATCGTCGAGTACTGCCGCCGCCGGAACATCCTCTGCCAGGGGCGAGGGTCGGCCGCCAATTCGGCGGTCTGCTTTGCCCTGGGCATCACCAGCGTGGACCCGACCCAGGTGGATCTGCTCTTCGAGCGTTTTCTCTCCAGGGAGAGAGCCGAGCCCCCGGATATCGACCTGGACATCGAGCACGACCGGCGGGAAGAGGTGATCCAGCATGTGTACGAGACCTATGGGCGCGACCGTGCCGCCATGGTGGCCAACGTGGTCCGTTACCGGCATCGGTCCGCCATCCGCGAAGTGGGCAAGGTGCTGGGGGTTGCGGCCACCAGCCTGGATCGCCTGGCCAAGCTGGTGTCCCACGATCACTGGAGCGACGAGTTCATCCGGCAGGCCGGACTCGATCCCGGGAACCCGGCCCTGCGCCATCTGATCCCTCTGGTGGAAGAGATCCAGGACTTCCCGCGCCACCTCTCCATCCATCCCGGGGGCTTTCTGCTGGGCCACCGGCCCGTCCACGACCTGGTGCCAATCGAGAACGCCTCCATGCAGGGGAGGACGGTCATTCAGTGGGACAAGGAAGACGTGGATCAGGCGGGCCTGTTCAAGGTAGACCTGCTGGGGCTGGGGGCCCTCACCCACCTGCACCTCTGCTTCGATCTCCTGCATCGGCACCGGCAAAAGGAACTGTCCCTGGTGACCATTCCCAAGGGGGACCCCTCGACCTTTGAAATGATCTGCCGCAGCGACACGGTGGGGGTGTTTCAGATCGAGAGCCGCGCCCAGATGGCCATGCTGGGGCGCCTCAAGCCGCGCAGCTACTACGACCTGGTGATCGAGATCAGCATCGTGCGCCCCGGACCCATCACCGGCGGCATGGTCCATCCCTATCTGCGGCGGCGCAATGGCCAGGAGGAGGTCGCCTACCCCCACCCCTGTCTCGTTCCCGTCCTGAAGAAGACCCTGGGCATCCCCCTGTTCCAGGAACAGGTGATGCAACTGGCCATGGTGGCCGCCGACTACTCTCCCGGAGAAGCCGACCAGCTCCGGCGGGACATGGCGGCCTGGCGGCGTTCAGGACGGATCGAGCGGCACCGGCAGCGCTTGGTCACCCGCATGGTGGCCAAGGGGATCCAGCAGGAGTTTGCCGAGCGCGTCTTCCAGCAGATCCGTGGATTCGGCGAGTACGGCTTCCCCGAGAGCCATGCCGCCAGCTTCGCCCATATCGCCTATGCCACCGCCTACCTCAAATGCCACTACCCGGCCGAGTTTGTCTGCGCCCTGCTGAATGCCCAGCCCATGGGGTTCTACTCGGCCGACACCATCGTCAACGATGCCCGCATCCACGGAATCGAGGTGCTTCCGGTCAGCATTCTCGACAGCCATTGGGACTGCAGCCTGGTCGAAATCGAGGGAGTTCCGGGGAAACCTGCCGAATTCGCGGTCCGCATGGGGCGGCGCTACGTCAAGGGGCTGGGGAGGGAAGACTGGCAAAGGCTGGCGGAAGCGGCCCGGCAGGCTCCCTTCCGCAACCTGCCGGACCTGGCCCGGCGAAGCCGGCTCCACCGGGACAAGCTGGAAGCCCTGGCCGAGGCCGGAGCCTTCGAGTGTTTCGGCCTGGAC
>VXMN01000139.1 GCA_009841055.1 Acidobacteriota bacterium
GCCGGCGGTGGTATCAACCTCACGCCCGCCCGCGTCGGTGTATTTACACCGGCGGTTAAAATCCTGCGCGACGCCTCTAAGGGCGGGATTCCGTGCTGGGTGGGAGGGATGCTGGAATCGGCGGTGGGGGCCTGTCACTGCATTGCCCTGGCCACCCTCGCCAACATCGGCTATCCCGCCGATATCTTCCCCTCCAGCCGCTTCTACCGGAAAGACCTTTCCGTTCCGGAAATCGAGCTTTCGGCTCCCGGGCGGATCCGGGCCCTGCCGGGGCCGGGAATCGGCTGCGTCCCCAACCGGGGCGAGCTGGAGAGGCTGGTGGTGGAGTCCTGTCGGTTAGGTTGAGTGTCAGCCCTTCGTCGGCAAACTAAGGAACGGTTTCATGAACAGTACCGATCTCCGAGTGGTCCTGGAGCCCGAAATACCCGATTACGATCCCGAGCTTTACCGATACCAGACGGTGGCCGAGGGAATCACCGGTTTCGAATCCGTCAGTGAGGAGGAGTTGGCCCGCTTTCGGCAACGCGGGTACCTGGTGGTTCACCAGGCTTTTTCGATGGCCCGGGTGGAGGCGGCCAGGCAGGAGCTCTATCGATTGGGGACCAGCCCGCGGCCGGATTGCGAGTCGGTCTATTTCGAGGGTGCCGTCAGGCAGCAGTTGCCGGCTCTGAAGGGGAAGTCGGTTGCCGCGCCCAAAGGCCGGCGATTCGTCGATCTGGCCCTGGGGCACACGGACAACCACTTGCCGCCGCTCGAACCGGCAACCCGAATGCGTTTTGTTCGCAAGTTCATGGGCTTCACCCGGGAGGAGAACCCTGCCCTCAAGGCCGTGGCGGAGGATCCCGCTCTCATGCGGGTGGTCGGCCGGATTCTGGGAGGTAAGCCGGGGCTCTACCAGGATATGGCGCTGATCAAGCCTCCCGGCGGCCGGGAGAAGCCGTGGCACCAGGATCGCGCCTACTTCAACCTCACGCAAACCACCCGGATCGTGGGCGTCTGGATCGCGCTGGACCGGGCCACTCCCGAAAACGGCTGCATGCAGGTGGTCGAAGGGGGACATCGACAAGGCCCCCGGGTGCACTTCATGAGGCGTGACTGGCAGATCTGCGACAGCGAGGTGGCGCGGCTTCCCCGGGTGGCGATTCCCATGAGGGCCGGCGGCTGTCTGTTGTTTGACGCGCTCTTGCCGCACGGCACTCCAGCCAACCGCACCGACCGGCAGCGCTGGGCCGTGCAGTACCACTACGTGTCGTCCGACAGCCGGGAAACCGGAGACGAGGATCGCCTGGCCGTGTTCGGGTCGGAGGGCAAGGGTGTGAGCTGCTGATCCACGAAGGGCCACGAAGGACGACAAAGGGCCACGAAGGGGTTGGAGGAAGCTCAAGAGGAATTCGCCAAAGGTCGGGAAGGGGTTCAACAGATTAATCGCAAAGGGACTCCAAGGGGTTGGAAAAGGCTCGAAAGGGATGCGTAAAGGGCCACCGGGAAAGACAACAAGGGACATGGATTTCAAAGAAAGGCAAGGTCGATGAGAGTTAATCTGGCTCGCAAGAAGCTGCTTGAAGGGGGCATCATTTCCGGCCCCTCCCTCTACTATCCCTCACCCGAAATCGCCGAGGAGGCGGTCCAGCACGGATTCGACTTCGTGTGGATCGACTGGCAGCACGGGGCCTGGTCGGAGTCGAGCATCAACGCCTCCATGGCGCCCTTCGTCCACAGGGACACGGTTCCGCTGGTGCGGCCGCTGGGACCCGATCCGGCCTGGATCGGGAGGGTGCTGGACCTGGGGGCGCTGGGGGTCATCATCCCCATGGTTGAGACGGCCGAGCAGTGCGAAAGCATCGTGCGGGCCGCCAAGTTCCCGCCCAGGGGAAACCGCTCGGCCACCGGGCTGCGGACGGCCTACCATGCCGGCCACAGCTACTTCGATTACACCGAGAACGCCAACGACCAGATCCTGACGGTGGTGATGGTGGAGACGCCGCGCGGGGTCCGGAACGTGAGGGAGATGATGGCGGTGCCGGACGTGGACTGCGTCCTGATCGGTCCCTACGACCTGGAGCGGGCGGTGGGGGCCGAATCCCTGGGCGGGCAACCGACCCGGGAGTTCAGGCCCTCGGAGGAGGCCGAGGCGCTGGTGCGGGAGGTGTTGAAGGCTTCCGGGGAGACCGGGGTGGCGGCGGGATACGTCACCAACAGCCCCAGCGAAGCGGAAGAGCGGGCCGCCGAGGGCTTCCGCATGGTCTGCCCCGGCCACGACATCACGGACATGATCGAGGCCTTCAAGCGGATGAAGCGCTGCTCGGAGGGGCTGGACCGGTTCCTGCCCTGAGGGGGTTGTCCCCGGCATTCGGGTTGGCGCCTGCCTTTACCAGAGCGGCGATGACTTTAGGGGGGCGCCTCCTCCCATCACTCTTGCTCCTCGAGGGGGCAGGCGCCGGCCTGCCGGGCCGCAGCCCTGCCGACGCGGCACAGCCGTCACGCTTGGTGGCCGTTCCTGGCCCTTCGTGGATCACTCTTTTTCGTTTGTTTCAGGTAACTCCTCCTCGGTCGGGACGCCCGCTGTTCCGACAGCCCTCCTCGACATAGGAACACCCACCAGCCTTCACTGCGCCGCCTTCAACTTCCGATAGGCCGCGGTCCCCATGAGCCCGGGGTTGTCCTCGGCGAGGTCCAACGGCGTCTTGCCATCCTTGTCCTGAGACTTGGGGTTCGCCCCCGCCTCCAGAAGAAACGACACAATTTTCGGATCGAAATTGGAATCAGCGGCGAGGTGCAGGGGGGTCCGGCCGCGAGCGGGCTCGGGTGCGTCGAGGTCGGCGCCGGCCTCCAGCAAGGCGCCGATGATCTCGGGATTTTCGCTGAGTCTGGCTGCCAGGTGGAGGGAAGTGTTGCCATGTTTGTCTTGAGCATTCGGATCTGCGCCCCGCTCGATCAGGACATTGATGACCTCCGGATTGCTGTTGGATCCGGCCGCCAAGTGCAGGGGAGTCCAACCGAGCTCGTCCTGCAGTTTCAGGTCGGCCCCTTGCTCGAGCAGGAAAGCAAGAACGTCAGGACTGGTGTTGGACCTGGCGGCCCAGTGCAGGACGGTTCTGCCGCGGCTGCCCCGTGCCTGGACATTGAGGGTGATGCCCTCCTTGACCAAAGCAGCCAGGATTTCCGGATTGGTGTTGGACATGGCTGCCGCATGCAGGGGAGTGAAGCCGTTTCTGTTCGTGGCCTCGGGATAGGCGCCGGCCTTGACCAGGGCGGCGATCACGGCGGGATTGGTGTTGGACGCGGCTGCCGAATGGAGTGGAGTCCCGCCGCCTTCTGTCCCGGCGTTGGGATCGGCTCCCCCTTTGAGGAGCTCAGCGATCTTGGCAAGATTAGCAGCTGCCTTGGCCTCGGTCGCGTCCCTGCCCGCCTGGGTCAACCTGGAGACGATCTGAGGATCATCGGTGGACTTGGCGATGGCCGGATCCGAAAATACTTTGGCCAGTGCGAAAAAGTAGGAGGGATCCCTGAGTTGGGCGAGGGCGGATGGATCTTCCAACATCTCCAAGGTCTCCGCGATCCTCTCGGGATGGTCCCTGAAATCGCGCAGAAAGTGTTTGGACAGCCTCTCGGTTGGATCTTCGATCCTGTCGGGTCTTAGGGAATAAGCTCTGGCAGCCTCATGCAGGGGAGAGTTTCCATATTGGTCCTTGGCATTGGGGTTGGCACCCGCCCGGATCAGTTCGGCGATGAGCCGGGAATTGTCGTTGAATCCGGCCGCCTGGTGCAGGGGAGTCGCACCGTTCTCATCCCGCGCATCGGGGTCGGCGCCCGCCTTTGCCAGGACGGCGATGAATTCGACGTTCTGGTTGAGCATGGCCGCACGGTGCAGTGCGGTAGAACCGTCCTCATCCTGGGCTTTGGGGTCTACCCCGGCTTTCAATAGAGCTGTGACGATTGCAGGCGTGCTGGCGGCCGAGGCCGCCGTGTGCAGGGGCGTCTTCCCGTCTTCATCCCGGACCCCGGGATCGGCGCCGGCCTCCACCAGTGCAGCGATGACGGCGGGATTCCTGGCGCCGTACCAGGCAGCCTTGAACAGAGGAGTCTCCCCACTTGAATCCCGAGCGTTGGGATCGGCGCCTGCATCGATCAGTGCCGGGATGATGTCGGGACTGCCGGTTTCCATGTTGGCGGCGGACAAGGCGGCTCCATGCAAGGGAGTCCAACCGCGACTTGCCCGAGCATTGGGGTCGGCGCCTGCCTGAACCAGCGCGGAGACCATGGAGGAATTGGCGATACCACGGGCGATGTGGTGCAATGGTGTCTCGCCGTCTTCATCCCGGGCCTTGGGATCGGCGCCGTTTTGGAGACAGGTGGTGACGTCCTCGAGCGAAGCCGTCTTGAAGAATTCGGGTGTATTCCAATGAGTGCAGTCTTGACCGGTGTCTTTTTCCGAGGTCCATCCAGGCGTCGCCGGTATGACCGTAAACCCTGCGACGGTGCCGATGAGCATCAGGACAACCCGCCGTGGCCCATTCCCTTTACGCTTCATGATTTCTCCCGATTCGCAGGCAAGTCCGGGCAACGATCACTGACCTTGGTTCAAGCGGCCGGAGATGTCGGTGTCCTTGAGCTGGTCGTTTTCTTCCAGAAGGCTCACCGGCGTCCGGCCTAGCTCGTCTTTCACCCGCGGATCGGCCCCTGCCTCCAGCAACACGGTGATCACGTCGGGATTGCCGTTGGACTGGGCTGCCTCGTGCAGGGGTGTCTCGCCCAATTCATCCTTGGCTCTTGGGTCGGCTCCCGCCTCGAGCAGAACAGAGATGATGGCTGGATTCTTGTTGTAGCCGGCTGCTTTGTGCAGGGGAGTCGCGCCATCCTCATCCCGTGCCTTGGCATCAGCCCCCTTCTCCAACAGTGCTTTCAGGATTCCGGGGTCGGTACTATGAAAAGCGGCCCTGTGCAGCGGAGTATCGCCATCTTCGTCGCGCGCATTGGGATCGGCTCCCGCCTCGATCAGGGCCGTCACCGTTTCAGGATGGGTACAGGTCGGAGCTATCTGGTGCAGGGGAGTCTGCCCGTCTTCATTCCGCGCGTTGGGATCGGCTCCCGCCTTCACCAGGGTGGCAATGACCTCTGCATAGTGGTTTCCGTAACTGCCCACCATGAACAGAGGCGTGTGACCGGATTCATCCCGCGCGTTGGGATCGGCCCCGGCCTTCAGCAACCGGGTCAGGACTTCGAGGTTGGGGTTGCGCTGGGCGGCCCAATGCAGGGGCGTGGAGCCGTGGTTGCCTCCCTCGTTGGGGTCGGCGCCGGCCTTTAGTAGAACGGTGATGATGGCGGGATTGACGTTGGACATGGCCGCTCTTTCCAACGGAACCCGGCCATAAGGACCGGCTCCCCGCGCCTTGGGATCGGCGCCGGCGTCTATCAGGGCTGACATAATTTCAGGATTAGGGTTGAAGGATGCCGCCGCCTCCAGCGGGACCAATCCCCGCCTTTCCTGCGCCTTGGGATCGGCGCCGGCGCCGATCAGGGCTGAAATCACTTCAGGATTGGCGTTGAAGGATGCCGCCACTCCCAAGGGCGTCCATCCCTGCTCGTCCGGCGCGCCGGGGTCGGCGCCGGCCTTTACCATAGCCGTAATGACGCCAGGGTCGGGGCTGTGGCGGGCCGCGGTGTGCAGCGCGGTCTGTCCATACTGGTCGGCTCCAGTGGGGTCTGAGACCTGCTTCATACATGCATTTACGTCCTCGACGGCGGCGACCCGGAAAAACTCTTCGGTGTTCCATTGGTCGCAGCTTGCGCGTTCGTCGGCAGCCGCATGGGCACCCGGAGGGGCCGGCACCGATAGCGTCCCCATCGCCAGCGTGAGGAGCAGGGTGACCTGCCGGATTGTCGGTCGTTTCGGTTTCATCACGCCTCCGCATGGCCGAGCCTGCCGCCACGGATCCGGCCCCATTGGGTTTCCCGAATCTCAGGCCCAAGGCGGTTTGCCGCTGTCCGGACGGTCGTTGAGCTTTAGGATGAGAACATTCTACTTGTTAATTATAGCCGACATGGGGACAACCCCGAAAAACCTGCCACTGGGACAAGTCAGCGCTGCGCAAGCGCAGACCGGGGAAGCGGCGGCCGGTACCCTCGTTGACCTCGAACATCCGGAACAGATAGCAGCCTCCCGCGGATTCCCGTCGTCCTCGTTACGAAAATGCGCAGGTCTTTCCAAAATATTCGTTGACATCATGTGTACTAGTATTCATAGTACACATATGTTGCCATTCACCGTACAGTTCCGAACGGGCCTGTCGATCTACCAGCAACTGGTCTACGCCGTCCAGAAGGCCATCATCTCCGGCCAGTTGCTTCCGGGAGACCGTTTCCCTTCGGTCCGCAAGCTGAGCCAGGAACTGCGGATCAATCCCAATACGGCCCAGAAGGTGGTGACGCGCCTGGTGGACCAGGGACTGCTGGAGGTCAAGCCGGGAGTCGGTACCATGGTGGCCCGCCTGCCGGAGGCCTCTCCAAGGGAGCGCTCCGCGCTGCTGGACCATGAAGCGGAAGCGCTGGTGGTGGAGGCCAGAAGGCTCTCGCTGACTCTGGATCGAGTCCTGGAAGCCGTTCAGGACCACTGGAACGGCCTTTCGGAAGTTTCGGTCAACGCCCGGGAGAACCCCGGCAAGGAAGGCTCGAAATGAACGCCATCATTGAGACCCAGGAACTGACGCGGCGATTCGGCAAGACGATGGCCGTGCGCAACCTGTCGCTGCAGGTCCCCGAGGGAAGCGTCTTCGCCTTGCTGGGACCCAACGGAGCCGGCAAGACCACCGTAATCAAAATGCTGATGAACATGATCCGCCCCACCAGCGGCACGGCGCAGATGATGGGCGTCGATTCGCTGCGGCTGAGTCCGGCCCAACTGGCCAGGATCGGCTACGTTTCCGAGAACCAGCAAATGCTGGAATGGATGACGGTCCAGCAGTTGATCGACTACTGCCGCCCCATGTATCCCACCTGGGACCCGGATTTGTGCCGGCAACTGATCCGCCAGTTCGAGCTGCCCCTGAACCGGAAGATCAAGACCTTTTCCCGGGGCATGAAGGTCAAGGCCTCGCTGCTTTCCTCGCTCTCCTACCGGCCCGAGCTGGTCATCCTGGACGAGCCCTTTACCGGCCTGGACGCGCTGGTGCGGGACGAGTTCATTCGGGGCTTGCTGGAGTTGAGCGGCCGCAGCCAATGGACCATTCTGGTGGCCTCCCACGACATCGACGAGGTGGAGCGCCTGGCCGACTGGGTGGGCGTGATCGACAAGGGCGAGAAACGGCTGGCGGAGACCACCGCCTCGCTGCAGGCCCGCTTCCGTCAGTGCGAGGCCACCCTGGAGCCGGGCCGGGAAATGCCGGAGACCCTGCCCGATTCCTGGCTGCTGGCGGAGAGGGCGGGGCAGGTGGTTCGGTTCGTGGACAGCCGCTACCGGGAGGAAGCCGGCGACCAGGCCATTCGGAGCTCTCTGCCGGGTCTCAAGGACTTGACGGTGCGTCCAATGTCCCTGAAGGCCATCTTCATGGCGCTGGCCCGAACGTATCGGCTGTACGAATAAGAAGCGGGAAATGAACCTGACGCGACACCTCATTGCCAACGACTTTCGCTACCTGCGGTCTTATCTGAGCGTGTGGTGGGCTCTGTTGATCTTGCAGGCCGTCTTGATGGGATCTTACGCCCAATTGTTTTCCGCCGAAGGGATGTGGCTATTCAGCCCGTCTTTCCTGGGGTTGCTGGTCGCAGTACTCAAGCTCTGTATGTTGACGCTGATCGTATCGGAGGCGGTACGGAAGGATGCCACCACAGGCACCACTGCCTTCTGGTTGAGCCGCCCCTTTTCCAAGGGTCGGCTGCTGGCGAGCAAGTCCCTCTTCCTGGCCTTGGTTGTCTTGCTTCCGGACCTTCTGGTGCAGGTCGTTTTGCTCCTGGTCCGTGGCGTCGCCCTGGAGGATACCGTCCGCTCCATTCCGCAGATCGTCCTTCTGACCCTGTTCACGATCGTCGTTCTAACGATGCTGACGGTTTTAACCACCAGCCTTCCCCGACAGATCTTCTTTGGGATCACTGCGCTGGTCGCCCTGCCGCCGCTTTGGTTCATCTTGTTTCAGCTTTTTTCCATGTCTTTTTCCCTGGTCCTGAGCACTCTGCAATTTCCGGGCCAAGACCTTCCCGTTGTGATGCCTGTTCCCACTCCCAGTTTCAGTCTGCACGTGATGGGCATGCTTCCGGTCCTTCTGGGAATAGCCGCGATCGTCGTTGTCCATCAGTATCTGACGCGACGGACGTTACGCAGCAGGATCCTCCTCTTCTCGGCCCTCTCCCTTGCGTTGATGTCCATGGGATTCTGGAACCCGGATTGGCGGGCAACGGCGCCCAAACTCGACACGGGGATTCTGGATCCGACCCGGGTCGCGGCCTGGATCGAGAAAAAGAGTCTGATCATGGCTCCAGTCACAACGTCTCGTCCGGACTTCGACCCGGCAGGGAAAAAAGGGCTGCTCCTCAAAGGCAGCATAGCGCTGGACAATCTGCCTCCGGGCGTGGTTGTGCTCCCGGCTCAGATCTCCGCCAGCCTCCTCCTGCCCTCCGGAGAATCCCTGGCCCACCATGTCAGTCGCAGCTTCTATGCGTTCCAGGCCATGAAACCCATTCATTCTTCCGGTCGACTGCTTGACGAGGATAGAGCCGAATTGCTCGGTCAGGCGTTGGACGATGTCGCATTCCTGGACGGTGAGAGTTTGTCGGGGGAAGGACCTCCGGAGCTGTTTGAGATCAGCAAGGATCTCTATGAGCGTTATGGAGAGGACAGATTGCAATATTCGGCCCAGGTGGATTTTCTGGTCCAAAGGGACGAAATCGCCACCATACGGTTGGAAAAGGGGGCTCGTTACCATCGAGGCTCGGACCAGGTGGAGATCCTATCGATTGACCGATACTATTCGGACGGGTCAAACACCTTTCAATTTGAGATCCCCGCAAGTGAACGACTCGATCACAACGGCTTGTCCATCCGCTTCATGGAGTTTACCCACAGGCTCCTTGTGGACGACCGAAACGTCATCACCTATCTCTTGATCAACCCGTCCCGGCGGGAAGCGATGATCGGCTGGAAGGGCCGTCCGGCAGGTAGCTCCCTTCGGACTCCCCCCCTGCTGTCATTGGTCTTCCCGATGCTGAAGGTTGGACAGGGGCTGCTGAATTTCGGTCCATCATTGTTTGGGGGGCCTCCCCTCGACCCGGCCTGGATGGACGGTGCCGAGCTGATTCGGGTTGAAACAACGGATCTGGGTTGGTTCTCCAAGTCCATCCGCCTGGAGGACCTCGTCCTAAGACGCATCGCCCGACCTCCTGCTGCATTATCACAGCCCGGGAATGAGAGTTGAACAGGAGATTGGGAGGCAGGATGTGCTCGGGCTGAAGGCTGGGAGCGTAAGTCCAATCTTGGTATTGCCATCTCGCGGTCTTTAGTCCTGATCCGCCGGTTGCAGGACGGTGGGGAACGCCAATGAACCTGACTCTTCACCTCATTGCCAACGACTTTCGCTACCTGCGGCTCTATCTGAGCTTGTGGTCGGGCCTCGTCATCCTGCAGGCCGTATTGATCGGGGCATTCCCACAGCATGCTCCGGGTGAATGGAGAGGGATTATGTCCCTGTCCTCCTTGTCGTGGCCGCTGGCGATCCTGAAGGTCTGCCTTTTGACCGTGATCGTCTCGCAATTGGTGCAGAAGGACTCCACCGTAGGAAGCACCGCCTTCTGGCTGAGCCGCCCGATTGCCGCAAAGCGTTTGCTGGGAAGCAAGTTGATTTTCCTGCTGGTGGCTGTGGTCCTTCCGGTCCTTGTCGTGGAAATCCTGCTGCTGTCTGTTCGTGGAGTCATCCCGGAAGACATTCTCCGCTCCATTCCCCAGATCGTCTTTCTGCAGATCCTGCCGGTTGCCGTGGCGATGATGCTGGCATCCGTGACTTCCAACCTGCCGAGACTGATTTTCCTGGGGGTAATTGCCCTGGTGGCGCTGCCCCTGCTCTGGTTTATCTTGTCGTATCTGTTCACCGCTGTGTCGGGAACAGTCACCGTCGAGAACGACGACGTCCCTCTCACAATGCCGATTCCCCCTCCCAGCTATAGCTCATTCCTGATAGGCATTCTTCTGGTCCTGGTTGGGACTTCCGGGGCCGTCGTCGCGCACCAGTATCTGACCAGGCGAACGATGCTCAGCAGAGCACTTTTCTTTTCGGGAGTTTTGGTTGCGCTGCTATCCATGGGGTTCTGGAGCAGACATATTTGGGAGACGGAATCCGGATCCGATTCCGGGATCCTCGATCCGACACAGGTTACGACCAGGATTGAGGGAAAGAGCCTGGTCTTCGCTCCAGTGACGGAATCGCTTCCGGTCTTTGACCTGGCCGGAGAAAAAAAGATGCTCCTCAGAGGAGATATAGCCCTGGACGATTTTCCACCGGGTGTCGTTGTGCTCCCGGCTCAGGTCTCTGCGAATCTCGTTCTTCCGTCGGGAGAATCCCTGGCCCGCCATGTCAGTCATGGTTCGTATGCGTTCATGGCTACGTTCCCCTTTGGACCTGATCGACGATTGACCAGGGAGAAGGCCGAGTCTCTCGGTCAGACCCTGGGGGATGTCGAATTCCTTGACGGTGGACAGATGTGGGGGGACGGGCCTCCGGAGCTGTTTGCCATCAGTGACGACCTGTATGAGCGTTACAAGGGTGTCAGGACCGTCTATTCCGCCGAGGTGGACTACCTGGTGCAGAAAGACGAAATCACAACCATGCGGCTGGAAAAAGGATATCGCTTTGAACGAGGCTCCGACCGGGTTGAGATCCTGTCAGTTGACGAGTCCTATCGTGGGGGGCTGACCGTTCTCATCAGCGAGTCTACCCACAAGCTCATGGGAGACGGCCGCAAAGATGTCGTGTACCTTTTGATCAACACGTCCAGAGGGCAAGCCCTCCTGGACTTGTGGTACAGCACGGATAGCGACTCCATGTCCAGCCCTCCTCTTCTGTCGTTTATCTTCCCGATGCTGGCGGTCAGGCGATTGAAACTCCAGTTCGACCCACCAAGGGACGGTCCTCCAATCGATCCCGGCTGGTTTCAAGGGGCCGAGCTGATCCGAGTCGAGACCAGGGACTTGGGTTGGTTCTCCAAATCGATCCAACTGGAAGGCTTCGTCATGGAACGAATTGCCCACCCGGCGGCTGCAGCATTGCAGCCTGGAGAAGAAGGCCACCAGGAGTTCTCAGAGCGGACCCGCCGGGGCTCAAGACCTGGTGAGTAGATCCGATGGCACTGAGGGCTGCCTGTCTGACTCTGATGCGGTGTGCTCGTGTCAGGGACAGGGTGTGAGGAGCAAGAATGAACCTGACGCTTCACATGGTCGGCAAGGACTTTCGTCGTTTGCACCTCCTTCTCCCACTCGTCGGCTGGTGGGCACTGGTCATCCTGCAAGGATTCTTGATCTCAACCTTTGCGCGTCTTCCTCATCAACCACCTCCGGCCGATATGATGCTCGAATTCTCCATCAGCCTGCTGGCATGGCTGGTCGCATTGCTGAAGATTGGCCTATTGGTATTGATCGCTTCTCAATTAGTGCAGCAGGACTCGACGGTAGGCAGCACCGCCTTCTGGTTGAGCCGTCCCATCTCCGGGAAGCGGCTCCTGGCCGGCAAGTCTCTCTTCCTGGCATTAACGGTGATTCTCCCCGCTTTTCTCACCGAAGTTCTGCTCCTCCTTCTCCATGGAGTCACGCTGTACGACACGGTCCGCTCCATTCCACAGATTTTGCTATTTCAGTGCCTGGTGCTGGCACTGCTCATGATGCTGGCGGGTTTGACCCGTGACCTTGCTCGTATGATTTTTCTCGGCATCCTCGGGGCTATTGGCCTGCTGCTGGTTCAATACACGTCTTTGCAGCTCCTGCGCTGGCTGGACCCCTATGTCTTTCAACCCCCCCCAAAATGCATTGATGCAGGCCATCGCCGAAACGGTCAAAGTGGTCAGGCGGATCAGATGGGACGACTCCCTCTATTTTTCAGGTTTGATCGGGTTCTTGCTGTTCCTTCTTGTAGTGGCCCTGGTTGTTGTGTGCCATCAGTATCTGACCCGGCGGACGGGAAAGAGCATGATCCTCGCCTCGTCGGTGTTTCCCGGGGTACTGCTGTTCATGACCTTCTGGACGTGGGACTTTTGGCCGGACGAGTATCCTCTGGCCGAGGGAATCCTGGACCCGGAACAGGTCACGGCCCGAATCCAGGAAAAGAGTCTCAAGTTTCGTCGTTGGCACAAACCTGGACGTGAAGAAAGGCGGATACTGCAAGGGGGAGTCGTGTTGGACAATCTACCCGCGGGCCTGGCGGCATTGCCGGGACGGTTCACCGTGAGCCTCTTCTCGAAATCCGGCGAAGCCCTGGACCAGTATCAGGGTGGTACTTCATACGCTCGCCGTGATCGGTCGCCGCGATTTCAGCGTTACCGTGAGCGGGACTTGGACACGAAGAAGGCCTCATTGCTGTCAAAGTCGCTTGGAGGCGTGGATTTCCTGAATTCCGGGCAATTTGAGGGGAAACCTCATCTGGAACTGATATGGATCAGCCAGGAGATACATAACCGTTATTCAGGTGACGAATTAGTCTATGAGGCAGAGATGCATTTTCTGGTTCAGAGAGACGCAATTACAAGGATGCGGTTGGAACCCGGTGTTCGTTATGATCGAGGCTCCGACCATGCAGCAATCCTTGCCGTCACCTCTCAAAATGACGCCTGGATCGTTCACCTCAGTGAGTCCTCCCACAAACTCACGCTGGATGACTGGAAGACCGTACGGTACTTCCTGGTCAACTCCTCAAGGAAAGAAGCGCTTTTCGGCCAAAGAGACTTTGGCCTCGACTCTCTTTCCAGCCACTTGCTGTTCTCGGACATCTACCAGGTGCTGGAGGTCAGACGGCCAGCTCTGTCTTTCGAATTACCGTCAGAGACTTTCCCCATCGATGCAAGCTGGCTGCGGGGAGCCAAGCTGGTTCGTGTCGAGACCAGGAACCTGGGTTGGTTCTCCAAGACCCTCCGCATCGAGGACTTCGTCATGGATCGCATACCGGGACCCTAACAGGGGAGACCCCCTCCTGACTTTGTTTCCGCCTCCCCTGGCCGGACACGCCTCTCGCCAACCACGCCAACCATGCCCCGGACCAAATCCCGAGCAACAGCCCCAATCCAAAAAGGCTCGACTTGGGGGACGGCTTGGGGCATTCTGGGGCGGGCTGATTCGAGCGGCCATTTCAGTTAGCTGAATCGGAGGCACTGACGGGGAAGCGAAGCTGGCAGGGAGAGAATGCGGGCGAGACGCCCGCGCTCCCGGGAGTGCCCATCAAGCCCCCCTGAGCTACAGAACGAAACGCCCAGCGATGGGCGAACGCTCTTGCTGAGGCAGCGCTAACCCACACACTTCCAGGATACTTCCATCAATCCATGACTCCATCCCTCCAATGGAATCCTGCGCTGTCGGCGCTGCCGGTTTCGGGAATTCGCCGGATGTTCAACCTGGCGGCCACCATGGAGGACGTCATCCACCTCTCCATCGGGC
This sequence comes from Acidobacteriota bacterium, assembly GCA_009841055.1. GTDB lineage: Bacteria > Acidobacteriota > Terriglobia > Versatilivoradales > Versatilivoraceae > Versatilivorator. The sequence goes on from VXMN01000139.1 coordinate 13,619, forward strand.
AGCCCGATTTTCCCACGCCCCCGCACATCGTCGAGGCCCACGTGGAGGCCCTGCGCCAGGACAAGACCCACTACACCCTGGATGCCGGCCTGCCGGAGCTTCTGTCGGCCCTGGCGAGAATCTATGGAAGAGTCAGCGGCCGGAAGCTGGTGGAGGAGAACCTGCTGGAAACCACCGGCGCCGGGGAGGCCATCTTCCTGGCAGTTACCAGCCTGGCCGCGCCGGGGCGCGAGGTGATCGCCATCGAGCCCAGCTTCGTGCTCTTCCAGCCGCTGGTGGGTCTGGCCGGAGGCAGCGTCCGGCGCATCGTCACCACTGCCGAGCAGGGCTACCAGGTGGATCCCCAGGAAGTGATCGACGCCATGCGCCCCCGGACCTGCGCCGTCATCCTCAACTCCCCCGGCAATCCCACCGGCACCGTCTATCCTGCCTCGACTCTGGAGGCCATCTGTCAGGCCGCCGCCAGGCGGGGGATTACCGTGATCAGCGACGAGGTCTACGACCGCCTGGTCCTGGACGAGATGGAATCCTCCAGCGTCCTGAACTGCGACGTGGACCTGGACCACCTGATCGTGGCCAGCAGTGTTTCCAAGACCTACAGCATGCCGGGCATGCGGGTGGGCTGGCTGATCTCCAGCCGCAAGAACCTCCAGACCTTGAGGCGTTATCACACCTATACCACCACGGTGGGGAACACGCCGGGACAGTGGGCCTCGGTGGCCGCTCTGCAGGGTGACCAGAGCTGCGTCGATCGCATGGTCGGCGAGTACCGCAAGCGCCGGGACCGCATCGTGGAGCTGCTGGAGCAGTGCCGCCACCTGCAGGGCTACCGGCCGCAAGGCGCCTTCTACATCATGCCTTCGCTGCCCGCCGGGGAAGACGGGTCCGGGTTCACGCTCAGGATGCTGCAGGAGATCCGGGTCTGCGCCATCCCGGGAGACACCTTCGGGGAATCCTGCCGCAACGGCCTGCGGTTGAGCTACGCCACCTCGCTGGAGCGGATCGAGGCTGCCTTTGAAAGGATGATTCCATGGCTAGAGAAACAATCGTTCTGACCCGCGGGGAAGTGGCGGCGCAGATCGACCTGCAGGAAATCGTGCCGGCCATCGAAGAGTGCCTGGCCCGTTTCGAAAAGGGAGAGGACCTGCTTCCCCCCAAGTGCATCGTGGATCTGCCCGGGGGCATCGCCGCCTGCCTGACCGGCTACACCAAGGCCACCCACAAGTTCTCCATGAAGATGGGGCAGGAGCGCAAGGGCAACGTCGAGCGGGGGCTGCCTACCATCTTCAGCACCATGAACCTCTACGATCCGGACACCGGCGAGCTGCTGCTGATCGTGGAATCGGTGCTGGCGACCATGTACCGCACGGCGGCTGCCGCGGCCGTGGCCGCCAACCGTCTGGCCCGCCGGGACGCCGCCGTGCTGGCGGTCATCGGCTCGGGCCAACTGGGGCGCCAGTGCGTGCGTGCCCTGAGCCGAGTGCGGCCCTTCCGGAGCATCCTGCTCTTCGATATCCGGCAAGAGCAGGCCGAGCGGCTGGCCGCGGACCTGGCCGCGGAGACGCCGGCCCCCATCGAGGTGACCGGTGCCGAACGAGCCTGCCGGGAGGCCGACGTGATCTGCACGGCCACCAACAGCACCCAGCCGATCGTGCGGAGCGAATGGGTAAGGGAGGGGACCCACCTCTCCTGCATGGGGGCCGACCTGCACACCAAGATCGAGTGCGAGCCGGAGCTGTTGCCGCGCTGCCGACTCTTTGCCGACAAGGTGGAGCACTGTCTGCAGCGGGGCGAGGCCAGCCAGGCGGTGGAGCGGGGCATCCTGGGAAAGGACTGCTACGCCGGCAGCCTGGGGCAGGTGATCCTGGGCCAGGTGGAGGGCCGCCGCGGCCGGGACGAGATCACCCTCTTTGACGGGATCGGGCTGGGCGTCCAGGACACCACCGTGGCCGCCAGCATTTACGAGCAGGCGCTGGCCAAGGGACTGGGCCAACGAGTGACCTTCAGCTAGCGCCAAGAAAGCCGGGAGCCGAAAAGACAGCGAGCATGCCAGGTTACGACGTGGCCATTATCGGTCTGGGGGCGATCGGAAGCTTCACCGCCCTGGAACTGGCCGGACGGGGAGCCTCGGTGATCGGCTTCGACCGGTTCTCCCCTCCCCATGAGAAGGGCAGCCACGGAGGCGAGACCCGGGCCTTTCGCACCATCTACACGGAACATCCCGATTACGTGCCGCTGATGAAGCGGGCCCTGGAGCACTGGGAGCGTCTTGCCGAAGAGAGCCGCCCCGACCTGCTGACCTGGACGGGGGTGCTGAGCCTGGGAGAGCCCGACAGCCCGCTGGTCGACGGAGTCCAGCAAAGCGCCGAGGTTCACGGATTGCCGGTTCAGGTCCTGTCGGCGGATGAGGTCCGGCGGCGCTTTCCCGCCTTGAATCCCCCGGAGAACTTTACGGGACTGCTGGACGCCCGGGCCGGTCTGATCGACGTGGCGGCCGCCCTGGGCTGCGCTCTGCAGGGAGCCCGCCGCCTGGGAGCCGAGCTGCGGCTCGACCAGGAAGTCCAGGGGTGGTCGGTCGAGGGGCGGGAGGTTCAGGTAAGTACCCGCGCAGAACGTATCCGGGCCAAGCGGCTGGTGGTCGCCGCCGGGGCCTGGAGCGGCGCCATCCTGAAGGCCTTGAAGCTGCCACTGGTGGCGCGGCGGCAGGTGCTGACCTGGTTCAGACCTCACCGGCCGGAATGGTTCCGGCCCGGCGCGGCCCCCATCTTCGTCTTTGCTCCCGGCGGCTTCTATGGTTTTCCCGAGATCGCCGGCGCCGGCGTCAAGATCGCCTATCACGAGAAGGGCGACCCCCTGTCGGAATTTCCCGTGCAGGTTCCTCCGCCATCCGAAGCCGACCTGGACCCCCTGGTGCGGGATATCGCCCGGTTTGTCCCGGGCCTGCTGGACTCCCGCCGTCCCCCGCTGGACCAGATGCTGGCCGCCAGGACCTGCCTCTACACCATGACCCCCGACGGCCACTTCATCCTCGACCGCCATCCTCGATACGAGCAGGTGCTGTTCGGGGCAGGATTTTCCGGCCACGGGTTCAAGTTCGCGCCCGTGATGGGAGAGGTCCTGGCCGATCTGGCCCTGGAGGGAAATACCACCCAGCCCGCCGATTTCCTGAGGCTGGAGGGGAGATTCTGAGTGGGGGTGGGTGCTCTCTATGCGCCGCATTCGCGGCTGGGTTGGAGCGGGCCCAGACGACCCCGGGTTGCCATCCGGGGCTACCCTGAGCCGCAGCTTCGCAGCTCTATAAGGATGGCTTGTCGCCGGCGTTAGCGTGGCCTACCCACGGCAACCGCAGCTTCGCAGCTCTTCCCTAACCCACAACACTGCAAGGGGAAACGTGCTTATTTATTGGAATATTTTTCCGGGTGGGGGATCAATGGGCCGGTCCAGCGCTGGGCTCGGGCAGAACCTCCATGAGAGCTTTCAGCGTCTGGTCCAGGTCGGCGTCGGTGTGGGCGGTGGAGACGTACCAGGTTCCCCGGCCGGTGGTGCGGATCCCCTTGTAGACCAGGTCGGTGACTTCCCCACGCGACGTTTCCCGATAGCTCGCCCCGGGCTCGTGACAGGGGCATTTTCTAAATAGAAAAGCACGTTTCCTCTTGCAGTGTTGTGGGTTCGGGGAGAGCTGCGAATGCAGCGGTTGACGTGGGTTACCCGGCGAGACGTCACCTACGGGCCATCCTTACAGAGCTGCGTAGCTGCGGCTCAGGGTAGCCCCGGGCGGCAGCCCGGGGTCGTATGGGTTCAGCACCCACCCAGCCGCGAATGCTGCGAATAGGAAGCACCCGTACGGGAACGCAATGCCTCTCCAATCAAACGCAGCCCGCAATCGAGCCGGAGGGAGCAAACGCGGCGCCACAATAATGACTATCAGGCGGAGAATCAAAAGGCCATCCCCGCGCTGGGCTCGGGCAGAACCTGCGCAAAAGCATCCAGCGTCTGGTCCAGGTCGGCGTCGGTGTGGGCGGTGGAGACGTACCAGGTGCCCCGGCCGGTGGTGCGGATTCCCTTGTAGACCAGGTCGGTGACCAACTGCTGGTAGGTGCGGTCGTCGCGGGTGGCCCATTCGCGGTAGTCGTGGAGGGCCTCCCGGTCGGTGAGGCTGACCTGCACCACCGGTCCCAGGCCGCCCACCAGGGCAGGGACTTCAGCGATTCGCAGCCGCTCCGCCAGTCCTTCGCGCAAGCGGCCACCCAGGCGGTTGAGGTGGGAATAGACGGCTTCCCGGTCTCCGGTGAGGGTCTGAAGGGTGGCCAGGCCGGCGGCGATGACCACCGGATTGCTGTTGTAAGTGCCGGCGTGCACCACCTGGCCGCTGGAGATCAGGTCCATGAACTCGGCCTTGCCCACCACGGCGCTCAAGGTGAATCCGCTGGCGATGCCCTTGGCGTAGGTGGCCAGGTCGGGGGTAACGCCGAAGATCTCCTGGGCCCCTCCCAGGGCCAGGCGGAACCCGGTAATCACTTCGTCGAAGATCAGGACGGACTCATAGCGGTCGCAGAGGCTGCGCAACCCCTCCAGGAAGCCGGGACGAGGCATGAGGCTCCCCGAGTTGCACATCACCGGCTCGGTCAGGATGGCGGCAATCTCGCTGCCGCGCCGGGCGAACAGGTCCTCCAGCAGCTCCAGGTCGTTCCAGGGCATGATGATCAGGTTGTCGGCGGCGTTGGCCACCTGGCCCTTGCTGGGCAGGACCGGGTCGGGGCTGCTGCGGTCGCCCCGCTGATCGGCTCCCGGAGCCGTCGAGACGAAGAGACTGTCGTACCAGCCGTGCCATTGCCCCTCGAACTTGACCACCAGGTTGCGCCCCCGGTAGGCCCGAGCCGCCCGAAGGGCCGTGATCACGGCCTCGGAGCCGGTGCTGTTGAACCGGACCCGCTCGGCGCAGGGAATCGCCCGGATCAGAAGCCGGGCCAGTTCGACCTCGGCCTCGTGTTGACCGGCGAAGACCAGGCCCCGGTCCAACTGCCGGTGGACAGCCTCCAGAACCTGTCGGGGACTGTGGCCCAGCAGCAGCGGCCCCTGTCCCAGGACATAGTCGATGTACTCGTTGCCGTCCACGTCGCGGATCCGGCTTCCCGAGCCCGACTCGAAGTAGAGGGGATGGGGGAGCTCGGCCTTGCGCACGTCGCTGCTGACCCCTCCGGCCAGAAATTCTTTGTTGTCTTCAAACCAGCGGGCGGATTTTTCCAGGGTCATGGGCATTTCCGTGGGGATGGACGGGTGGGCTACAGGGTGGTCCAGCCTCCGTCCAGCATGAGGTTGATTCCGGTGACGTAGGCCGAAGCGTCGGAGGCCAGGAAGACCACCGCTCCCTTGATGTCCTCGTTGTCGAGCAGGCGCCCGATGGGAACCCGCTTGGTGTAATTGTCGAGAAAGGGCTTGGGCTGGTGGTTGAAGTAGCCTCCGGGGGAGATGCAGTTGGCCCGCACCCCCTGTTTCCCGTAGTAGTTGGCGATGTGGCGGGTGAAGTTGATCATGCCCGCCTTGACGAAGTTGTAGGTCGGCGCCTGCAGCATGTCGGTGCCTTCATAGAGGCTGGGATCGTTGGCCACCACGCCGTAGATGCTGGAGATGTTGATGATCGAACCCCGCTTCTGCCGGACCATGTCCGGTACGAAGGCCCTGCAGATGGTGAACAGACCCACCATGTCTCCCTTGGCGCTCTCCAGCCAGTCCTCCGAGGTCTGGGTTTCGAAGCCGCCGCCCACCCTGGCCAGGGCGCTGTTGACCAGGATGTCGAGGCGGCCGAACTGCTCCAGGATGCGGTCGTGCAGGCGCTGAATGGAGTCGGTCTCGCAGATGTCGACCTGCATGCCGTGGGCGTCGTAGCCCCGCTCCTTCAGCCCCTGGGCGAAGTCCAGGTTGCGCTGCAGGGAGCGGGAGGCCGTGATGACCGTGGCTCCGGCTTCGGCCAGGCCTTCCGACAGGCTGCTGCCGAATTGGGGACCGGCTCCGGCGGTCACCAGAGCGATCCGGCCCTTGAGGGAAAATTGTTCCAGCACGGCCATGGTCACCTCCTCGAAAGGGTCCTCAGTGTACAGGATCTCTCAATCGTTCCCAACATTGTATTTCACTGGAATGTCGCCGGACAAACTCGGTAGAATACGGCCTTTTCAGCCTGCCTTCGGTTACGGAATCCGCCCGGCTCCGCAGGGGACTGCCGGACCGGCGCCGTTCCGGCGGCCCCCGGAATCGTCCCGGGCTGGCGCCACCTCACCGCAGCTTGTCTCAAAGTCCTGAACACCAAGGAGGACCCTTGCTGGCCACCCGTTTGAAATCCAAAGTTCACCAAAGAGAGCTGACTCTGGGAATTCTGTTGACCTTCGATCACTGGGCGGGATACCTGGAGATCTTCAAGTCCGAAGGCCTGGATTTCGCCGTGCTGGACATGGAGCACAGCTCGGCCGACCTGCGCACCGCCGAGGAGCTTTGCCGGACCGCGCGGCTGCTCGATTTCCCGCTCTTGATTCGTCCCGAAGCTGCCCTCTATCACCTGATCCGGAAATACATGGACATGGGCGCGGCCGGCCTGATGATTCCCTGGACGGAGAGTCAAGACCAGATCCGGGCCATTCGCGAGGCGGCGTTCATTCCCCCCAAGGGGCGCAGAGGCCCCGGCGGACCCTCCATTTTCGCCAATCGTGGCCTGGACCGGCCGGGTTGGGATGAAGTGGAGTCCAGCCTGTTCATCACGACCCAGTTCGAAAGCCCGGCCGGGATCGACGACATGGCCTCGCTGATCCCCCACGACTGGATCGATGCGGCCATGCTGGGCCCCTACGATCTTTCGCTGAACATGGGCCGCTGGAGCCATATGGATCATCCCGAGGTTGTGGCGGCCATCGAACGGGTGTGGCGCCAGGCCCGGGACATGGGCAAGAACTGCGGCATGGTGGTGGGAACCCTGGAGCAGGCCGGCTTCTGGATCGATCGAGGATTCTCCTTTCTGATCTGCTCCGAGATCTCGGGCATGGTGCGGCACCGCGCCCGCGAGTTGGTCGGTCGGATTCGGGAGGTCCATGCCGAAGCCCGCGCCAGGCAAATCTGACAGTTTGAACGATGCGCGGCCGAGGCGCGACCGAAAGGGCGAACGATGCAACTGACGACACTGGACCTGGTGGTGGTGGTCGTCTACATGGCGTTGCTGTCGGGGATCGGCATCTATTTCTCCCGCCGCCAGACCTCCAGGGAGGAATATCTGCTGGGGGGCCGCAGCATGCACTGGATGCTGCTGGGCGGCAGCATGATGGCCACCCTGCTCTCCACCATCACCTTCCTGTCGGTGCCCGGCGAGATGATGCGCTACGGCATCGCCTACCTGTCCGGAATCATCGCCATGCCTCTGTTCGTCCCGGTGGCCAACCGCGTTCTGATACCGGTGCTGCGGCGACTTCCCATCACCAGCGTCTACGAGTACCTGGAAAAGCGCTTCGACGTTAGCTTTCGAAGCCTGGCCTCCTTTCTCTTCGTGCTGCGGACCATCATCTGGATGGGACTGATCATCTACACCTGCAGTTTCGCCGTGGCCGAGATCACCGGTTGGGACCTCTACTTCACCATCATTGCCACAGGCCTGGTGACCACCTTCTATACCACTGCCGGCGGTCTGCGCACGGTGGTCTGGACCGACAACCTGCAGTTGATGATACTGCTGGGCGGCGCCCTGGCCATTCCGGTGCTGATCGGTTTCTCGCTGGGGAGCGGTCCGGCGACCTGGTGGCAGACCTTCTCCGAGGCGGGGAGGACCGAAATTCAGACCTTCAGTTGGGACCTGACCGTTCGCATCACCGTGGTCGGCATCGTCATGGGTAATTTCTTCTGGAACATCTGCACCCTGGGAGGGGACCAGGTGGCGGTACAGCGCTATCTGAGCTGCCCCGATCTGTCGGCCGCGCGCAAGAGCGTGTGGATGTTCGCCGGCTTCAATTTTGCAGTGATGCTGGCGCTGCTGTTCTGCGGATTGTCGCTGTTCGCCTTCTATGCCAGCCAGTCGACTGCGCCGGTTCAGGCCTTTCAGGAAGAGATTGCAGCCAGGGCCGATCGGGTGATGCCGATATTCATCGTGGAAGAGCTGCCGGCCGGGGTTTCGGGGCTGCTGCTGGCGGCGCTGCTGGCGGCCGCCATGTCCAGCTTGAGTTCCGGCATCAACTCCATCTCGGGAGTGGTGGTCTCCGACTTCTTTCAGAGATTCGGACTCTTCAAGGCCCAGGTGCGGACCCTGTGGGCCGACCGGGCGGTGTCGCTGCTGGCGGGGCTGGTGGGAATCGCCACCGCGATCGGCACCGCCGTGATGGCCACCCGCACCGACTGGAACCTGGTCGAGCTCACCGGACGGCTGAACCATATTTTCGTGGGGCCCCTGGGGGTGCTGTTCTTTGCCGGCATCCTGTTTCGCCGGGCCGGCAAACAGGCGGCCCTGCTGGGTTTTCTGGCCGGGACGCTGGCGAGCCTCTTCATCTGTTTCGGGAAGGAGTGGTTCGGCATGGAAAAGAGCCTCTCCTTCGTGTGGGTGGTCCCCCTGCCGTTTCTGGTCGGACTGGCCCTGGCGGGGCTGCTGGCTTACTGCTTTCCCCGGCCGCCGAAGTCATCCGTGCAGGGCCTGACTTTAGTGAAGAGTGGAGAGTGAAGTTTGAAGTGTGAAGTTTGAAGTTTGAAGGGTGGAGAGTGGAGAGTGAGGAGTGGAGAGTGGAGAGTGGGGAGTGAAGAGTGGGGAGTGAGGACTGGAGGGTGATCAGCCGAGGGTGTCGGGAACAGTCAATCGCCTGACGGGCTGGTTGCGCTAATTTGAAGGCCTGCGCCGAAACCGACACGATGCTACGCGTGCCGATCAAATAGCTCTTCAAACTTCAAACTTCACCCTTCACACTTCTCGAGCTGGAGGTAGATCGATGGCTGCTCACGACGCACCCCTGCCCTCGATGCGGGTTGACGGCCGGGTGGCCCTGGTGACCGGTGCGGGATCGGGGTTGGGACGCAGCATCGCCCTGGCCCTGGCTCAGGCCGGAGCCGACCTGGTGGTGACCGACCTGCCGGGCAGGATGGGGAACGCGCGTCAAACCGGAAAAGGGATCCGGGACCTGGGCAGGGAGTGCCTGGCGGTGTCCCTGAACGTGACCTCGCTCAAGAGCATCGAACGCATGGTCGAGAAAGCGACCGAGCGGTTCGGAGGGATCGATATTCTGGTCAACAACGCGGGCATCAATATCTCCAAGCCCGCCCTGGAGGTGACGGAGCAGGACTGGGACCGGGTGTTGGCCGTCAATCTCAAGGGGGTTTTCTTTTGCTCCCAGGCGGTGGCTCGTGGGATGATTCGGAGAAAGTCCGGCAAGATCGTCAACATCGCCTCCCAGAACGGGGTCATCGGCTATTACAACCGCGCGGCCTACTGCTCCAGCAAGGCCGGGGTAGTCAATCTCACCCGTGTGCTGGCGATCGAATGGGCCGAGCAGAACATCAATGTCAACGCCGTCGGACCCACTTTTGTGCGGACGCCGTTGACCGAGAAGCTGTTTCAGGACGAGAGCTTCAGCAGTGAGGTCCTGCGCCGCATTCCGCTCGGCCGCCTGGGGAAGCCGGAAGACGTTGCCGGAGCCGTGGTTTTTCTGTCCAGCCCGGCCGCGGATCTGATCACGGGGCACACATTGCTGGTGGACGGCGGCTGGACAGCGATCTAGACGAGACTGCCGCCGGGATCCGGTTGCATCGCTACGTTGGGAAGCGCCAACCAGACTGGGGTTGAACATGAACGGGTTTGTCGACGGCGGGGACAGAGGGTGGCGGGCGAAACGGGGGGTGTGGCGCGTCTTGCTCCTGCTGGTGCTGCTGAGCCAGAGCATCATGGGCTGCCAGGCCGAGGAGGCGGATCAGGAACCCGTGGTCGTGGAGGTCATGAGAGTGGGCTTCGACCGTACTACCGACATGCCGGTGGTCATCCTGCGGGACAAGGGAGATACGCGGGCGATTCCCATTTGGATAGGCCCCTTCGAAGCCCGGGCCATCGCCATGGAGCTGGAGGGTGCGGCGGCTCCCCGTCCCCTGACCCATGACCTGTTGAAGTCCATCCTTCAGGGGGCCGGAGTGGTCTTCGAGAAAGTGCTGGTCAGCGAGCTCAAGGAGGGAACCTACTACGCCCGCATTTTCCTGACCTCGGCCGGCAAGGATTTCGAAGTGGACAGCCGCCCCAGCGACGCCATAGCCCTGGCCCTTCGCTTCGGCAAGCCCATCCTGGTGGCCCGGTCGCTGATGGAAGGGGACACGGCGCTGGATCTGAAAGACCGGAGCGAGCCCGAAGACGGGAGCGAGCCCCTGGTCAAGAGCGTTCGGGGAATCACCGTGCAGGAGATCAGCCAGGGACTGGCCGCATCCCTTGGCCTGTCCAGCACGGATGGGGTTCTGGTCTCCGACGTCAGCGGCAGTGAGAATGCCGGTCTGAAGCGGGGAGATGTCATTTTGGCCGTCGATTCGAACCCCGTCACCGGCGTCGGCATTTTCCAATCCATGCTGGCCGGAATGGAGGGGCAGACTGTCCGACTGCGGGTAAGCCGGGACGGCGAGGAGCAGGTGGTGGAGCTTCCGCCGGCGCAGTGAGGGGTGGGTTCCTGTCATGGCTGCTCCCTCTCAACGTGAATACTTCAATGAACGGGTAGGGGACTTCGATGTGCCCCAGCCGGCGCCCGTAATCGAAAGGCTGGCGGAGGTGGTCGGTGCTGCCGAATTGGGCACCGGCGAAGTGGTGCTGGATATCGGAACCGGCGTGGGAGTTCTGATTCCCCTGATCCGGTCCTTCAATCCCTCCCATATAGTCGCCTGCGACATCGCCGAGAAAATGCTGCAGCGGTTGCAGCTCAAACACCCCCAAGTCCAAACCGTTCACTCGGACGTGGCCGATCTTCCCTTGCAAGACGCCTCGGTCGACGTCGCCTTTCTGAACGCCATGTTCGGAAACATCGCCGACAAACCCCGAGCCTGCAGGAACCTCAGCCGCATTCTCAGGCCAGGAGGCCGGATGGTGGTGAGCCATCCCGAGGGCAGGGCATTCGTGGAGGAGCTCCGCCGGACCAGTCCCCTGGCCATCGAATCGCTCCCCCAACGCACCCAGTTCCAATCGCTGCTCCAGCCCCTGGGTCTGGAGGTAATCGCCTATCGGGACGAACCCAAGCTCTACCTGATGGTGGCCCGGAAAGAACGTTGACGGTAAAGTGCAGCGGGTCGGTCAGGGATCGAGGCGGGCCAGGATGCGCAGGGGGCCTCCGCTGCCGCCCTTGATTTTCATGGGAAGGGCCAGGATGGTGAAACCCCTGGGAGGCAGCTCGCCGATTCGGGCCACGTTCTCGAAGATGGGGATGCTCTGTTCCGAATAGAAGTACCCTCCCGGAGTGACGCCGTGGAAGGCCCGCTCCAGGGAAAACCCCTCTTCGGTGGGCCAGAAGATGGTGTGCTCGTCAAAAGGATGGGTCAGATCGATATAGGTGGGCTGCCCAACCGAAAGCGAGCCCGCACAACCACTCAGTCCCCAAACCAGGATCATCGATAGAACGATTGCGGCTGAACTTCTCATGCCATGCGGTTTCAATCGGCCCGCGTCAATGAATTTTTGCGAGCCCCATACCCGCGTTTAACCGGACTCCCAAGGCCAAGGTCCGAGGAACATTCAAAAAAATCCCATACCCCGGCAGTATCGTGGGTGAGGCGAGAGCTGCGAAGCTGCGGTTGGAGTGGGTAACCTGGCAAGACGCACCTTACAAGCCATCCTTATAGAGCTGCGAAGCTGCGGCTCAGGGTAGCCCCGGGTGTCAACCCGGGGTCGTTCCGGTTCCGCACCAACCCAGCCGCGAATGCGGCGAATAGGCAGCACCCGTCCCGTCACGCACAGCCTTTCCAGAACAGCAATCCCGGTAGCAACGGATTAGCTACTTCCCTCCGAACCGCGCTGCCCCTTCCCCAACCCCTCCAAACACGCCGTTCTTCTCTACAATTCAACACCCCGTCCCCCAAAATCACCCCTGACCCATCATGGGGCGCATTTCCCGAAGGGCCCCAATGCCCCGATCGATGTGGGCCATGGTGTTGTAAATGTGGGGGCACAGGCGCAAGCCCCCAGCGGTAGATCCGGCAATGCCGTTCCGGGTGTAGAGTCGGTCAAGTATTTCCCCGCGCTTTTCCGCCGGTACCTGGATGATACAGACCCCTCCGCTGAGTGTTGGGTCCTCCGGCGTGACCAGTCGGAAGCCCTCGGCCTTCAATCCCGCCTTGAGCGTCCCGGCAAGCTCGAAGATCCGGGCCTCGACTCGATCGAAGCCGATGCGGCGGTGGAAATCGACAGTGGTGGCGATCGCGGCCAGCCGAGCATCGTCCCTCTGGCCGAACGACTCGAACTTCCTGGCGCCCTTCACGTCCGGCTCCACGTCGCTCCCCCAGCCGGGAGAGACCAGGCTGGGCCAGATCTCCGCAATGCGGCTCCGCTTGACGTAGAGCAGCCCGACTTCCTTGGGGCCGCAAAACCACTTGTGGCTGCTGGCTGCAAAGGAGTCGCACTGAAGCTCCCGCAGGTTGAGGTTGAAGGCTCCCCAGGTCTGCGCGCCGTCGACATGCACGTGAATATTGCGCCGGTGAGCCAGTTCACAGAGTTCGCGGATCGGAAGCCGCACCCCGCTGACGTTGGAAACGTGAGTCAGGGCCAGGACTCTGGTTCGGGGTCCCAGAGCCGCCTCGAAGGGCGCCACCAGTTGATCGATGCGGGTGGGCTCGGTGGGGGTCTCGACCCGTCTGACGCTTGAGTGGAAGCGGGCGGCCCGCACCTGCCAGGCCACATTGTTGGTGGGGTGGTTCTGGCCCCACAACAGGACCTCGTCTCCCGCCTTGAGCGGAAGGCCGTTGTTGATGATGTTGTTGGCCTCGCTGGTGTTGCGAACCAGGGCCACCTCGTCGCTGTCCACCCCCAGTTGATCGGCGACCTGCGTGCGGGAGAGTTCCAGCATGGTCTTGAACTTCCGGCGATTGTTGAAGGAGCAGTCGACGTCAATGTCCTGGGTGAGTTCCACGACCGCTTCCGCGACCACCCGGGGAGCCGGGCACAGGTTGGCGGCGTTCATGGGGACCCGCGCTTCCTGAAAGGGGAACTGTCTCCGCACCATCTCCCAATAGGCCTCAGGGTTGGGAGCGGCTCCCAGCCTGGAGGACAGGGCGGAAAGGGAGGGAAGGCCGGCCGAAAGGAAGGCGGTTCCCTGGGCCAGCCTGCGCAGGACCGAGCGTCGGGACAAATCGGTCATGATGGGTTCACCCCGTTTTAGCCCCCTGGCGGCGAACGGGACGGCTTTGGCGGATCAGCCGGTCAGCTTGTCCCGGAGGGCGTCCGCCATTCAGTCCGGTCAGAGCGTATTGATCATCACCCCGCCGTCGACCACCAGGGTTTCTCCGGTGATGTAGCTGCCGGCCTCGGTGGCCAGCAGCAGGGCCGGACCGATGAGCTCTTCGGACTCGCCCCAGCGCCCCAGCGCCGTTCGACGGGCGAAGACGGCCTTCTGGTCCTCGTTGAGCAGCGACGCCGGCAGATCGGTCCAGAAGGGACCGGGAGCGATGCAGTTGACGGTAACGTTGTAGGGACCCAGGTCCAGCGCGTTGGCCTTGGACAGACCGATCAGCCCGTGCTTGGTGGCGTTGTAGACGTTGCGGGTGGACTTGCCTCCCAGCCCCATGATGGAGGAAATGTGGATGACCCTCCCCCAACGGCGTTCCTTCATCTGGGGGACCAGGGCGCGGGTCAGCACCATGCAGGAACTGAGGTTCAGTTCTACGATCCGGTCCCAGTCCTCGTCCCGGATCTCGTCGATGAGCGAGGGAGTATTGGACCCGGCATTGTTGACCAGGACATCCACACGGCCCATTGCATCCAGGGTGCGGCGGGCCAGGTCCTCGGCCTCCTCCCGCCGGGTCAGGTCCGCCACCAGCGACAGGCCCTTGCTGTCGGTTCCCTCCAGGATCTCCACCAGGGCCCTGTCCAGCTCGTCCTGGTGACGGCTGCTGATGACCACGTCGGCGCCGGCCCGGGCGAATCCCCGCGCCATGGCCTTGCCCAGACCCTTGCTGCCCCCGGTCACCAGGGCCACCCGTCCCGAAAGGTCGAACAACGACTGATTGCTCATGTTTGGTTCCTTTCCGTTGCGTGGTCGGTTCGACTGCCGCGGCCGCACCGTTTACCGGCCGCATGGTATCACAGGCGCGCGGTTGCGCCGCCGCCGGGCCGTTGCCCCGGCGGGAAGGGATCAGTCCGCCCGCAGGGCCGGCGCCACGGGCGAGCGGGTCACCGCCCGGACAGCGGCCAGCGATGAGACGAGGCCGGCGGCCAGGACCGCCAGCAACAGCCATGCCAGGGCCGTCAGACTGAGGTGTCCTCCGGTGGATCGCCAGGCGGGAACGATGGCCACCGCGGCCGAGAAGACCCCGAACAGCAGGCCCCAACCGAGCAGAAGCAAGTTCTCCGAGATCACCAGCCGGGCCAGGTGGCCGGAGTGGTAGCCCACGGCCGTCATCAGCGCGAATTCCCTGCGTCGCTCCAATACGTTTCTCAGCAGCACGACGCCCAGGCCGAAGGTGCCCAGCAGGAGCCCCATGCCGCCCAGGGCCTGGAAGGTGGAGAGATAGGTGTTGTTCACCCGATGAAAGGCAGCCAGCCTCACGGCCGTGGGCACCACGTCGAATCCGTAGTCGGACAGCCGGTCTTCCAGCGTCGCCGTAACTTCCTCACCGGTTCCGGGGGGCGTATCCATCAGAAAGAAACGGAATCCCTCGATTCGCGGAAAGACTCTGAGGAAGTGCTTTTCCGACATGATCAGCTCAGACTGGAACAGGCTGTCCTGCAGGGCTCCCACCAGGCGAAGGCGCAGGGGAGCCTCTCCCTGAGGGTTGAGCACCAGTTCCTCTCCCAGTTGGCGGTGGAGGACGTACTGCATCGAGTTGGCATCGGCGATGACGGGGATGGCGCCGCCGGGCAACTCCTGGTGCAGGAGCCGCCAGGGGTTGTCGAGCTCATGGGGGCTCGAAAGGCTGGCCTGAAACCGGAATCGGGACTGGGAGAGAAAGGAGTCGGGAGCGCCCAGGATTCTGGGGCTGGACGGTTGATAGAGATTGAGGCAACTGGCGTCGTCGCCCGGCCGCAGCCGGAAGGCGCTGAAGGCGAGGTCGGCCAGGGTGGGCGTGTCGTCCGAAGACAGGTTCAGCGCCTCCCGGCCCGAAGGGGAGTTGGGGTCGTCCTGGATGGGCAGCAGGGATTCCGCCACCAGGGAAAACCCTCCGGTTCCCGACTGGCGGTCGTGAGGGCTGGAACGATCGGTGCGGCGAAAGGCTTCGACCGTGACGATGATGAAGGTGGCCGAGGCGATCAGGGCGATGCACAGCAGGCTGCGGCCCGGTCGGACGGTGGCGTTGCGGAATCCCAGCCGGGACACCGCCCAGCCACTCTGGGGCTGCAGGATCGGACGTCGCGTCCGTCGCAGCCATCCCGACTGCCAGGCGAGCAGGGCCAGCAGGCAGAGGGTGCCGGAGGCGAAGAAACCCAGCTCCTGGCTGAGTCCGCCGGCCAGGCTGGCCAACAGGAAAGCCACGGCTGCAGCGGCCAACAAGAGGGCGGATCGGCTCCGGTCCGGGCTGCTCGGGCGGCCCCGGGGCCTCCACCGTGCCGCCATGCCGCCGCTCTTCCCGCTCTTCCTGCCGGATGCCGGTGAGGCAGCCGTCGCCCCCGCCTCCTCGTAGAGCCAGGAACCCGTCAGCAGGCTGCGCGGACTGATGGACACCATCCTCCTCAGACTCCAGGCGATGCAGATCAGGGCGGTCAGGATCCCTCCCAGCCCGCCGGCCAGCAAGGAAAGTCCCGAGACATGAAGCCTCAACTGGGTGGTGCCCACGGCATCCACCCACCAGGTGCGCAGTCCCAGCATGATCAGGGCGGTGTAGCCCAGAGCCCCCGCCAGGCCCAACAGAGTGCCCAGCCCCGCCAACAGGGCTCCCTCCCTGAGAAACAGGCGGCGGATACCGGCAGGATCGAACCCCAGGGCTCGAAGCAATCCGATCTCCTGGACGCGCTGCTCCACCCCCAGCTTGAAAAAGAGGCTGGTGAGCAGCAGAGCCGAAACCACCAGGAAAAAGCTGAAGTAGACGAAATACTGCCCGAAGTCGGTGACTCCCCGCGAGGCCTGCTCGGCTTGAGTTCCGACCGCGCGCAGCGAGAATCCGAATTGGGCGGGACCGGCGGTGCGCTTGAGCTCCGATTCCAGGCGGGAGCGAAGGCCCTGGAGCGTCTCCGGTCCAGCGGCCGGGACCTCGGCGGAGGGGTAGACCCGGATCGAGGACAGGCGGCCATGACGGGACCGCCACAGTTCCTGGCCGACTTCGAGGGGGATGAAGGCCTTCGGGGTGGTGCGGTATTCCTCCCAGTAGTCTTCGTCCCGAGGACGAATGCGTCCCAGCTCCATGGGAAAGGGAGGATCCCAATCCACCAGGGTCCTGGATTCGGTGATGCCGGGGTAGGCGGGAGCCAGGTTCCTGTCGGCCAGCGAGCCTTCCATGGGGACCACCTCGCTCAGACGAAACCTGGCGGACCGGGTCAACAGCCGGCCCTGCTCGGCCCAGAGGTAGTATTCCATCTCCAGCAGATCGCCGGGGCGCGCCTGCAGGTCCCGCGCGGCCCACCGGTTCAGCGCAACCGGAGGCAGCTCGCCGCCGGGTGCTGTCGGCGGCAGGCCGAAGGATGGGAAGTCGAGTGCGGTCACCAGGGAATAGGGGATCTCGCGGCCGCCGGTCCGGATGGTGTTGGCCAGGTAGGTGAACAGGAAGCGGGTGCGAAGTCCCAGGGTTTCTGCAGCATTGCGAACCCGGACGGCCAGTCCCTCGCCGATGAGAGTACCCTCGGTTTCGACCGACAGGCACTCCTGCCGGTCCAGAACCCGGAGCTTCAGATCGGTGTCTTCCAGCGAATAGATGTCCTGGAGGATCCCCGCCAGTTGGTCCGGCCGCGCCGGGTCGGAGGCCGGCTGCCGGCCCGGCGCGGCTCGGCTGACCAGCAGGGCGTTGATTCGGTTCGGCACCTCCAGATCCCGCTGCAGGCGACGCAAGGGGACGAAAACGGCCCGTACCGGACCCTGCCGGGGGCTCAGCGAGAACTCGCCCATGCGGGAAGGTTCCAGGATGCCGCTGACCGAAAGGCGCAGGGTTCGTCCCACCCGGTCGCGGCGGCCGTGCAGGGAGTCGCGGGGCACATTGGAGGGTTGCTCCAGCCGCAGCAGAACCGGGCTGCCGGCCTCGGCCCCCAGGTCTCTGGCGGCCTCCGGGCTGAGCAGGACCCGACGGCCCGACCGCGGGCCGGAACCGAAGTCCGGATCGGGCTCCACGCCCTGAAATCTCCAGAATCGTTCATCCACTCCGTATACCGAAACCCCCGCGGCGCGCCGCCCTGTCTCGGGCTGGGTCAGCCAACCCTCCTGAACCAGGAGGGGGCACACGGCGCCGAACTGCCGGGAGAAATCCGGATGGGCGGCCATCTCCCCGGCCAGGGCCTCCCTGAAGAAAACGCTGGAGGTAATCACCCAGTGGGCGGCCCCCAGCCTCTGCAGGGCCAGCCGCCTCAGGCTTCCGCGCACGGAATCTCCAACCAGCAGCGAACCGGTCAGGACCGCCACGGCTACGGCCACGCCCACCACCACCGCCAGGTGGGTGCGCCGGTAGTGGGCCAGGCTGCGTCGCGTCAGGGGGATGGAAGCCATGCTGCGGATGTCTGGGGGCGATCAGATTAGTGGATAGTGGTTAGCCGGGACCCCGCCCTGCCGTACGGGTCATTCGAGGAAAAACGCCCAATCGTCAACAAAGACGAACCACGAATGAACACGAATAGACACAAATACACTTGGACCTCCTTTAACCATAAGAGGAACCAAAATGGCTCTGCAACCTTGTTGCCCTGGTATGATTTCGAGTCATTCGTAGATACCTCTTTCAATATCGGTTTGCCCACCCCCCAATTGACAATTCATCATTCCGTTAATTGGTGTTCATTTGTGTCCATTTGTGGTTCGTCGTTTTCCTGCGTGGCTAAGCTCTGTGGAGCTGCCGGTCGGTCAACCGGTACTGCACCGGGAAGCGGGCGGCCAGGGTCGGGCTGTGGGTCACCACCAGCAGAATGGAGCCGTGCTGACGGTGTTGCTCCACCAGCAGGTCGGCCACCGAGGCCGACGAGCGGCTGTCCAGGTTGCCGGTCGGCTCGTCGCACAGCAGCAGCGAGGGGTTTCGAATCATGGCGCGAGCCATGGCGGCCCGCTGTTTCTCGCCTCCCGACAGCTCGGCGGGACGGTGGTCCATGCGATCCTTGAGGCCCACCTGGTCCAGCAGCTCCAGCGCCCGCTGCCGGTAGTCTTCGGCTGCATTCTCGATCAGGGTCGGGGCCAGCACGTTCTCCAGCACCGAACACTGGGGCAGCAGGCAGTGGTCCTGGAAGATGAAGCCGATGTGGCGGTTTCTGAACCTGGCCAGTTCCCGCTCCGCCAGTTGGAAGGGACGGCATCCCTCCAGCACCACCTCCCCGGTGGTCGGAGGCTCCAGCGTCCCGAGAATATAGAGCAGGGTGCTCTTGCCGCTGCCGGAGGGTCCCATGATGGCGGCGGCTTCGCCCCGATTCAGGGAGAACGAGACGTTCTCGAGCAGTTGGAGCGGGCCCCGCGGCGTCGGATAGTCCTTGGAGAGCCGGCTGACTTCGAGCATGGGTCAGGTGGACAGGATAAGAAAGACGTAACGCTACGAAGCGGACAGCGGACCGGCTCGATGACCGAGTGCGCCTTTGTGGAGAACCTCAGTGCCCTTGGTGGAAATCTTCTCTCCCTTCCCGACCGTTGGCGGGTCCCTCTTGAGTATTCTCCAACCCCTTCGTGGCCCTTCGTGAATCTTCGTGTGTCTTCGTGGATAACTCTGTTTAAGCTTTTGCGGATAGCCCGCAGTTGTTTCAGGAAGCTCGCTGCACGATGGCTCGATAGGCCTCCACCGCCGCTTCGGCCATGCGGGACAGGCTGTAGTGATCCTGCACTCCCTGCCGGCCGTTGTGGGCCAGGCGATCGGCCAGGCCCGGATCCCGATAGACGGCATGGAGCCCTTCGGCCAGGCCGTGTTCCTGGTCCGGATCGGTGAGCAGTCCCCCCGAAGTCTTCTCGATCATCTCGGTGAAGGCGCCGCGCCGGGGTTGGACCACCGGAATGCCGCTGGCCATGGCTTCCAGGATGGGTATCCCCTTGTGCTCGTCGTGGGTGGCCGGCACCGAGAGCACGTCCAGGTTCTCCAGGAAACGCAACTTGGCCGGGCGATCCAGGGAGCCATGATAGCAGAATTCTCCCTCCAGTCCCCACCGGCGGATCTGCTTGCGGATCTGCTGCAGATAGGCGCGGTGTTCCGGCCCCAGGTAACCCGCCACCTCCAGCCGGGTCGCACCGACGTCCTTTAGCTGCTTCAGCCGCCGGTAGGCCCGGCACAGCTCGTGCAAACCCTTCTCCGGAGCGATTCGCGACAGATAGCCGACACGAAAGGTGTCTGACCGCGGCGACCGCCGGTTTCCATAGTCCCCGGACCGGACTCCCAGCGGTATCAGGTGCATTCGGTCCGGTTCGATTCCCAGCAGCTCCTGCATGATGCCGGCGCAGTACCGGCTCACCGGGGCGAATCCGTCCACCCATCGGACCTGTCGCCGTATCGAATCCAGGGCCTGGCCGCGGTAGGGCTCCGGTAGTCCCTTGAGAAACAGGTCTTCTCCCTGGAGGGTGCAGCACACCGGTCGCTGAAGCGCGGCCCGTAGCGGCTCGGCCAGTCCGATCAGCAGGGAGTTGGGCAGAACGATGACATCGGGCGGAGGCTGTTGCTGCAGCCAGGAGATCAGCTTGAGGAGTTCCTTTTTCTGATGGCCTGACTCCCCCTGCAGCATGGAAAGGGTCAAGGCTCCCAGTTGACGGGGATCGGTCTTGACCCCCAGTCCCGAGAAGAACTTCAGCACCGGCCGGGAATCCCAGACCCTGTCGAGGAGCCAGGGAGTTTTCCGAAAGAGGGGGTGGAGTTGCTGGAGATAGACGCTCAGCCCACCGAAAAATACCCGGTCCTGGCTCACGTTGGGTTCGTCGGTCAGGGTGGGGGTATAGACGGGCAGGAGGGTAACGTCGTGCCCCAGCCGCGTCAATTCCGCGGCCAGGGAATTGTCTCTCAGGCAGCTGCCGCAATACATGCCGGCTGCACCTGCGGTGATCGAGAGGATCTTCACGAAATCAATGGGCCCGCTTTCGGGGAGTCGCCGCCCGATGAGCATGGCTCGGTTGGGCTGTCCTCGCTGAAACCGAGGCGATTGTGGCTGTCGCCCGGACGGCTGTCAAGTTCAATACCGCAGGGGTGGCCGCCTTCCCGCCCGCACACTCACGTCGGAAGATCCGCTCCTTTCGGCAGTGCCGCTCACCCATTGAGCGGTGAGCGGTCCGGAGCAGGGAAAAGGGTTCCGCAATGGTGGCCGCTTGGGGTAGACTGAGCGCTTGCTCAAGCGGCCTTTCGGGCCCTCGCCAGGCCGGATGCCTTCGGCCTCCCGGCCGAATTTCAAGAGGTCGACCACGATGAATATCGCTGTTCTCGGCCCGCCGGGATGCGGCAAGGGAACCCAGTCGAAGCTCCTGGCGGCTCACTTCGGTCTCAAGCACTTCTCCCTGGGGGAGATGCTGAGAATGGAGGTGGGCAAGGGAACGGAACTGGGGAAGAAGACCGAGGTCTATCTCAAAGCGGGCAAGCTGGTCCCCGAACCCATCGTCCTGGACCTGTTCGCATCATACGTCAGCAGAAGCGGCGATCAAGGGCATATTCTGGATGGCTACCCCCGTACCCTGGTTCAGGCCGAGGCGTTGGACTCCCTCCTGAGTCTGTCGGCAGTGGTTCTCTTCGAGATCACCGAAGAAGACGTGCTGTCCCGTGTGGCCGGCCGGGTGGTGGACGCCGAGGGACGGACCTACAACCTCAATAGCAATCGCCCTCCCGCGGGGGTCCAAACGAAGCGCCGGGACGACGACCGCCCCGAGGTCGTCCGGGGGCGTTTTCGGGGATATCTCCTGGAGATCGAACCCATTCTCGGTTACTACCGCCGGAAGGACATGCTGGTCACGGTCAATGCCTCCGGCAGCATCGGCTCGGTCCTGGATCAACTGCTGGCCGACCTGGGACGGACGGCGGAAGCCGTCTGAGTGATTAGTGATCAGTGACTAGTGGATAGTGATTTGAACAGGTGCTTGCCTGTTCCCGAAATCCTCCGCTGACAGCTCCCGACTCCCCACCCTTCCCCCTTCGTCCTTCACACTTCACACTTCACACTTCACTCACCCCTATCCACCGCCGGACTCTGGCCAGAATTCGTGGAAATGGTGCAGTGGACCACCGGCTTGGCCTGCCTCACCGGAGGATGGCCAGGCCCCGCTCAGGTACTCCCGGGCCGCGCCTATTGCTTCCAGCTCCGAGCGCCCTTTGGCCAGGAAGGCCGCGATGGCCGCCGAAAGAGTGCATCCCGTACCTCGCTTGGGCCCGCCTTGCAGGTAGGGACCGCTGACCCTGTGAACGCGGCTGCCGTCGTAGACCAGGTCGACCACCTGCCGGTCGCCCTCCGGACCCGACTCGATATCCCGCCGATGCCCGCCTTTCAGCACGACCCATCCCGGACCCATGGCATGGATTTCCCGGGCGGCGCGGATGCAATCGGATTCGTCCCTCAATCGGCTCCCGACCAGCGCCTCGGCTTCCGGCAGATTGGGAGTGACGATCCGTGCCAGGGGCAGGAGTTGGCCGCGCAGTTCCTTCAGCGAGCCTTCCTCGAGGAGGACGGAGCCGCTGGTGGCTGCCATGACCGGGTCCACCACCAGCGGAATGCCGGGGTAGCGGCTCAGAGACGAGGCCACGCCCCGGATGATGTCCGGGCTGCCGAGCATCCCGGTCTTGACGGCCCCAACCCCGATATCGGTAAGAACCGACCGGATTTGCGAGACCACCAGGCTCGCCGATAGGCAGGTCAGGGCATCGATGCGGAGAGAGTTCTGAGCCGTCACCGCCGTAATGGCCGAAGTGCCGTAAATCCCCAGGGCGGCAAAGGTTTTCAGGTCGGCCTGGATCCCGGCTCCGCCGCTCGAGTCCGAGCCGGCAATGGTCAAGGCTTTCAGGAAGGGCATGGCCCGGACAGATTAGCCCAGATCGCCGAGGCTGTAAACCGGGTGGTCCCAAGGCCATGTCCGGGACGTTCTTGGTCGAGCCTCGGCCCTGCCGTGCGGTCGATTCGGTTGGCAACGTCCTATCAGTCGTCAAGAGAAACCACCAAAAGAGAACCACAAATGAACACGAATAGACACGAATACTCAATATCGGGTACGACTTGGTGAAAAATGCTTTCCAACCACAAAAAGCACAAAAGGCACAAATTGTGTTTTTGTGCCTTTTGTGGCCATTCCCGGTAAACGTCCCGCTGCCGAATTTTGCAAGAGGCTCATCAATCAGTCTATTGGTGTTCATTCGTGTCCATTCGTGGTTCGTCTTTTTCCTTTTTGGATATCTCTCTTCCCGTCTCTCCACTCCGTAAATGAATCTTTGCCCCTATCCGCAGGGTAAAAAAGCTTGACAAAGGGCGAATAAAAAGCGAATATATAATTATGGTCACGGAGCACGGCAAACTGGTGGGGATCGCCCGGCTGGCGGCGGAGAGCACCCCGTTGCTGCGCAAGCGGCGTGCACGCTATTTGTCCATCGAGGTCAAATCGGTGCTGAACCGCTGCTCGAACCCGGAAATGCCGTTCTACTGGACCATCAATCCCTACCGGGGCTGCGAGTTCGGCTGCAAGTACTGTTACGCTCGCTATACCCACGAATACATGGGCCGGGAAGAGGCCGGCCAGTTCGAGTCCGAAATCTACGCCAAACGCAACGGGGACTCCGTCCTGGAGAAGGACCTGTTGTCCTCCCGGCTGCGAGACCGGCCCATTGCCATCGGCACCGCCACCGATCCCTATCAGCCCGCCGAGAGGCGCTTCAAGCTGACGCGGGCGATTCTGGAGAGGCTGGCCGAGTGGCGCGGGCTTCGAATCTCGCTGACCACCAAGTCCGACCTGGTCCTGCGGGACCTGGAATTGTGGAAGGATATTGCCTCCCGCAACGAGGTGCACCTCAATATCACTCTCACAACCCTCTCCTCCCAATTGGCCAGGGCTTTGGAACCGCGGGCAGCCACGCCGCGGCGGAGGCTGTTCGCCCTGAAGGAGCTGTCGCAAGCCGGCCTGAGCACAGGGGTTCTGGTGATGCCGGTGCTTCCCCGAATTACCGACGGTCCCGGAGAGTTGGAGGCGCTGGTGAGAAGCGTCAAGCGCCTGGGTGCGGGATACCTGGCTGCCAGGGTCCTGTTTGTCACCTCCTCCATCGAGAAAGTCTGGATGCCCTTTCTGCGGGAGCGATTTCCGGAGCTGGTGCCGGTATACCGGGATCTCTATAGGCCCCCGCCGGGCAGACTGAAGGTCTATCGCGAGCGGATTTCCGATCTCATCCGCCAGTTGTGCGACCGGTACCAGCTCGGAAGAAAGCCGCCTTCAGCAGGGCCGTCGCTGGAGCCGGGACTGTGGCGACAATCCCTGCTTCCGCTGGACTGGAGCGGTGACGGTCCGCCTCTCCGGCCTCGGTCCGCCGCCGGGCCAGGTTGAATCTGCCGGCGCCTAGACGTCCACCCGGGAGCGCGGGCGTCCCGCCCGCACAGATCCTGGCATAGCCTCGGCCATCTCCTCCACCCGGCTCGACCGGCAACGGCTCCGGAACTCTGCTTCGGCCAAGCCCATGGCCTTCCCGCCGGCACAGTGGCCGGCTGCCCCATCGCAGGGAGACCGAGCGGCACGCAACGGGAGTGCATGCGGCGGGACGTTCGCGCTCCCGGGTGGGCCCTCCTTCCAATCGCTCTTGCTCCTCGAGGGGGTACGCGTCGCCTTGCCCGGCCGCGGCCCTTCCGATACGCCGGAGCTGTTACGCCTGGTCCTTCGTGTCACTTCGTGGATCGCTCTTTTTTCGATGGTTTCAATAGAGCGAACATGATCAAGGCGCCGGGCTTTTTCCAGTGCGTGCTCGCCAGCGAAGAGCGTAGCCGTGGCCAAGGTCGAGACTCCACGTGCGCGCAGAGCGAACAAGACAATCCAGGGCATGCCCGGCACAGTCTGTTCCCCTCCGATCTCGAAACAGAATCAATATGCTGCTGAAAATAAACAGTCTTTTGCGGTTTCGGTAGCGACCTGGCGAGAAATGCGGGCTAAAATGCCGTCGGGCAGGTCGAACGGTCGCCGGCTCAATGCCAGTGCATTGGGCGGGAGGAAAGTCCGAACTCCACAGGGCAGTGTGCCCCGTAACTCGGGGGGCTCATGGAGTTTCTCCATGGGTACGGAAAGTGCAACAGAAAAGACACCGCCCCGCAAGGGGTAAGGGTGAAATGGTGCGGTAAGAGCGCACCGGGTGTCCGGCAACGGGCATGCCTGGCAAACCCCACATGGAGCAAGTTCAAATAGGGATGGAGGCGTGACCCGCGCCGCTTGACATCCGGGTAGAATGCTGGATCCGGGAGGCAACTCCCGGGCTAGAGGAATGACCGTTGCCCTCTACGAGGGAACAGAATTCGGCTTACAGACCTGCCCATCACTCCCCCATCGAAGAGGGTTCGCCGAGCCACAGGCGAAGGTTGATTCAGGGGGGACTGGCCGCTAGTTGCCCACCGGTGTGCTGGTAGCATTGGCCTGGGACCCGATGGCGAACCGGATCACCTGAGTTTCGTCGGTAAAAAAGGTCCTGGTCCCGGTGGCGGTGGCCCCTTCGGGGATTTCGGGAACACCCGTCACGGTAAACTGCTGAGCCGGGATTTCGCCCGGTTCACTGGTGAATTTGTAGCCGCTCTTGGTCCCGGATCCCAAATCGGCGGGAATCACGCCGTCCGCCGCCAGCCCGGCCAGGTTGGTGAAGGTGCCGTGGGTGGAGCGGTACATGAGTTGGCCGGTACCGATCGTCCTCATGGAAGCGGTGGCGGAGGCTTCGTTGGCCGAACGTCTTGCCCGGAGGAGGTTCGGGACCGCTATGGCGGCGATGATCAGGATAATCGCCACCACGATCAACAGCTCGATTAGAGAAAATCCCTTTCGCATCGCGCCCTCGCAACCTGCCTTGCCTGGATCGGTATCTTTCATTGGCTAACAGACTACCACCGCCTCGGTTTCTGTCAATGCCGATTCGTCCGGCCACACCGGGGTAGGAGATCGAGGGCGAGAGATGGCTGCCCCGGTGTGGGCCGGGGGGTGATTCATATTGCCCGCAAAGGAGGAATTCGATGGAACAGAACCCGCCCGGCGGAGACCCGGTCATTGCCGCAGGCGATTCCGAATCGGACTCGAACTCCGGCCAGGTCAGGAAGCTTCGCTTTCACGGAACGGGAGGAAGCCTGTTCGGCATCCACATCGTCAACATGCTTCTGACCGCATTGACCCTGGGAATCTACTATTTCTGGGGAAAGGTCAAGGTTCGGAACTACGTCTACAGCCAATCCGAATTCGAAGGAGACCGCTTTGCCTACCACGGCACCGGGAAGGAACTCCTCATCGGTTGGCTGAAGGGAGCGGCGATTCTGGCGGCGATCTATGGGATCAGTTTCGGCATCCTCTATCTTCTGGATGAAAGATCGGTGTGGCGCCAGGTGTTGTACTTGCTTTTTCTTCTGCCGCCCCTTTTCTTCGGACTCATCCCCATAGCCATTGCCGGGGCCTGGCGCTACCGATTGAGCCGTTCTTCCTGGCGCAATATTCGATTCTCCTTCCGGGGTCACACCCGGGAATTCATGAAGCTCTATGCGCCCGGCCTGCTGCTCACCATGATCACTCTCGGTTTTTACGGTCCGATTTTCTCTTGCAGGATACGAAAATTCCTGTTGGATCGAACCTTCTTCGGGAACGCTCCCTTCAGCTTCGACGGCGACGGAAAAGAGCTCTTGGGACCGTATGCGGTCGCCTTTTTCCTCGGCCTCCCGACCCTGGGTCTGTCCTGGTTCTGGTATGCGGCCCGCCAGCATCGATACCTCTGGAGCCATACCCGGTTTGGAGGGGCGGACTTTGGTTGTTCAATCACCGGCGGAAGTCTGTTTTGGTTGGAGTTCGTCAATGGAATCCTGGTGGTGGTCACTCTGGGCTTCGCCCAACCCTGGGTGCTGGTACGCACGGTGAGGTTTATGTTCGAGAGGATCTCTCTACACGGTTCCCTCGACCTGGCGGTCATCGAACAGGAGGCACGGGAAGCCGGAGCCACCGGAGAGGGCATCGCGGACCTGCTGGATACCGAGCTTCTGGACATGGACCTGGGGATCCTGTGACACGCTGACGATGATGGCTGCAAATCCCCCCCAAATGGAGTGGCAGGGGCGCTATTTCGACGGCCGCACCGCCTTGGCCCAACCGGTTCGGATCACCATCGGGACCCGGGGCCTTCAGATTATCAGACCGGACCGCAGCACCCTCTGGTGGGACTACGGAGAGGTTCGCCAGACTCAAGGGGCTTACGCCGGAGAACAGGTTCGCCTGGAAAGAGGGGCTCCGTTTCCCGAGGCCCTGCTGGTCGATGACACGGGTTTCCTGGGGGCCATCCACGCCATTGCCCCCGAACGCACTGCCTTTCACAATCCCGCCAGGCGTTCCCTTCGCCTCAAGGCCACGCTGGTTGCCGCCCTTTGCCTGCCCCTTCTGGGCGGTGCCCTCTACCTCTGGGGAATTCCGACTCTCGCCGAGGCCCTGGCCGGCCGGGTTCCGGTTGCCTGGGAGGAGCAGCTGGGCCGGTCGGCCGTAAGTATGCTGGTGTCGCCGGAGGACCGCCTTGAGGACCCGGTCTGCACCGACGTGCTGGAGGGGATCGGCAACCGCCTGCTGGAAGCCGTTCCACCCCATGGCTACCGCTTTCGCTACGTGATGAAGAGTGACCGCTCGATCAACGCCTTTGCGGCGCCGGGCGGCTTCGTGGTGGTGCACACGGCGCTGTTGGCACAGACCGGGTCCGCCGAGGAGTTGGCCGGGGTGCTGGCCCACGAGATGCAACATATCCTGAAACGCCATTCCACCAAGGCGCTTTTGCAGGACCTTTCCCTCCAGGTCCTGATCGCGGCCTGGACGGGCGACGCAGGCGGCCTGGAAGTTGCGCTGGAGACGGCGGGAACCCTCGGCAAGCTGCGTTTCAGCCGGCAGGCCGAGACTGAAGCCGATCTCGAGGGCATGAAAATGCTTCAGGCAGCCGGCATCGCTCCAGACGGGATGGTGGCCTTTTTGAAGTCCCTGGAGGGAACGGATGTTCCCGAGGGGCTGACCTATCTGTCCACCCATCCGAGGGGTGAAGACCGGATTCGGCAGCTGGAACGGCTCGCCGTCGGGATGGGGTTCGCTCCGGTTCCCCTCTTTCCCGGCGTTTCCTGGGAAGAGGTGAAATTGAGGTGCGCCCCGGGCGGAACTGCTACCCGCCGGCCGGCAGAATAGGTAGTCCCGGAACGCCCACATCCAGACGAACCAGGCCGCCGGGGCTGGGTTCCCCGTCGCCGCCGGTGACGAAGGCCGTTGCCAGGTCGGGGCCGGCGAAGCAGATGTTGCTGGTGCAGCGCATGCCGGTGTCATAGCTGGCCAGCAGCCGGCCCTCGGGAGACAGCACCTGCACCGCCGCCATGCCGTAGTGGGCGACCCAGAGACGCTTGTCCCGGTCCAGGGCCATGCCGTCCGGCAGGTTCTTTCCGTCCGCTTGACTGTCGGGATGGCGGGGAAGGTCGGCGAAGACCCGGGGAGGTCCCGCGGCCCGGCCCGGCCCGGCCATGGGAATGAGGGTCACCCGGTTGGGGAGGCTTTCGGAGACAAACAGGCTTCGAGCGTCGGCCGACAGGACGATACCGTTGGGGGTATCCAGGTGCCGCGCCACCACGCTTTGCTTTCCCTCCAGGTCCACGAAGATGACGGCGCCCTTTCCGGGAAGGCAGTCGGTAAAGTAGAACCCCTCTCCGGGGTGAAGGCAGATGTCGTTGGGGCCGTCGATCTCCAGGTCCTGGCAGCGCCCCCCGGCGGCCCGGCCCAGCCGCCCTCCCTCCGGATCGAATCGCAAGACGCCGTGCTCCGTGCCGTCGCAGACCAGGTGCTCTCCATTGGCCAGGACCTTGTGGCCGTTGGGGGCCGCGGAGGTGGCCCAGACCGTGGGCTCGCCGCCGGGGGCCACCCTGGAAATCGAAGTTCCGTGGGAAAAATAGAGGTTGCCCTCCAAATCGATCACCGGGCCTTCGGAGTAGTGTTCGAGGGTGAGCGCCCGGATCGGCCGGACAGTATCAGGCAGGGGCAAGGGAAACGAGGTCATTGAAATCCTCCGTGAAATAGAAACAAGACAGACAGGATAAACAGGATGTCCCGGAAATTCATCCTGTCCTTCCCGAAAGGTGCCGTTTTCGGCCGAGTTGGGCTATAATCCGCCTCTCGCCGCCATCGATACAGGGACGGCGCCCGCATTGGAAGACCCACTGGCTGAACCGCCAGGGTCCGAAGCAGTTTCGCTTAACCCCCACACAGGCCTATGAGCGCTGCTACCCGTGAATCCGACCGGGAAAAAATCGAGGAAGCCCGGAAGGGGCTGGATGACCACGTGGTGGAGATGGTCCAATGGCACTTCGATCCCGCCACCGGCTGTCCGTTCTGGCTGGAGTGGGCTGCTTCGGCCGGTTGGGACCCCCGCCGGGAGGTGCGGGGCTTTGCCGACCTGGCCCGGTTCGGGCATTTTCAGGACGAGTGGCTGCGAGGAGGCCCGGTGCGACGCTGGGTGCCCAAGGCCCTGGCCGACCGTCCGGTCTACGTCTTCGAAACCGGCGGCACCACCGGCATTCCCAAGAGCCGGATCAATATCGAAGATTTTCGCATCGACTACGAGCTTTTTTCAGAGACCCTTCCGGACGAATACTTTCCCAGAGGCTCCAACTGGCTGATGCTGGGTCCCAGCGGTCCCCGGCGTCTGAGGTTGGCCGTCGAGCATCTGGCCCACTTCCGCGGGGGCATCTGCTTCTGCGTGGACCTGGACCCGCGCTGGGTGATCAAGCTGATCAACAAGGGCTGGATGGATCATCTCAAGGCCTACCAGGACCATGTCATCGACCAGGCCATGAGCCTGCTGGGCGCCGGCCACGATATCCAGTGCCTGTTCACCACGCCCAAGCTTCTGGAGGCCCTGGCCAACCGCCTGGAGGAGGAGAATTCCAGCCTGGAGCAGTCCGGAATCAAGGGGATCTTCTCGGGAGGGACCGAGTTCACCCCCCAGTGGCACCGCTTCGCCAGAGAGGAGTTGCTGGGAAGCGTCTACCTGACTCCCACCTACGGCAACACGCTGATGGGGTTGGCGGCCAGTGGTCCCAGCGGTCCCGAGAACGGCTACAAGATCACCTACTACCCGCCCCAGCCCAGGGCGGTGATCCAGTTGGTGGATTTCGACGACAACTCGCGGCTGGTGGACTACGGTGAGACCGGCCGCGTCATGCTGACCACGCTGACCAGGGAGTTCTTCCTGCCCCGGTTTCTGGAACGGGACGAGGCGGAGCGGGAGCCGCCCTGCCAGGCCTGGTCCTGGGACGGGGTCAGCGGGTTGCGGCCCTACAGCCGCTTCGCCACCGCCACCACGGTGGGGGTTTATTGACAAAGGCGTCCTCGGGGCCCTCGGAGAAAGGGCAGGGCGGTCCCGGGATGAAATGGAGGACGGCGTGATTCACTTTCCGGTCCTGCGCTGGGGAGAACCTTACAAGAGCCTGGAAGTGGAGAAGGTGGTTCACTTCGCCACCGGAGAGCCCGTGGCCGAGGTGAGCCAGGCCAATCCCGGCCTGGTGGCCAGGGACATGCGCCGTGCGGAACGGGCCCGCCAGGTCTTGCGCGAGATCCCGTCCAAGGAGCTTCTGAGCAGAATCCAAAAGGCCGGGAGCCTCTTCTCCTCGGCTGAGCTGCCCTTGGGAGAGGGGACTCAGACCCCCGAGGAGTTTGTTCGGCAGCAGTCGGCGACCACGGGCCTGCCCGAACACATGTGCCGCATGAACATGGCCAAGCTCAGGTACGTCCTGGACGAGATCGGCAATATCCTGCGCTCGCTGACGCGAGGTCTGGATCTGGATCTGCTGGGTCGCGGCTATGGAGAAGAAGAGGGACTGATGCGCAGCTATCAGGCCAACACTCCGGTGCTGGGCATGGTGCTGCCCTCCAATTCGCCAGGCGTCCACAGCCTCTGGCTCCCGGTGATCCCGCTTCAGATCGGCCTGGTCCTGAAGCCCGGCCCCCAGGAGCCCTGGACGCCCTGGCGCATGGCCCAGGCCTTCTTTCAGGCCGGAATCCCCAAGCAGGCCATCGCGCTCTATCCCGGCGGCGGGGAGGTGGGGGCCGCCGTGGTCGGCCACTGTCCCAGAAGCCTGATTTTCGGCGGGACCCCCACGGTGGAGCGGTACCAGGCCAATCCGGCGGTACAGGTCCACGGTCCCGGATTCAGCAAGATCCTGATCGGCGACGACCAGGTGGACAACTGGGAAGACGTCCTTGATCTGTTGGTGGACAGCGTCCTGGTCAACAGCGGCCGCAGCTGCATCAACTGCTCCGGCATCTGGGCATCCCGCCATACGGAGGAAATCGCGGAGGCCCTGGCTCGCCGGCTGGGGCCCATCGAGCCGCTGCCGCCCCAGGATGACAGGGCAGCGCTGGCCGCCTTTACCGTGCCCGGACAGGCGGAAGCCATCTCAATCGACATCGATTCCGGGCTGCAGCAGGAGGGGGTCGAGGAAGTGACCCGCCGGTTCAGGGAGGGGGATCGCCTGGTGCGCATGCAGCGGTGCGACTACCTTCGGCCAACGGTGGTGCATTGCCAGTCACCCGACGCCGCGCTGGCCGGCAAGGAGTACATGTATCCCTTCGTCTCGGTGGTGCGGTGTCCCCAGGCCAGGATGATCGAATCCATCGGCCCCACCCTGGTGGCCACCGGGATCACCGGCGACGAGTCCTTTCGGCGGACCCTGGTGGATGCCCGCAACATCGACCGCCTCAATCTGGGTCCGGTTCCCACCATCCGCCTCAACTGGCATCAGCCCCATGAAGGCAATATCGTCGACTTCCTGTTCCGGGCCCGTGCCTTTCAGATGGCTTGAGGGAAAGCCCTGACTCTTAAAAACATATGCACTCAGCCCACGATCTTACGCGTGTA
>VXMN01000264.1 GCA_009841055.1 Acidobacteriota bacterium
AAAAGTCCCTACGGCAACCCCGACCACCAGGCAGAAGGCGAAGCCGTTGATCACCTGGCCCCCGAAATAGTAGAGCGAGAGCACGGTGAGAAAGGTGGAGCCCGAAGTCAACAGCGTGCGGCTCAGCGTCTGATTGATGCTCCGATTGACAATCGAGGCAATCGACTCCCGCCGGCGCAGCCTCAGATTTTCCCTGATTCTATCAAAGACCACAATGGTGTCGTTCATGGAATATCCCACCAGGGTCAGCAGGGCCGCAACCACCGGTATGGACAGCTCGCGATCGGCGGCCGCAAAGAACCCCAGGGTGATGACGACGTCGTGGAAGACCGCCACCACGGCCGCCGCCCCGTAGACTGTGCCCTTGAACCTGAAGGCGATATAGACCAGCATCCCCAGCAAGGCATAGAGGGTGGCGTTGATGGCCTGGCGCTGCAGCCTGCGCCCCACCTTGGGCCCGACGAACTCCGTCTGGAACACAGCAAAATCGCCTAGATAGGCCTGCTCCTGCACGGCGGCCAGCAGGGGAGGGCTCATTCCTTCCACCGATTCCAGATCCTGAAAGGCGCCGATGATGCCCCCGTGCCGGTCCCGGTAGTCGGTGATTGCCTGCGCCAGTTCTCCGGGAGTCTTGAATGCCGGGCTCTCGTCGGACTCGAGCAGAGAAGTGAGGCCGGCGACGCCGCTCAGGCGGTCCTCCAGTTCATCGGGGGCCGCGTTGTTGAGGTCGATCTTGCCCGCCTGCCCCGGAGGCGTTCCAAACGTGCTTTGCAGTCCCTCGAGAATGAGAACCCGTCCGGCATCGGTATCGGGCCCCACCTCCCCTTCCCGCTGACCCAGGCCGATGATGACTTCGTTCCTTTCCGGGACGTCGTAGCGCTGGATGGTGCTGCCGCTCAAGCCCTGTTCGGAGAGAGCCGACCGGATCCTGCCCAGGTCGGGGGAGTCCTTGAACTTGACGTAGACCAGGGTGCCGCCTCGAAAGTCGATTCCGTAGCGGGGGCCGCCCTTGACATAAAGGGTGGTCAGGCTGGCCGCGATCAGCAGCAGGGAGAGGCTCAACCAGAGCCGCTTCCGGCCGATCCAGTCGACGTTGACGTCTTTCAGCAACTGCATGGGTTACGTTTTCTCCCGGGGTCCGGGGGACTCGAATATCGTTGCCGTCTCCCCATTGGACACCGTGCCTGCCCTCAATGTTCCCGAAAGACGGGACCGGCGCCGAAGCTCGTCCGGGCCCCCCGTCACCGGAAGCACCGGCCTAGATGCTGAGGCTCTCCCTTCGACGGCGGCTCAGGATGAACTCGAATATGAATCGCGAGACGAAGATCGCGGTAAACAGATTGGCCAGCAGTCCCCAGAAGAGGACCACAGCGAAACCCTTCACCGGACCGGTCCCGAACAGGAACAGGAACAGGACGGCGACCACCGTGGTCACGTTGGCGTCCACAATGGTGAGGATGGCCTTGCTGAAACCCGTGCCGACCGATGACACCACGGTCTTGCCCGCCCACATCTCCTCCTTGATGCGCTCGAAGATCAGCACATTGGAGTCCACGGCCATGCCGATCAACAGCACCACTCCCGCGATCCCGGGCAGCGTCAGGGTGGCCGCGATGTAGACCATGGCCGCCAGCAGAATGACCAGGTTCAGGAGAAGCGCGTTGATGGCGATAAATCCGGAGAGACGGTAGTAGGTCACCATGAACAGGGCCACCCCGAACAACCCGATCAGGGAGGCCATGATCCCCTGCCGAATGGAGTCGACCCCCAGGGAAGCGCCCACGGTGCGCTCCTCCAGGTAGTCCATGGAAGCCGGCAGGGCGCCCGACCGCAGCACCAGCGCCAGGTCGTTGGCTTCCTGGCTGGTAAAACTCCCCGTGATCTCGCCGGAATCGCTGATTCTGTCCTGGATGACGGGAGCCGATTGCACCCGGCCGTCGAGCACGATCGCCAAACGCTTCCCGATGTTTTCGGAAGTGACTCTCTCGAAACGCCGGGCGCCGTCGTTGGTCAGGCTGAAGCCCACCGCGGGACGTCCGAACTGGTCGTTCTGGGGGCGGGCCATTCGCAGGTCTCTTCCGGTTATGGCCGCCGACCTGTTGGCGACGTACCACTCCTGGCTGGCCTGGGAGCCGCCTCGGAACTGGGGAATCCCCTGAAGCAGCTCCTTGCTGTCGGGGATGACGCCGTTGTACTGCTCCAGGGCCGCGGATCGCGAGGGATAGACATCCTGCGGCTCCACGATCTTCAGCTCGAGCAGAGCGGTGGACTTGATGATCTCGCGCACCCGCGCCGAGTCGTCCACCCCGGGAAGCTGGACCAGGATCTGGTACTCGGTAGCGGGGCCGTGGTTCTGGATGACCGGCTCGGTGACCCCCAGCTCGTCCACCCGGTTGCGAATCCTCTGGATCGCTTCCTGCACGGCGCTTTCCCGGATCTGGTTCTCCACCTCCGGCCTCAGGCTCAGCAGGAAGGAATCGGAAGCGCCTGCCCGATTGCTGCGTTGCCAACCCGGATAACCCTCGTCGATCAAGGCTCGTCCGTCGACCAGGCGGCCCGGATCGACCTCCAGAATCTCAATATGGGTGGCGTCTCTGCGGCGGATCTCGCCAAAGGAGATCTCCTGCTCGCGAAAGGTCCGCTTGATCCGTTCCACCGACTGGTCGGTCTCGATGGTGAGCGCGTCCCCGGTGTTGACCTGCAGAATGAGGTGCATTCCGCCGCGGAGGTCGAGACCCAGCCGGATGCGGTCACTCAGGTTCTGCAGCAGGGCGTCCTCGCTGGTGGGCAACCCGACGATGCCCACCACGCACAGCACGACCACGGCCAATATGGTGAAGAACCTCCACCGAAGCTTCCTGGGCATGATATCCCGACCCGCGAAAGACTACCGAGCGAACGGGGGGCGCTCACTCGTCTTCCGTCTGTTTGGCGACAATGGCGTTTCTGGAGATTTCAATCTTGACCTGATCGGCGACGCGGAGGTGAACCCGGTCTTCCTTCATGCCGGCGACAATACCATAGATCCCACCCGAAGTAATGACCTTGTCGCGGTTTCGCAGGTTCTTTAGCATCTCCTGCAGGGCCTTCTGCCGCTTTCGCTGGGGGCGAAAGACTATGAAATAGAAAATGAGGAAAATGGCGACGATGGGCAACAGCGCCCCAATGGTGCTTCCTTGCCCATTGGCGGCCAGAAGGGCCAAAGTTGACATGGATGCGACTCCAAAGGTTTCAGGGGATTTGCCGACTCGAGAAGGGTGACGTCAGTGGTGAAACCCGCGGGGCAACCTGCGGTCGAAGGATCCCCGAACGGCTCCGCTCAGAGGTGTTCTCCAGAATGCAGCGCCCTGACGGGGCCCGCGGGGATTTTTTCGGGAAACGGACCGTCAACCGGCGTCTTCCCTGTCGACACGTTCCCGCAGGTACTCCCGCAGTCTGAAGGACGCGATAGCATCCCTGATCTCCCTCATGGTGTCAAGATAAAAGTAGAGGTTGTGGTAGGTGTTGAGCACCGCGGAGAGCACCTCGCTGGACTGGAACAGGTGCCTGAGGTAGGCTCGACTGTAGCGCCTGCAGACCATGCATCCGCAGCCCTCGTCGATGGGCCTCTCGTCGGCCGCGTAGCGGGCGTGCTTGATCACCAGGTGGCCTCCCCGGGTGAACAGCCAGCCGTTGCGGCCGTTGCGCGTGGGCAGCACGCAGTCGAACATGTCCACCCCCAGGGCCACGCATTCCACCAGGTCCCGCGGAGTGCCCACTCCCATAAGATAACGCGGCCTGGCCTCCGGCATATCCTCCGAGGACTGCTCCACCGCTTCCAGCATGGCGCCGCGGGGCTCTCCCACCGACAGCCCGCCCAGGGCAAATCCCGGGAAGTCCATCTCGACCAGCCTCCGGATGCACTCTCTCCGCAACCCCAGGTGAGTCCCTCCCTGACCGATCCCGAAGAGCCACTGGCCGTGGGGGTGAGAGTCTTCCCGCGGGCAGCCCGCGGCCCGCTTGGACCGCAGCGCCCAGCGCAGGGTGCGCTCCATCGATTCCCGGACCGCTGTCGCCTCCATCGGATAGGCAGGGCATTCGTCAAGAGCCATCATGATGTCGGCTCCCAGCACCCTCTGAATCTCCATCGACTTCTCCGGGGACAGGAAATGAGCCGAACCATCCAGATGGGAACGAAAGGAAACCCCCTCTTCTTCAATGGTGCGCAGGCGGCTTTGGCTGAAGACCTGGAACCCGCCGCTGTCGGTCAGGAGCGGCCGCTTCCAGGACATGAATCGGTGCAGGCCCCCCAATCGTCCAATCAGCTCGTGGCCGGGCCGCAGGTAGAGATGATAGGTGTTCCCCAGGATCACCTCGGCGCCCAGCTCTTCCAACTGTTCCTGGGTGATGGCCTTGACGGTGCCGGCGGTGCCCACCGGCATGAAGACCGGCGTGTGGATCTCACCGTGGTCGGTTACGATCTTGCCCAGTCGCGCCCGGGTGGAAGGATCCCGGGCAAGGAGTTGAAATTCCATGGAGATCGGTGGAGGCGGATCCGCCGGAACGGCAAAAGAGTTATCCACGAAGGGACACGAAGGACCACCAAGACACACGAAGCGAGACGGGTCTGCTTCAACGGCACGCACAGCCAAAAAAAATTGTTAA
>VXMN01000336.1 GCA_009841055.1 Acidobacteriota bacterium
CACCGGGGGGTTCAGTTGACGGGCCGGGAGGGTTTTTGATATGAGTATTGCCCACTTCAAGTGATGTCAGTCCACCCTCATTGCCGCTTGCCTGGTATCGTTCATCCTGCCGCACGTGACGAATCAAAACCAGTGGGCGCCCGGCCGGGCTGGCGACATCCCCGCGGACCCGAATCCCGGAAAGAGAGGTGAGGGCGTTGGCTGCACGGAAGACCTTCCGGGGTAGCAGCTTTCCAGCTACGACCGGCCGCCGCCCCTGACCTGCCAATCAAGGGAGACATGCCCAGAACTCAGCCAAAAGCCAAGGTGAGGACTTCGTCGAAATCCCCGTCGCCCGAGCGTGACCCGATCCCTGGTTCCAAAGCCGCCGGGTCCACCGGGGACGAGACCGCCGGGCGGACCCGTTCGGCCAAATCCGGCAGTCCCCGGTCCTCACGACGTTCCAGGCCCAAGACAGCCAGGGCGCGAGCCGACTCGGCCCGCCCGGGCCGAAGCGCGCTGATCAAGCGGTACGAGACGGCGGTTCGTCTGCTCTACCGTCAACAGTTCGAGCAGGCTATGGAAGCATTCGAGAAAGTGATCTCGGCCGACGGTCAGAACAAGGAGATGCACGAGCGGGCTCTGACCCACATCAGGCTGTGCCGGAGCAAGATGGCTCGCCGCCAACCTGTCCCCAAGACCACCGAAGAACTTTACAACGTCGCCGTTACCCTGATAAACGACGGCCGGTTCCAGGAGTCGATAAAGCACCTGAACCGGGCTCTGAAGCGGAGCGCCAAGTGTGACTACGTGATCTACGCCCTAGCGATCTGCTACTGCCGGCTGGGAAACCGGGACCGCGCCCTGAAACACCTCAGGCTTGCTATCGACCTGAACGTGGAGAACCGCTTCCTGGCCCAACGGGATGCCGACTTCGAACCGCTCATGAGAGACACCCGGTTTGCCTCGCTGGTCTTTCCGGAGGCCCCTCCCGAAGCAACGTCGTAGGCGGTTCTCACTCAGTGTTTTCCAAGATCGGCCCATTTTCCGCAGCCATCGGAATCGATTTCGATGGTCCGGCCCGCGATGGGGTCCGGGTCCTGACCAGGGACAAGAAGGCCGGCCACGATCCTCTCGAGTTCGCCTTGGCGATATTCGATGCCCGCAGGGCGCTCGATCGTCTCCAGCCACCCCCGGGAGCCGCGGCCTCCGCTCAAACATGTATCCCACCCACATCCTGATCATGGCGGCCGGAAAGGGCACGCGCCTCAAGTCGTCCCTGCCGAAAGTGCTCCACCCATTGGCGGGACGGCCGCTGATTGAACACCTTCTGCAGACCGTCGAGGCCTTGAACCCCCGACACACCCTGGTGGTCGTGGGTCATCAGGCCGCCCTGGTCAAGTCGAGGCTGAGGCACAGGGCCGTTGAATTCGTCGATCAGGTTCCGCAACTGGGAACCGGACACGCCGTGCAGGCGGCCAGGGACTGGTGGTCGGGCAAGCCCGGCAACCTTCTGATCTTGTCGGGCGATGTGCCGTTGATTTCCGCCGGGACCCTCCGGAAAATGGTGCAGGTGCATGATCGAACCCGCGCCAGCCTCACGCTGCTTTCGACCCGGCTGGCCGATCCCGGCGGCTATGGCCGGGTGATCCGGGCGGAAGACGGGAGGGTTCGGGGTATCGTCGAACAGAAAGAGGCCGGTCCTTCCGAGCTGCAGGTCAAGGAGGTCAATACCGGACTCTATTGCTTTCGAATTCCGGACTTGTCCGAAGTCATCGACCGATTGACCGCCGACAATCGCCAGAAGGAGTACTACCTTACCGATTGCGTTGGCCTCTTGAGCCGCCGGGGGAAAGCGGTGGAGGCCGTGGTCTGCCACGATTGGCTGGAAGTCACGGGAGTCAACAGCCCGGTCGACCTGGCTCGCATGGAGAAAGCCCTGCGGGAACGCCGCTCGGGAAGTCGGGAGACCCGGGCGCCCGCCTTCATCGATCCGGAATCGGTTTGAGGCAACGCTGCCATGTGCGGAATCATTGGATACGCGGGAACCGAGCCGGCGGCCCCCGTGCTGCTGGACGGGCTGAAACGCCTGGAGTACCGAGGGTACGATTCGGCTGGAATCGCAGTCATCGGGGGCCACGGTCTGCATATCCGCAGGGCTTCGGGCAAGGTCGGCAACCTTGAAGAGGCCGTCAGGGACAACCCTTGTGAAGGAACCGTCGGTATAGGCCACACCCGCTGGGCAACCCACGGCAGGCCGACGGAAGAGAACGCCCACCCCCATCGCGACTGCCGGGGAGAATTCGTGGTGGTCCACAACGGGATCATCGAAAACTACCTGACCCTCAAGAAATCCCTGGCCGCCGATGGACATCGATTCGTCACGGAGACCGACACCGAGGTCATCGCCCACCTGGTCGAAAAACACTACCAGGGCTGCCTGGAGGAAGCCGTCCGCAAGACCGTCGGCGAAATGACCGGCCTCTATGCTCTGGTGGTGCTCTCCCTGCATGACCCCGCCACGCTGGTCGCCGCCCGCCAAGGCCCGCCGGTGGTCATCGGCGTCGGCGATGGGCAGTCCTTTGTTGCCTCGGACATCCCGGCAATCCTGAGACACACGCGGGACATCGTTTATCTGGGCGACGGCGATCTGGCCGCTATCGGCCCGACCGCGCTCACGATCACCGATTCCCGGGGCCGCCCGGTGACACCCAGGGTGCAGCGCATCACCTGGGACCCCGTCATGACGGAAAAGGGCGGGTTCAAGCATTTCATGCTGAAGGAAATTCACGAACAGCCCCAAGCCGTTCGGGAGGCCACCATGGGGCGCATCTCGCGAGATACCGGGAAGATCATCCTCGACGAAATGAAGTTGACGGAGGAGGATTTCCGGCGAGTGGAGCAGATTCGCCTGATCGGCTGCGGAACCAGTTGGCACGCCGCCCTGGCCGGAAAGTTCATGATCGAGGGCCTGGCCCGGGTACCGGTCGAAGTGGAGTACGCCTCCGAGTACCGCTACCGGGACCCCATCGTTCCTCCCCACACCCTGGGTGTCCTGATCACCCAGTCGGGAGAAACCGCCGACACCCTGGCGGCCCAACGGGAAATCCGGAGACTGGGAGCCCCCAACATCGCCATCTGCAACGGCGTGGGAAGCATGATCACCCGGGAGGCCGACGGCGTTCTCTACACCCATGCCGGGCCGGAGATCGGCGTGGCCGCGACCAAGACCTTCACCACCCAGTTGACCTCTCTCTTCCTGTTTGCGCTGTATCTGGCCGGTGTGAGAAAAACCGTCAGTCCGGAGCAGACCCGGGCCCTGATCGAAGAACTGGCCCGGGTGCCGCACATGATGGAGTCCTGCATCGGGCAGGCATCCCGTCTGAAGGCCCTTGCCAGGCGTCTGTTTCGAAGCGTGCACCTCCTCTTCCTGGGACGGGGAATCCACCATCCCATCGCTCTGGAAGGCGCCCTCAAGTTGAAGGAAGTCTCCTACATTCATGCCTCGGGCTACCCGGCAGGGGAAATGAAGCACGGCCCCAACGCCCTGATCGACGAAGACCTGCCGGTGATCGTGATCGCCACCAGCGAAGCGGGCAACCCCCGGTCCACGCTTCTCTACGAAAAGACCCTCAGCAACATCAAGGAAGTCAAGGCCAGGGACGGACAGGTCATCTCGCTGGTGACTCCTTCCAACACCGAAGCCAGGGACGCCTCCGACTTTCACATAGAAGTCCCCTCCAGCAAGGACCTCCTGCTTCCCATCCTGGAGGCCGTGCCACTCCAGTTGCTGGCCTATTTCATCGCGGTCCGCCGCGGCTGCGACGTGGATCAACCGCGAAACCTGGCCAAGAGCGTCACCGTGGAATAGACCATCGTTCGGCAGAAAATTCAGCCCCCGACAATGCGGTTGTCAGCCCCCGGGATGGCGCTATAATCAATACCATCGATCGGAAATAGCGGATCCGTGACGGCATGGACGAAGCTGTGCCGGCAGGACACTTTCCATGAGGCGACCCAGGACGCTAGGTGAGTTGAGGAGAACCGGATGGGCGGCGCCCGCAATGCGGAAGCGCACCGTCAAGGAGGAAATGCGGGCCAACGTCATTCGCCAACTGGAAGCGGGAACCCGGCTGTTTCCGGGAATCGTGGGGTATGACGATTCGGTGGTTCCCCAGATGGTCAACGCCACTCTGTCCCGTCACAACCTGATCCTGCTGGGGCTGCGCGGCCAGGCCAAGTCCAGAATTCTGCGGGGGCTCACCCAATTCCTGGACGAGGAAATCCCGGTCATGGCCGGCTGCGAGATCAATGACAATCCCTTCAGGCCCCACTGCCGGGCCTGCCGCAACCTGGTGAAAGAGTTGGGAGACGAGGCGCCCGTCTCCTTTTTGCCCAGGGAAGCCCGCTACGTGGAGAAGCTGGCCACGCCCGACGTAACCATCGCCGACATGATCGGGGACGTCGACCCCATCCGGGCCGCTCGCAGCGGGCTCAACCTCGCCGACGAGTTGACCATCCACTACGGGTTGCTTCCGCGAGCCGACCGGGGCCTGTTTGGGATGAATGAGCTCCGCGACCTGGCCGGGATGAGTGAGGTGGGGCTCTTCAACATTCTCGAGGAGGGGGACGTCCTCGACA
>VXMN01000108.1 GCA_009841055.1 Acidobacteriota bacterium
GGGGCATTATTCAAAATAGAAAAGCACGTTTCCCCTTGCAGTGTTGTGGGTTCGGTGAGAGCTGCGAAGCTGCGGTTGCCGTGGGTTTCCCGGCAAGACGCCACCTGCGAGCCATCCCTATAGAGCAGCGTAGCTGCGGCTCAGGGTAGCCCCGGGCGGTAGCCCGGGGTCGTCTGAATTCCACGCCGACCCAGCCGCGAACGCGGCGAACAGGAAGCACCCGTTCGGGAAGGCTCTGCCTCTCCAAAGACACGCCGCCCCACGTCACAATCACCCGCCGCCGCGTTCGCAGCCAATCGGATCCCCCGGGCCGGCGCCCGGGGGATTTTCGTCTCACGATGCCTTCCGCTCAATTGGCTTTCCACTTGATGTTGCAGCCGATGCTGGGCATCTGGGTTGTTGAGACCGGGGTCCCCGAAAGCACGGCATCCATGGCGTCCCTCAGATCCCTGCCCGTGACCGGTTCATCGTTCTCGGGCCGGCTCCCATCCAACTGACCCCGGTAAACCAGCTCCCGTTGGCCGTCAAAGAGATAGAAATCGGGCGTGCAGGCCGCCTGATAGGCCCGGGCTACCTCCTGACTCTCGTCATAACAGTAGGGGAAGGCAAAGCCGAGTTCCTCCGCCATGGCCTTGAGGTTGGCGGGTGCATCGTCAGGGTAGGTCTCGGCGTCATTGGAACTGATGGCCACAATGCCCACGTTCCTGGTGCCATAGTCGCTGCCCAGACGGGCCAACTCCTCCTGGATATGCACCACAAAGGGACAATGTCGGCAGATGAACATCACCAGAAGCGCCTCCTTGTTCGCAAAACTGCCGAGCGTGACCGTGTCTCCAGACACGACATCCGGCAGCTGAAAATCGGGCGCTGGCGACCCCAGTGCGAGCATGATTGAAGGTGTCAAGACCATAATATCGGCTCCTTTGATTTTGTGTCCGGCGAACGTCCTTCCATTTGGACTGCAATCAAGAATAGCGCGCCGGGTGCCTGTGAAACAAGATCCCATCGGAGGATTCCTCCGTCCCGGATTGCCTGTCCTTCATCCCCGCGCCATCCCCCATCCATGGCTTGATTACAATGCAACACGTTAACAGGACACAACTTGACCGTCATGGACGTCGGTGCTAGTGTTCTGTCTCAGGAATCGGGTTGCCAAATTGCGGAGCGCGACGGCCCCGGATTCAAGAAGCGACGAACAGGCAATGCGTTCAGTGTGCGGAGAAGCAACACTGAAGGCGGCGCCGTTCCGGCTCAACTTCCATCGGAGACGTTAATCTTAGTTCCGAGACAGGAATCCGGTGCCCGAGCTGCCCGATATTGTCGTTTACCTCGAGTCTCTCCAGGCCAGGGTACTTCACCAACGCCTGGAGCGCATTCGCGTGGCCAGCCCGTTTCTGATTCGATCCCTCTCACCGCGGCCGGAACAGGTGGAGGGCCTCCAGGTGGTGGGCTTGTCCCGTATGGGCAAGAGGGTGGTCATTGAACTGGAGGGAAATGTCTTTCTGGTCTTTCACCTGATGATTGCCGGACGTTTCCACTGGAAAAAGAAGACCTCGCAATCCTGGAGAAGAAGTGACCTGGCGGCGTTCGACTTTTCTACCGGTTCGCTCCTCCTGACCGAATCGGGTTCCAAAAAGCGGGCGTCTCTCCATCTTGTGAAAGGGAAGGAGTCTTTGGCCAAACACGATCCGGGAGGTATCGAGCCGTTGGAAGTTGAATTCGACACCTTTCGGCGACGATTGACCCTGGAGAATCACACCCTGAAACGGTCCCTGACCGACCCTCGAATCCTCAGCGGCATCGGAAACGCCTATTCCGACGAGATTCTCCACCGAGCTCGACTGTCACCCCTGGCCCTCAGCCAAAAACTGAAGGAAGATGAGCTCCGGCGTCTTTACCTGGCCGTGCGGGAGACCCTGGAGTATTGGCTGAACAAGCTGCGGGACGAACTCCAGGGAGGCTTCCCCGAGCGGGTCACGGCCTTTCGCGAAGGAATGGCCGTCCACGGCCGATATCGCAAGCCCTGTCCCCGGTGCGGATCCCCGGTACAGCGGATCGTCTACGTCGCGAACGAGGCCAACTATTGCAGCCAATGCCAGACCCGGGGGAAGCTGCTGGCTGATCGGGCGCTCTCCCGTCTCTTGAAGCGGGACTGGCCGCGGACTCTGGAAGAGCAAGAGTCGCGAAGAGCATCGCTGATGGCCGGCCCTGCCGGCTAACGAGGTTTCATGAAAGTCATCAGTTTGAGGACAAAGGGCGGCTCCGGCGATCCCCTGGGATCGAGGTCCGACCGGGTGAGCCCCGGCCGTATGCCGGGTCTGATCCTGCTCCTGGTCGTACTGACGGCGGTCCTCACCTTCTTCTGTTCCAGCTACCGCATCTTCACCCTGCCCGAGTATCGCGCGGGCGACATTGCCACCTCCGACATCCTGGTCCCGGCGGATGTTCCGATGCAGGATGAAGACGCCACCAGGATCCGACAGGATGAAGCCCGAAACGCCGCTCTTCCCGTATATCGCCATTCCGTCGAGCAGGCCCGGGACCGGATCGAACGGATTTGCCGTCTGTTTTCCACCCTGAGAAGCCACCTGAAACCCCTGAACCGGAACGGCTCAACCGGTGGGGCCTGGAGCTTCGACAAGCTGCCGCCGGAACTTCGGGCAAATCTCAAGGAACAGTTGAGCCAACTGCTTCCGGAGCCCAAACTGGAATCCGCCGCCAGGTTCCTGGCCGGCAAGGGGTTCAGCCAGCACTTGCAGCAAGCGCTGGAGCAGGCGCTACGCAAGGCCAACAGTTCGCTGGTGATAGGGAGCCCGAGGGATCTGATTCGGGACCATGGGCGCATCCACGTGCTATCCGGGACCGATTCGGGAGAGAGAACGACGATCCCGGTGGATCAGGTCAAGACCTTGGACAGCGTCCGCCGGGAGCTCGATACCTGGCTGCCGGCGCTGCTGAGATACTACGAACTCCCGCTGCAACCGACCGGGAGGCTGGTCAGCGACCTGCTGCAACCCAATCTTTCCTATGACGTGGAGGCCACTCAGGCCACCCAACGGGAAGCGGTGGCCGATGTGAACCCGGTCTTTGTCATTCTCAAAAGGGGCAAGGTGGTGGTTCGCCAGGGAGACGAAATCGGTTCCGGTCAGCTAAGACAGATCGAAGCCATTGGAAACCTTCCCCGGGAGTCCTCGTCGCTGGCTCAAGTCATCAGCCTGGCGTTCCTGATCGGATCACTTCTGGCGGTGTTCGGCTACCTGCTGAGAAACCTCTGGCCAACCCACTGGAGCTTTATGAGAATCGCGGTGCTGGCCGGCACCGTTCTGGTCACCCAGACCATCGTTCTCAAGGTATTCGGATTTGTGGGCGAGGCCCTCAGCGAGTCCCTCAGCCTCAGCTTTGCGGGATTTCCCGACAACGACGAAGTCTATTTCTTTTTCGCTCTGCCTTTTGCACTGGGGGCAATGCTGGTCACCATCCTGGTGGATGACCGCGTCGGGCTGATCTTTTCCCTGCTGTCAAGCATTCTGGCCGTACTGACCCTGGGGAGCGACATCTACGGTTTCTTCTATGTGCTGATGTCCAACCTGATTGGCATTCTCACCATACGCAGCGCCGTGCAAAGAGTGGGTTTCGTGGGTGCCGGGTTCAAGCTCGGATCGGCAGCCATCGGCCTCTTCGTGGTTCTGCAGTACGCCAAGCTGGCCCCGTTCGATTTGGGGGTGGGCTTTCTGGGGTCTACGCTGGCCCTGTTGTCCGGACCGATCACCACCGGGCTGCTGGTCTTCCTGCTGCCTCTTTTTGAACGGCTCT
Organism: Acidobacteriota bacterium; assembly: GCA_009841055.1. Lineage (GTDB taxonomy): Bacteria > Acidobacteriota > Terriglobia > Versatilivoradales > Versatilivoraceae > Versatilivorator. The sequence continues at coordinate 3,814 of VXMN01000108.1, forward strand.
TCATGGTCACCACTGTGATGAGGCTGCAGGAGCTCGGGAACATCAACCTGCCACTGATCCGCGAGCTGACCGTGAAAGCCCCCGGCACCTACAACCACAGCGTTGCCGTCGGGACGCTCTCGGAAGGAGCCGCCGAAGCCATCGGACTGAACCCGGTATTTGCCCGGGTAGCCTGTTTCTACCACGACATCGGAAAATCGATTCACCCCGAATACTATGTGGAGAACCAGAGGGGCGAGAACATCCATGACCGCATCAGCCCCGAGGAAAGCGTCAAGCTGGTAGTGGGACACGTGACCAAAGGGATCCGAATGGCCCGGGCCGCGAAACTCCCCTCCTCGATGATCGACATCATTCCCCAACACCACGGCACCAAGCTCTTGACCTATTTCCACGAGAAGGCCAAGGCCAACGCGACTGGAACCGACGAAATCGACGAGGCGCGCTTCCGCTATCCCGGTCCCAAGCCTCAAACCAAGATGGCTGCCATCATCATGCTGGCCGACGCCGTGGAAGCGGCTGCCAGAACACTGGACGACCACTCCCAGGAGAAGTTGCTGGAGTTGATTCAAAAGATAGTAGCCAGTACAACCGAGGACGGGCAGCTGTCGGAGTGCGACATCACCCTGGCTGAAATCGACCGTATTGCCTTCAGCTTCCTCGAGACCCTTTCCAGCGTCTACCACGCCCGCATCACCTATCCCGGCTTCGAGTTCGAACGCACCCGGGAATCCGCATCCTAGCGAGGCCGCGCCTTGCCTGAAACAAAAGAAAAAAAGAGTTATCCACGAAGACACACGAAGGAC
>VXMN01000090.1 GCA_009841055.1 Acidobacteriota bacterium
GTTGGAGATGACTCGAGAGGGATGCGCCAAGGGTCGGCAAGGGGGTCAACAAAGGAAACAGGGGCCAAAGGGATTTGTCAGCAAAGGGGGCTGGTGTGCTGTCTCAGAAGTGCATATGCAGTGTTTCGGCCAGAAGTTCACATGAATTCAATGAGTTAACCTCTTGAATAACGCGCCGAACTAATGGGACAGGACACTAGCTTCCAATGCCGGGAATCCGCAAAACCGCACCGGATCATCGCCTGAGCTGGCTTCTCGTGCAAGAAGCTCTCGTCCTGTTAATCCTGTGCATCCTGTGCATCGATGTTAATAAATGTAACAAACCGGTTTTACTGAACCGGTCCCTACTCCGAACAGGCCATGAACGTCCATATTTCACGCTCGGATGATCCGCCCGGCGGGGCGGGGGCACGAACAATCACATGACACCTTCGACCCCACCTCTCACCAGGCGAAGCCCGGTCCATGACCTGCTGGAACCCATGCGTCCCGTCTGGACCGAGGTTCAAGGCATGGCCGCGGCCCTCCGATTCTCCGACCTGGATCGGGAGGACCGGCTCAGGGAGCGCCTTGCCCTGGCCGACCTGAGTTGTCTGCCCCGGCTGGGTCTGAAGGGAGCGGGCGTTCTGGCCTGGCTGCTCGAGAACGGCCTGCAGACGGCCGGGGCCCTTTATGCGGTCACGCCCATTGAAGACCATGGGATACTGGTGCGCATCGACCGGGAGGAAGTGATTCTGGAAGACGGGATTCGAGGGCAGGCGGTCTCCCGCATCCGGGACCGGCTCTCGGCCAATCCTCCGGGGGTCTACCGGGTGGAGCGCCCGGAGGCCTCGTTTCTGCTGACCGGATCCGGCACCGATGAGGTTCTCAGCCAGACCTGCGGCCACGATTTTCGGGAATCGGAGGGACAGGTGGTCCTGAGCCGGGTGGCCGGAGTCTCCTGCCGACTGCTCAAGGTGGAGGTATCCGGCATCGCCGGGCTTCGGATTTGGCTGGACCCGAGCTATAGTGTGTATCTTTGGGAAACGCTGCTGGGCATCGTCCGGGAAGACGGCGGCGATGCGGTGGGGCTGGGTTGCCTCTATCCCGGCCTTTTCCAGGCAAGCTCAGTGAAAGGATAGTGTCCATGAACCTCGACCAAGCCCAGACCCTGTTGAAGGAAAACGATGTCAAGTTCGTGCTGGCCCAGTTTGTCGACGTCCACGGAGTGGCCAAGACCAAGGCGGTTCCGGTCAACCACTTCGAGGATATCCTGACCGACGGCGCCGGATTTGCCGGGTTCGCCGTGTGGGGTCTGGGCCAGGAGCCCCACGATCCCGACTTCATGGCCGTGGGGGATCTGGACACCCTGACGCTGGTGCCCTGGCAGCCCGGCTTTGCCAGGATCGTCTGCACCGGCCGGGTGAACGGAGAGCCCTACCCCTTCGACACCCGCTACATTCTCCAGCAGCAGGTGAAGCGCCTGGACGATAGAGGCTGGACCCTGAACACCGGCCTGGAACCCGAGTTCATGCTGCTGAGCCGGAATCCGGACGGCTCCATCCGGCCCGCCGACGATACCGACACCCTGGAGAAGCCCTGCTACGACTACAAGGGGCTCTCCCGCAGCCGGGCCTTCCTGGAAAAGCTGGTGGGTTCGCTGCAAGCCATCGGATTCGACATCTACCAGATCGACCATGAGGACGCCAACGGCCAGTTCGAGATCAACTTCACCTTCTCATCGGCCCTGACCTCGGCCGACCGCTACGTGCTGTTCCGCATGGCGGCCGGAGAGATCGCCCGTGAATTCGGGGTGATCTGCTCCTTCATGCCCAAGCCCATGTCCAACCGCACCGGGACCGGCAGCCACATCCACATGTCGATCTGGGACGCCCAGGGCAACGACCTCTTCCGGGACGACTCCGACAAGAACCGGCTGGGGCTTTCGGAAATGGCCTATCACTTCCTGGGCGGCCTGCTGGCCCACGGCCCGGCCCTGACCGCCCTGGTAGCCCCCTCGGTCAACTCATACAAGCGGCTGGTGGTGGGACGCTCGCTGTCAGGAGCCACCTGGGCGCCGGCCTACATCTCCTACGGGGACAACAACCGGACCTCGATGGTTCGGGTCCCCTACGGGCGCCTGGAATTGCGGCTGTGCGACTCCAGTTGCAACCCCTACCTGGCCACGGCGGCGGTGATCGTGGCCGGCCTGGACGGCATCGAGCGCAAGCTCGACCCCGGACCGCCCCACAACATCAACCACTACCGCTACACCCCGGAGGCGCTGCGGGACCTGGGCATCGGCGTGCTTCCCCAATCCCTGAAGGAAGCCCTGGACGCCCTCAAGGCCGATTCCCTGTTTGCCGAACAACTGGGAGAGGCCTTCCTGCAGGAGTTCGCGGACCTGAAGGAGATGGAGTGGATCGAGTACCAGCGCCACGTCTCCGATTGGGAAGTCCAGCGCTACCTGGAGTTCTATTAACGTGGAAGCCGGCGGGGGCGGCACTTGTCTGCATCAAAAGAAAAAGAGTTGTCCTCGAAGACACTCGAAGGACGACGAAGGGCCACCAAGGGGTTTGAGAAGAATCGAGAGGGTTCCGCCAAGGACCGGCAAGGGAGAAAAGAAATCCAAGAAGTGGAACGACGAACCACGAATGGACACAAATGGACACAAATAAACGGAATGATGAGTTGTTAATGGGGGAGTGAAACCGGTATCGAGGAGATGACCTGCCAAGGACACGAGGTGCTACCCAAGCAACAGAGTCGCCGGAGCAATTGGGTGCCGCTTGTGGTGGAAGGAGGGCCATCAGTATTCGTGTCTATTCGTGTTCATTCGTGGTTCGTCTTTATTAACGATTGACTGTTATTCCCAGGAATGATCCGAACGGCAGTGCGGGGGCGGGACTCATCGGAGGACGCGCATGTGCGGCATTATCGGCTTGCTGATCAAGCCTGAGTCCAAGCGGTCGCAGTTGGGAGAATGGGTCACCCCAATGATGGACTGCATGGGAGATCGCGGGCCCGATTCGGCCGGCTTGGCGGTCTTCTCCCCGGTCGGGGACGGCCCCTTGCGGCGATTCAGCCTCTTCTGCGGCCAGCCGGGCTTCGATTGGACGGAACTTGGGCAGGCCTTCGAGCGGGACACTGCTTCCGAAGGACATCTGAGCGCAATCGAAAACCACGGGCGCCTGGTTTCCCCGATCGCACCGGATAGCCTGGAGAAATGGCTGTCCCGGGAGTTTCCCGCCGTGCATCTGCTTTCTACAGGCCGGTCCATCGAGGTCTACAAGGACCAGGGTCATCCCGCCGAGATCGCCGAGCGCTACGGGTTCGCGGGCTTGGCGGCCAGCCACTGTGTCGGTCACACCCGCATGGCCACCGAATCGGCCGTCTCACCCGCTCACGCCCATCCCTTCACCGCCGGCGAAGACTTCTGCCTGGTGCACAACGGGTCCCTCTCCAATCCCTGGAGCCTGCGCCGGCGCCTGGAAAAGCGGGGCGTCGATTTCGAGACCGACAACGACACCGAAGCCGCCTGCCGCTTCCTGGAGTGGCGGATGCGGGAGGGAGAATCCCTGGAAGACGCCCTGAAGGCCGCCTTCGTCGAACTCGACGGGTTCTACACGCTGCTGATGGCCACGGCCGAGAAGCTGGTCCTGGTCCGGGACGCCTTCGCCTGCAAGCCTGCGGTGGTTGCGGAAACCGAGGACTACGTGGCCGTGAGCTCCGAGTTCCGCTCCCTGGCCCACCTGCCGGGCATCCGGTCGGCGGAGTTGTTCGAGCCGGTCCCGGAGGAGATCTACTCATGGAGCCTGTGAGCCTGGGGGCTCTCGACCTCCGGAAGCTGTCGGTCCGCCAGCTCAACCACTTCCTCCACCATGAAATCGGGGCCACCTCCCCCTCCCGGGTCGAGATCCTCAACCCCAACGGGCTTCACAACATCGCCGTGGGTCTGGATGCGCCGGTCAGGGTGGACGTACGGGGACACGCCGGCTATTTCCTGGGAGGCATGAACCGGCAGGCCCGGATCGTGGTCCACGGGAACGTGGGCTGGAGCGTCGCCGAAAACATGATGTCGGGAGAGGTGCGGGTCAAGGGATTCGCCTCCCAGTGCGCCGGGGCCTCGGCCCATGGGGGCCTGCTCTTCATCGAGGGGAGCGCCTCCTCCCGCTGCGGCATTTCCCTGAAGGGAGGCGACATCGTGGTGGGAGGCCACGTGGGCCACATGTCCGCCTTCATGGCCCAGGCCGGCCACCTGGTGGTTTGCGGCGACGCCGGCGCCGGGCTGGGCGACTCGCTCTATGAAGCCGTGATCTATGTCCGGGGCAAGATTCACTCGCTGGGGGCCGACGCCCGGGAAGAGCCCATGGCCGAGAGCGACTACGACAGGGTGGGGCAACTGCTGAGCCGGACCGGACTGGACTGGCCTCCCCGGGAATTCAAGCGGGTGGCCTCCGCCAAGACACTCTATCACTGGAACGTGGACGCCGATCAGGAGTACTAGCGGAACCATGACCAAGAAGATCGATCTGGAAGAAAGTTTCCTCTACGACCGGCACGTGCTGGAGTACATCCATCGGGCCTCGG
>VXMN01000149.1 GCA_009841055.1 Acidobacteriota bacterium
ACGTCCGGATCTGTGCGGGGGGTCCCCAGCAATGCGGATTCCTACCGCGATATGCGATTCCGTAGCGTGCCGCTCAGTTTCCCTGCGATGTAGCACCCATCCACCCTGCCGGCGGGAACGCCATGGGTCCGGCAATTCGGCGCAGGCCCCCTGGAGGAGCAAGAGCGATCCACGAAGGGACTCGAAGGACAAAGAAGGGCCACCAAGCGTGACGGCTCTGCCGCATCGGCACGGGTGTGGCCCGGCAAGCCGGCGCCTGCCCCCTTGAGAAGCAAGAGCGATGGGAGGAGGCCCACCCGGGAGCGCGGGCGTCCCGCCCGCATGCACTGCCGTAGCGTACCGCTCAGTTTCCCCGCGATGTAGCACCCGGCCACCCTACCGGCGGGAACGCCATGGGTCCAGCAATTCGGCGCACGCCCCCTGGAGGAGCAAGAGCGATCCACGAAGGAACCCGAAGGACCAAGAAGGGCCACCAAGCGTGACGGCTCTGCCGCATCGGCACGGGTGTGGCCCGGCAATCCGGCGCCTGCCCCCTTGAGAAGCAAGAGCGATGGGAGGACGCCCGCGCTCCCGGGCGGGCTTCATCCCGTGACGTCGTCGCAGCCAACGACGTCCATCAGACTTTGTGTCTATTCGTGGTTCGTCTTCAACATCATCGGCAGTTTCTTCCTTGTAGGATCTGCCCGGCAGGGCAGGGGCGGCACTCACCTGAAACGCAACGGGCCTCACATGCCAACCGTTTCCCGGTGAAACCTCCATCCGAGATGGTAGCCTTGTTTCTCGGACAGGACACTGGGTTGTCGAATCCTGCCCTTGGGCGCCTGCTCCGGCCGGAAATCCGCTATACTGGCCTGGCGCGCAAGTCTCAACGGCACGCTGAGGGAGAAAGGAGAGTACCTATGGCCAGGGCCACGTTTGCAGCCGGCTGCTTCTGGGGAGTCGAGGCGACCTTTCGGCAGGTCGAAGGGGTCTTGTCCACTGCCGTGGGCTACACGGGAGGAACGCTGGAGAATCCTTCCTACCGGGCGGTGTGCACGGACACCACCGGTCACGCCGAGGCGGTCGAGGTCGAGTACGATTCCTCCAGGGTCACCTATGAGCAACTGCTGGATATCTTCTGGCAGAATCACGATCCCACCACCCTGAATCGCCAGGGCCCCGATTTCGGAAGCCAGTATCGTTCGGCGATTTATTATCACGATCCCCTCCAGGAATCCGCAGCCCGGCAGTCCAGGGAGAGACTGAACGCCTCCGGCCGCTATCCGCGCCCCATCGTGACCGAGATCACTCAGGCCTCCACCTTCTACCGGGCCGAGGAATACCACCAGCAGTACCTGGAAAAGCGTGGCCTGGCTCACTGCAGGATCTAGTAGTCAAAGAATGTCCAGGACGGGTTCGTGTCCCCTCGACTGAAAGCCTATCTGCAGGAAAAACGGGTTCAGGTGGACCGGACCCTGGATCGGGTTCTGCCTTCGGAAGAGCAGGAGCCTTGCGTCATCCACCGGTCCATGCGTTACAGCGTCTTGGCCGGCGGGAAGCGCCTGCGCCCCATCCTGGTCATCGCCGCCTATGAGATCGCCGGCGGCAGCCGGGACGCCATCCTGGTGCCGGCTTGCGGTCTGGAGCTGATCCACACCTATTCGCTGATCCACGACGATCTGCCCTGCATGGACGATGACGACTATCGTCGCGGGCGGCCCACCAACCACAAGGTCTTCGGAGAGGCCATGGCCGTCCTGGCGGGTGACGCCCTGACCGCGCTGGCCTTCGAGTGTCTGCTGGCGGAAGACGGAAAGGACTGTTTTCCCGCTGGCGCGCAGTTGAAAGCGGCCCGTGCCGTGGCCCGGGCCATTGGCACGGTGGGCCTGGTGGGCGGCCAGGTCATGGATATCTCCAACGATGCCAGGGATGGAAGAAAGGAAACCCTGGAAGAGACTTGCGGGCGCAAGACCGGGGCGCTGATTGAGACCTCGCTGGAATGCGGAGGCCTGCTGGGGGGAGGCGACTCCAGGGTGCTGGGAGCCCTGCGGCGCTACGGCAAAGGGCTGGGCCTGGGCTTCCAGGTCGTTGACGATGTTCTCAATGTAACGGGCGACCCGAAGCAGATGGGTAAAGCCGCCCATAGCGACCAGGCCCGGGACATGGTGACCTTCGCCAGCCTGCTGGGCGTAGAGGGTGCCAGAGAGGAAGCGCGGCGCCGGATTGCCGAGGCCAAGTCCGGCCTTGAATTCCTGGGAGAAGCCGCCTGGCCGCTACGGGAGATCGCCGACTACGTGCTGGAACGGGATTCGTAGCCAAGCTCCGAAGCAGAGCGGGTTGGAGTGACTCGGTTCGCTCAACCCGTCGATTGCCCCCCGCATCCACCCTCTTCAGGAGAGCCTCACCAGGCAGCGATTCATCCGGATAGCGCAGTCTTCAGCTGTCCTGCTCCAATAGCTGCCCGTGTTCCCTCAGCCAGCTTCTCGCCTTCTCCGTGGCCGGAACTTGCGTCCTGACGATATTCCAGAATCGGGGTGTGTGGTTGGCCTCGATCAGGTGCGCAAGTTCATGCACGATGACGTAGTCGATCACGAACATGGGCGCCTTGATCAATCGCCAGTTGAGGTTCACGTTGTCGTTGACCGTGCAGGAGCCCCAGCGGTAGCGGCTGTCAATGATTTTCGCCTGTTTGAAGTTGACCCCGATCTCTCGAGCGTGCCGCGCCACCCGGGGCAAGAGCAGTTTTGACGCTCTGGCGCCATACCAATCGCGCATCGCGCCCTTCCGCTCTGCTGCCGTTGAGGACGGCACCAGGAAGTACCGATTGAACCGAACCTCTTTCTCATTCGCTGCTACCAGTTCTATCCGATAATTGCGTCCCAGGTAGAGCGCCGACTCGCCCGTCACCAGTTCCTTGCCGGGGGGATGCGGCAGTGCCTCATACTTCTGACTGTGCCGGGTTTTCTCGTAGATCCACTGCCGCTTTTCGCGAACCGCTCGCTCGATCGACTCATCGGAAAAATCGGCCGGAGCTTGAACAACGACTCGGCGGTCACGTTCAACGGTGATGGCCAGTTTCTTCCGTTTTTTAGATCTCTGGACCGAGTAACGGAGATCCATAGTCCTTACCTGGCGAACAGGATGATGTCATTGTTGCTTTCGGCAATCTCCATCACCCGACTGATCAAGTGTGCCCGATTCTGGGTGATGCGCTGGACCGAGGCAAACTCCGGCGCAAGCAGGGTCATCTGGATTTCCGCCCTCAGCTTGTTTCGGGCCGGGATGCTTTGCCAGAACCCGGTGAGACGAAGTTCACGCTCGACCACCAGGAACACTTGCTGAGTCAGGTCCACCAGGTAGCTGATTTTCCTTTCCTCGCTCCATCCGTAGGGCGGACTCGGGTCCACCACCCTCAACCTGCCTGAACCCTCTCCAACGGGGTCTCCGTTGAACAACTCGCGCCGGAACATGCGGAAGAACGGCATCTGCTTCTTTCGATGGAGCCCGTAGGTGGGTTCTCTGCTGACGCTTGAGATGCGTCTTCGCAGTTTCTCCAACTCCTCGAAGATCTTCTGCCAGTTGTCGCGGAATTGCTCGAATATGGCTGCCAGCGCCTCGGCAAAGGAAGCCTTGAGATCCGGGTCGTCATCGAGTTCCACCTCGAGATGGTGACGGATGGCGTGCTCGATCTCCGCTGCCCTCGTCTTGGTGCGGGTTCGTTTGACCAGGTCCTTGACGAAATCGTCTTCGAGGATGGAAATGGGGGGCACTTTGACGTCAATGCCACGCGATTCCAGGTGCTGGTCCGTGATGACCCGCAACTTCGCTGGAATGCCCTTCATGCTCAGGCGTTGGTCGCGGAAGTGCTTGCCCGCCAGAACGTTGATTTCGGCAAGGACCAGATAATCCTGCATGTAGTCGAGGGCCTGTTGGGCGGGGAACAACAGGTTCAGGTGCCGGGTGAGCTTTTTGAAGGCCAGAATGAACTCGAAGCGCAGGTCTTCTTCATAGAAGGCATCGAAGAAGGCATCGTGGTCGTTCAGATCGTCGAGGCCGTTGTTTTTCAGCAACTCCATGATGGCGGAGCGGCAGTCCTGAAGTTCCCGCAATTCATCCTCGGGAAAACTGAGAGTATCGATGACTTCGCCCTGCTCCTTCTTGTCGTAAAGGTCAATGGCCTTCTTGAGATGGTGTCCGATGCCGACGTAGTCGACCACGAAACCCTTGTTCTTGTCCTCTCCGGCGATGCGGTTCACCCGCGCGATGGCCTGCAGCAGATTGTGAGCCACGACCACCTTGTCGAGATACATCACCTGTTCGAGGGGCGCATTGAAGCCGGTAAGCAGCATATTGTTGACGATGAGAATCCCCACCTCGCCGCGCACGCCTTCGTCTTCGCTACCGAAGGCCAGCTTGAAGCTCTTGATGCTGGTCCTGTGCTTCGTTGATTCGGTGAAGGCCTGGAGGTGCGGCAGGTCGTTATGGTCGCCGGAAATGATGACGTACGTC
>VXMN01000118.1 GCA_009841055.1 Acidobacteriota bacterium
TGTTCTTTTTCCACCTCCCCCCCCACACTCCTCCTCCGGGGGGGGGGGGGGCCCCCGCGGGGGGCGCGGCGCCCCCCCCCCCCGTGGCGGCTATGCCGCCCCGCTTTTTGAGTGCGTAGCAAACTGCCGGTGAGCAGCCCCGGCGAACTGCCCATGTCCGATCTCGGCCGCATTGCCATTGTGCTGGTGGAAACCAGCTCCCCGGGAAACCTGGGCTCGGTGGCCCGTGTCATGAAGAACATGGGGCTGGATCGACTTGTCCTGGTGGACTGCCGGGCCGATCTGAGCCAGGAAGCACGGCAGCGGGCACGGGGGGCCGACGACCTGCTGGAAAATGCCGTGTGCACCAGCGGGCTGGGCTCAGCCCTGGAGTCCTTTCACTTGAGCGTGGCCACCAGCTCCCGGACCGTCAGCTGGTTCGATCGATCCCTGCAGCCCCGGGAGATGGCAGCCGAGCTTAAGGGGCTGGGCCCCGGCCACCAGGTTGCCATCGTCTTCGGTCCGGAACGCACCGGCCTCACCAATGAACACCTGCGGTACTGCCAGTGGCAGGTGAGGATTCCCACAGCCACCGCGTTCCCGTCGCTGAATCTGGCGCACGCCGTGGCCATCGTGGCCTACGAGCTCTCCCAGGGCCTTTCGGCGCCTCTGCCCAAAGGGGCTCGGGAGCTGGCGGAACTGGGTCAACTCGAGGCCTTCACTCAAGATCTGGAAGGGTGCCTGAAGGAAATTCAGTTCCTCAAAAAGCAGAACCCCCGGGAAATCATGATGACACTGCGTCAAATGCTGGCGCGGGCTTCCCTCGACGATCGCGACATCCGTATTCTGCGGGGGATTCTGAGGCAGTGGAAGTGGTATGCACGGTCCAAGGGGATCCAGGAAGAGGGACACGAAGGAAAACGAAGGGGTACTGAGCATGCTGGTTCATAAGTATGGCTACGTATTTTTGGCAGACATGTTGAGTGCGAGTGGGGCGATTAGGGGACGTTGATGGATGGGTATTGTTTTTTGGAGGGGTGCTGTTGATTCGCCGCATTCGCGGCTGGGTTGGCGCGGAACCGATACGACCCCGGGTTGCGTTGGACGTCAATTTAGCAAGTTTGTGCGTCGTCCAGCGGAGCAACCATCGCGTTGCCGAAGCAATGACAGCGGTAAGAGGTGACGTGGGACGGCTCTTCTTTGGAGAAGCAGTGCGTTTCCGAAGGGGTGCTTTCCATGCGCCGCATTCGCGGCTGGGGTGGCGCGGACCCGGAACGCCCCCGGGTTGCCACCCGGGGCTATCCTAATCCGCAGCTACGCAGCTCTAAAAGGATGGCCCGTAGGTGGCATCTTGCCGGGTAACCCACGTCAACCGCAGCATTCGCAGCTCTCACCGAACCCACAACGCTGCAAGGGGAAACGTGCTTTTCTATTTAGAATAGTGCCCCGGGCAAGAGCCCGGGGTCATCCATCGAGCAACGTCACATAGGGGAGTCGAGCCGCGAACGCGGCGGCAGCAAACACCGGCAAACCCAACTCAAGCGCAAGCCTGGTACTCATCTGCAACTACGCTGCATGAGTCAACTTCCCTGACAGCCGCGAACGCGGCGACAACAGGTAGCCGTGGGCGTCAGCCCATGGGAAACGACGGTTTTACTTTGCTCCGGGAACTGAATATACTCTGCTTCCGCCGGGGCCGTATGAAGCCCGGATGGAAGCCTGGAATGACGGGAATTGACGCGGGGTGAGACGATGAGACTAGCCAAACGGGTCGGGCGCCTTTCGCCCTCGCCGACCATGGCGGTGTCGGAAGAGGCCAACCGCCTGCGCTCCGAAGGTCGAGAGGTGGTGGACTTCAGCATCGGTGAGCCGGACTTCAACACGCCCGACAACATCAAGGGCGTAGGACACCGGGCCATCGACGACAACTTCACCCGCTACACCTCGGCGCCGGGCATCAAGGACCTCAGGGAAGCCGTGGTGGAAAAGTACCGCCGCCAGTATGGAGTCGACTACTCCGTGCCCGAGGTGGTGATCTCCTGCGGCGCCAAGCACACTCTGTTCAACCTGGCGTTCGCCCTGTTCGAGGAAGGGGACGAGGTGCTGCTTCCCGTTCCCTACTGGGTGACTTTTCCGGAACAGTTCAAGATGGTCGGAGCCGTGCCGGTCGAGGTCATGACCCGGGAGGAGGATGACTTTGTCCTCAGGGCATCGGCCCTGGAAGCCAAGGTGACCTCGCGCACCCGGGCCATGGTGGTCAACACGCCCAACAATCCTACCGGAGCCGTGATTCCAGCCGAGGAGATGAACCGGATCGTGGACCTGGCCCTGGACCGGGATCTGATGATCATCTTCGACGAATGCTATGAATTTTTCGTCTTCGACGGGAACCGGCACACCTCGCTGGCTCAGTACGCCGATCGCGCCAGACATGTTTCCTTGCTGGTCAACACCGCTTCCAAGACCTATGCCATGACCGGATGGCGCATCGGATACCTGGTGGCCCCTCGGGAAGTTGCCAGGAGCGTCAGCAACGTCCAGAGCCACAGCGCCAATCCGGCCTCGGTTTCCCAGAAAGCGGCCCTGGAGTCCATCCTCGGCAGCCAGGACTCCGTGTCACAGATGATTGCGGAGTATGAGCGCAGGCGTCGCTACGTGGTGGAACGTCTCAACGGCATGCCCGGCCTGAGCTGCGCCACTCCGGGAGGCGCCTTTTACGCCTTCCCCAACATTTCCAGCTATTTCGGGAGCGAGGTGCGGGACTCGGTGGAATTTTCCACCTGGCTGCTGCGTCAATCCGGGGTTGCCGTAGTGCCGGGTTCAGCTTTCGGCATGGAAGGCCACGTGCGCATTTCCTTCGCCACCAGCATGGAGAACCTGGTGACCGGAATGGACCTGATGGAGCAGGCTCTGGGCAGCATGTAACCCTACCGGGCGCGCTGCCTGCCGTCTGCGATCAGCCACCCGACGGCCCCCACTCAACGTAGCTTCCCATTTTCACTTCCAGCTTACCGAGCTGCCTCACGGCGCACCGAGCTGCCTCACGGCGCACCGAGCTGCCTCAGACGTGTCAGCTCCTGGCGAATGTCTCTCGCGACGTCCTCGACTTCCTTCGCAACCTTGGTCTCGATGCCCAACTCTTGCCGCAAGGCTGTCACCAGCGGGTACAGACGGTTGACGGAGGGGGACGCTTCAATCAAAGCCAGCACGGAGTCTGGTCCATATCGAATCGTGTAGGCCATCAAGCTTTCGATGGTTAACTCGGGCAATACCTCGAATCGGGGCAGCATCTCCAGCATGGCCGCCAACTCCGCCTTGCATCCGAACTGGTTTCGGAGACGGAGAAAAGCCTCCGCTCGCAGGAGGTGAGCGAGCACTCGATTGTCAGGTGAATTTGAAGCAAATTCCTTCAGGACCCGCTCGGCTGTGTCAATGGCCGCTTCCGGTTGACCGGTCGCAATCTCCGCTTTTGCCCTTTCGAGCAGTGTGGAACCGATCCGGCGACGGATAGACGAGGAATCGCTGCCTCTGAAATGGTTCAGGAATTCGTCGGTTGAAGCGAAGGCATCCTCCAATTCGCCCGCCCGCATCAACGACGTGCTCCTGTTGGCGAAGGCGATGGCAAGGGTTTCGGCCATCTCGGTCGAATCGTGGGACGCAAGCCTGCGGATGAGCGTTTCGTAGGCATCCTGTGCTTCCTGCGGACGATCTAGCAAGTCCAGCATGGCGGCCCGGTTGGACTGCGCCGTTGCCAGGTGACCGGCCATCCCCGGCGTAGTGTCCCCCTCGTAACGCTCCGTTACGGCCTCGAAGCAGGTGAGCGCATCGAGGTACTCGTCCCGCTCCGCCAGCGCGCCCCCTTTGCGGAGCATCGCGGTGGCCACGGCATCGGCAACTCCAGGCAAGCGGCTGGTCCCGAAGCGTTGGATGACGGCATCGTAGCCGTCGCAGGCTTCCGTAGCGAGACCCTGCCATTCCAGTAATCCAGACTTGCCTACCAGCGCCCGCGCCACGGGCTCGTGGACTTCGGAGGAATTGCTGGGCCCGAAGCGTTCAATCACCTCGTCGAATACTGCTCGAGCCCTGCCGGGTTGGCCTACCTCCACGAGCGCCACGCCGCGGTTGAAGAGCACCTCACACCGCTGTTTTTCGGTAGTCGGCGCATCGGCATGGTCGTAGCGCTCCGCGAATGCTTCGCTAGCTGCAACGATTTCTTCCGAACGATTGAGTCGGCCGAGCAGTGCAACCTTGTTGGCGAGTACCATGGAAATGGTCCTCGCCAAGTGGGGCGCATCGTCGCCGCCGTACCGATTCAGGATCTCGTCACAGACGACCACAGCCTCGTCGTTGCGCCCTATTTCCGCCAGGGCCACGGACTTCACGGACAGCGCGTCGGCCGCCTGCGTTGCGGCGCCGGTGGTGCCGACGCCGCGCAGCAGCCGAGGGCGCGCT
>VXMN01000292.1 GCA_009841055.1 Acidobacteriota bacterium
TCCCAATTCGCTGCTCAGAAACAACGGCGACGGGACCTTTACCGACGTGACCTTCCTGGCGGGACTGGGCGAGGTGCACTTTCCGACCCAAACGGCCTCCTGGGCCGACTACGACAACGACGGCGACCTGGACCTCTATATCGGCAATGAATCCACCCGCAAAGGTCTTTTTCTGCCTCAGCCCCTTGGGAAAGTCGAAGATGACAGGCTGCCCTTCCCCTGCCAACTCTTCCGCAACAACGGCGACGGCTCCTTCTCGGATGTGGCCCGGCAGGCAGGCGTCACCAACGACCGCTGGACCAAGGGGGTGATCTGGGCGGACTATGACGGCGACCGCTACCCCGACCTCTACGTCTCAAATTTCTGGGAGCCCAACCGGCTCTACCGCAACAACCGGGACGGAACCTTCACCGACGTGGCCGAGAGGTTGGGCGTCGCCGGCCCCATAGCCAGCTTTCCGGCCTGGTTCTGGGATTACGACAACGACGGGATCCAGGATCTCTACGTCTCGGCCTACATGACCGAAGTCGCCGACCTGGCCGCCGCCAGTCTGGGCCTCTCCTTCGATACCGAGCTGCCCCGGCTGTATCGGGGCGACGGGGCCGGGGGGTTCGAGGAGGTGAGCCGGAAGCTCCACCTCGACCGGCCTTCCGCGCCCATGGGGTCCAACTTCGGCGATCTGGACAACGACGGATATCTCGACTTCTACCTGGGCACGGGTACCCCCGACTACCATGACCTGATGCCCAATCTGATGTACCGCAGCCTGGAAGGGAGACGATTCGCCGACGTCTCCATAGCCGGCGGCTTTGCCCACCTGCAGAAAGGACACGGGGTGGTCTTCGCCGACTTCGACCACGATGGGGATCAGGACATCTTCGAACAGATGGGTGGCTCCTACGCCGGCGACAAGTACGCCGACGCCCTCTACGAGAACCCGGGATTCGGCAACCGCTGGATCGCGGTGCAACTGGTGGGCAGGCGCTCCAACCGGTCCGCCATCGGCGCCCGCATTCGCGTCGAGGTGGAGGAAGAGGGCAAGGATCGTACCATCTTCAAGACCGTCAACAGCGGCGGCACCTTCGGCGCCAATCCCTTGCGCCAGACCATCGGGTTGGGCCGGGCCTCGAAAATCGGGCGCCTGGAGGTTTTTTGGCCCACCAGCGGCGAGACCCAGGTTTTCCAGGATGTGCCCGTGGATCGGTTCATCCGGATCGTGGAGGGCGAAGAGCGGTACCGCCGGCTCTCCCTGCCGAAATTCATCCTGGGCGGGGGGGCCAAGCGCAAGCAGCAGGCCCGCCTGCCGCGGGAGCAGGAAGCAAGGTAGAGAACCAGGGGGCGTATGGGGAAGCGTCTGCGAATGGATCGGTTGCCGTATCTCACCCCCGGGCTCGGGTGGCGGGGCAGGCTGGCAGTTGTTGCGGCGGCAACCCTGGCTCCGGTGTGGGGCCTGGGTGGACTACCGGCCTGGCCCGACCCGCCGTCTCCCTTTCGCGACAACCGGGCCGCCGCCGGCATTGAATTCCGGCACCAGCGTGGCGCTTCCGGCCAGAAGCACCTGGTGGAGACGGTGGGGTCGGGATGCGCCCTGTTCGACTTCGACAACGACGGGTGGCTGGATATTCTGCTGATCAATGGTGGCCTCACGCCCGACTCCACCGCCTCCGGTCCGGTTCGCCACGCGCTCTATCGCAACCTGGCCAACGGCCGGTTCAAGGAAGTGACCGCCAAGGCCGGGATGGGCGGCAACGGCGCCTTCGGCATGGGCGTTGCCGTGGGCGATTACGACAACGACGGCGACCGGGACGTCTACATCACCAACTTCGGGCCCAATGCGCTCTATCGCAACAACGGGGACGGGACCTTCAGCGACGTCACGGCCGAAGCCGGCGTCGGTTGTTCCGACTGGAGCACCAGCGCCGCCTTCTTCGACATGGAGAACGACGGCGACCTGGATCTCTACGTGACCAACTACCTGGAGACCAGCTTTGAGACCAACCCCCTCTGCGAGTTGAAGAAGATCCGGACCTACTGTTATCCGGGCCACTACGACGGCGTCGGCGACAGGCTCTACCAGAACCTGGGTGGCGGCCGTTTCCGGGACGTGTCGGAAGCCGGCGGTATCCTCAATCCGGAGGGCAAGGGTCTGGGGGTGGTGGCGGCCGATTTCGACGATGACGGCTGGATGGACCTGTACGTCGCCAACGACACGGTCCGGAATTTCCACTACCGGAACAACCGGCAGGGCGGATTCGAAGACATGACCCTGCTCTCAGGCACCGGCTACAACGAGGAGGCCAACGCTGAAGCGGGAATGGGCACCGATGCGGCCGACTACGACGGGGACGGCTTGATGGATATCGTGGTGACCAACTACGATATGGAGACCAACGCCCTGTACCGCAACCACCAGGACTGGCTGTTCACCGACGAACGGGCCTCCTCCGGGGTCACCCGGGGAGATCGGTTTCTGCTGGGGTTCGGCACCGGCTTTTTCGATTTTGACAACGACGGGGATCAGGATCTGCTGGTGGTCAACGGGCACGTCCTCGACAACGTCGAGCAAGTCCAGTTCGGATTTCGCTACGCTCAGCCCGACATGCTGCTGGAAAACCGGCAGGGCATATTCCAGGAACATGCGGACTTCTCCCGGGAGTCGGGTCGGGAGCCGCGCGTCGGACGCGGTTCCTGCTTCGGAGACCTGGACAACGACGGTGACCTGGATATCCTGGTCAACAACTGCGGTGGGTCGCCCCATCTCCTCCTGAACCAGGTGGGGAGCCGGAAGAACTGGATTCTGCTCAACCTGGTCGGATCCCGCGTCAATCGGGACGCAGTGGGAACCAGGATCGAGGTGACGACCGCCGCCGGCCGGCAGATCGACCAGGTGATGGGAGGCGGAGGGTATCTGGGAGCCAGCGACCTGCGGGCTCACTTCGGTCTGGGTGACGCCGACCGGATCCAATCGCTGCGGATCCGTTGGCCGGGGGGAACCGAAGAGGTGTATCGTGATCTTGGAGCCAACCGCATTCTTTCCATCAGGGAGGGCGCGGGGAAGGTAGAAGTCACGCGGGTGTCGCAGCCGGACGGAAAGGTCGAACGCTAGCGAGGCTTCTCCTCCCGCCGACAATCGATGAAGAGGGAAGGGTTATTCTCGAAGGGGAACGACGAACCACGAATTGACACGAATGAACACCAAAATTTGATCTGCAGGGCAGCGCGGGGACTCGGCTGGGGCCAGGGTGCCGTGGCACTGGTGTCGTAGTTGGAGGTGGCGTATGTCGGACTTGCAAAAAGGCAGAGCCGGAACTGCAAGGCTCCCGATCCTGATGGTCCTGGGATTGTGGCTGGTCCTGCCGGCGGGCGGTCAATGGCAGAAGAAGCCCTTTCAGGAGTGGACACGTGAGGAGGCTCGCAAGGTCTTGAGAAAGTCTCCCTGGGGGAAGTCCCACCTCTTCGTCATTCCGTCGGGAGACGGCTATGAGAGAGACCTGCGGAGTGAACGAGCGGCCTGGCCCGGACTGGATACCCAAGGCCCTCCCGACCCGACCCGATCCGGTGACGTCGATCAGCGCCTGGCCTCGCGGTCCGACAATCCCCTGGACGATCCGCGCAACTCCATAAGCCAGGGGGAATCCCGCGGCGGCGGGGAAAGCGGCGGCCAAAGGCGGGCGGCCGAACGCTATCGGGTCTTCTGGTACTCTTCCCTCCGGGCCCGTCAAGCCATCGGCCGACTTCGCCAACTCCGCGGGCTGGACCTGAAGGAACAGATGCAGGCGCTCCACCGGCAGTCCCGCCGCCATCACATCATCGCCGTGACCGGCCGGGTCTCCAGGTTCTACCGCCGAGCCACCCTGGAGGAGATCCGGGGGAAGACCTTCCTCCTGTCGGGGAAACGCAAGCCCAAAAAAATCGACCCGGTGCAGTTCGTGGGTCCGGAGACCCTACGGTTCCCCATGGCTCTCTTCCTCTTTCCCAGAGTCACCGAGGCGGGGCGGACGTTGGAACTGAGGGACGGGGAAGCACGATTCATCAGCCGACAGGGCCCTCTGAAGGTGAAGACCTCCTTCAAGTTGAAAAAGATGATGACCGACGGGAAGCTGGACCTTTAACGGCAGTGGATAGTGATTAGTGGATAGCGGCTAGCCCGGTCTCCGCCCTGCGGTGCGGAGAATTCGAGGAAGAAACTACCGAACACTCTCAAAAGGCAAACCACCAATGGACACAAATGAACACAAATAGGGATGGGCCTGCTTCAATGTCCAGCCGCGCCCGGATGCTTCTGCAGTATCTTGTCCTTGATTTCCCGACGTCACGGGAGGACGCCACCCGGGAGCGGGGGGGGGGGGGGGGGGGCGGCGGCCGGCCGCGGGGGAAAGGGGAGGGGGGGGGGGGGCGCGCGCGGGGGGGGGGTGGGGGGGGGGGGGG
>VXMN01000223.1 GCA_009841055.1 Acidobacteriota bacterium
CTGGGTTTTTGGCTGGATTATGCCGCCCATGGCCTTGATTCGGGCCAGGTACTCCCGGGCTCCCTTCTCGAGGGCGTCAGTGAGGGCCTCCACCGCAAAGGAGCCCGCCAGCGGATCGGCCACCTCGGCCAGGCCGCTCTCGTAGGCGATCACCTGCTGGGTCTGCAGCGCCAGCCCGGCAGCTTCCTTGGTGGGCAGCGACAGGGCTTCGTCCCGAGAATTGGTGTGCAGTGACTGGGTCCCTCCCAGAACGGCCGCCAGAGCCTGCAGCGTGACCCGGACCGTGTTCACCTCCGGTTGTTGAGCCGTCAGGGTGCTTCCCGCCGTCTGTGCGTGAAAGCGCAACACCCACGACCTGGGATTGCGGGCTCCGAACCGCTCCTTCATGATTCGGGACCACATGCGCCTGGCTGCCCTGAACTTGGCCACTTCCTCCAGGAAGTGGTTGTGAACGTTGAAGAAGAAGGAAATTCTGGGGGCGAAGGCATCGATGGCCAGACCCGACTTCAGACAGGCCTCCACGTAGGCGATGGCGTTGCCCAGGGTGAATGCCAGCTCCTGGACGGCCGAAGACCCCGCCTCGCGGATGTGATAGCCGCTCACCGAGATCGGATTCCATTGCGGCAGGTTCCGGCTGCAGTAGCCGATCAGGTCGGTGACCAGCCGCATGGAAGCCTCGGGGGGATAGATGTAGGTTCCCCGGGCGATGTACTCCTTCAGAATGTCATTCTGAATCGTGCCCGACAGATGCTCCGGCGGGACCTGCCGGCTCCGCGCCAGGGCGACCAGCAGGGCCAGCAACACCGCGGCGGTGGCGTTGATCGTCATCGAGACCGAGACCCGGTCGAGCGGTATTCCCCGGAAGAGCTCCTCCATGTCGCCCAGACTGTCGATAGCCACGCCGGTTCGGCCCACCTCTCCGGCCGCCATGGCCGCATCGGAGTCCATGCCCATTTGGGTGGGCAGATCGAAGGCTACCGAAAGTCCGGTCTGGCCCAGTCCCAACAGGTACTTGTAGCGGGCGTTGGACTCCCGGGCCGACCCGAAGCCGGCGTACTGCCTCATGGTCCACAGACGGTCCCGGTACATGCCGGGCCTGACTCCCCGGGTGAAGGGATAGTTTCCGGGATCCCCCAGGTCCCGCCGGTAGTCGAAGTCTTCGAGGTGGCGGGGACCGAAGAAGGGATCCAGACGGATTCCGGAGGTTGTCTCGAATTTGCGGTTTGATGACATCAGGCTGACTGACCCGGCCGGGAAAGGAGGCGGCCGGCAAGCAACGGGAAGCGGGAAACCGGCCCGGGCCTCACTTCATCGACCGGACCCGGAAAAAGGAGTGAACGGCGAAGCCCAGCATCAGCAGGCCGAACAGGGCGAAGGAGCCCGCCATGAAGTAGTCCCTGAACCCGAATACGTCTTGCTCCGTAATAAACTGGTATCCCCTGAGCAAGAGAAATCCGCCGAAGACGGCAAACAGAAATCCGGTCACCTCCAGGAAGAGCTTGTGGATGCTCCTGCCGACCTCCCCAAAGGACGATTTCACCCGTTCCAGCCAACTACCGGCCATCCCGCTTTCCCTCGTTCGAAATGGGCTTCATCATAGCACAGGGAATGAGGGGGGATTGGGGGGCCCACCACCTGGACCCCAAATCAGACTTCAAGCGAATTCCAAGGCTGTGCGGGACTTCATTTGCAGAACCTTCCGGTCCTGTTAATCCTGTGCATCCTGTGCATCGATGTTCAATTCATGGTCCTTCCCGATGTGTTGCTTTGTGGATCTTCCGAGCTCCTCCGGCGTCGACCCAGGGGCCGGGGCTCCCTGCCTTGACACCCCTGCGGGTTGGAAGTAACATCGCGCACGGACGGGGATTCCGGGAAGGCGCCGACGGAAACAATTTCATCAGTTGCCGGCAAGCAGGCAGCCGGCCGGTCAGTTGGGGACGGGTGGAGCCAATGGACGAGCAGCTGAAGCGGATGATGAAGGAGTTGGGGGAAGCCATCAACGAAAGCCTCTCGAGCTCGGAATCGATCAGCGGCGCCATCGCCACCATCCGGAACTCCGGCTACGACGTCTTCCTGGTGCTGGAGGCCACCATAGGCTTCAACAAGAGGAGCGAGGAATCCCCCGAGGAGCCGGTCCTCACCGAAAGCGACGAGGTCGAAGCCAGGCTCGATATTACCTCCCAGGACATCAAGTTCCTGAAATCACTCAAGATCAGCGTCGAAGAATCGGAATCCCACTAAAGCTTGCGGCTTTCTGCGCCGCGGAACGGAACTCCCGGCGGCCCCTGACAGGCGGAGGCCTCCCATGCGGATCAAGCAATCGGTCTGCTTCCCGATGGTCAAACCGCCGAGCCTCTCCCTGGATGCCCTGTGCGAAGCCGCGACCGCGATCGGCTACCCGGCGGTGGAGTTGTGGTACCGGGACGAGGATTTCGAGGAAACGGTGGATACCGCCCGCCGCCACAACCTGGAGGTGGCCTCGATGTCGGGTCACCGGAGCCTGGAGGACGGTCTCAACCACCCCGACAACCACGACCAGATCGAGCAGGAGCTGAGGGACTCCATCCGGCTGGCGGCCAGGCATCGGATTCCCGGGCTGATCTGCTTTTCCGGGAACCGCCACCCGGAGCGCAGCGACTTCGAAGGCCTGCTCGCCTGCGCCCGGGGGTTGAAGCGAGTGGCGCCCTACGCCGAAGAAAAAGGGGTCAACCTGAACCTGGAACTGCTGAACTCCAGGATCGACCACCCCGGCTACCAGTGCGACCGTCCGGACTGGGGAGTCGCGGTCTGTGACATGGTCTCCAGCCCCCGGGTGAAACTGCTGTTCGACATCTACCACATGCAGATCATGCAGGGCGACGTGATCCGAACCCTGCGCAAGATGATCGGATACGTCGGCCATATCCACACCGCCGGCAATCCGGGGCGCAACGAAATCGATGACACCCAGGAACTCAACTACAGCGGAATCTGCCGAGCCATCGCGGCAACCGCCTACGACGGATACGTGGGTCACGAATTCCTCCCAGTCGGCGATCCCGTGAAAGCCCTCCTCCAGGCCTTCAGGACCTGCGACCAGGGCTGAAACGAAATATGACGCGCCCTCTCCCGGTCATTGCGATCGCCGGCAGCCTGCTGCTGGCAGCCTGTTCCCCGGCAGGGAACGGCAAGGTCTCCCTGATCGTCTATTCCCCCCACGGCAAGGAGTTGTTGTCCGACCACGAAGTCCGCTTCGAGGCCCGCCATCCCGGAGTCGAAGTCAAGTGGCTCGACATGGGAAGCCAGGATGTCCTGGACCGGCTGCGCTCGGAAAAGAACAATCCGCAGGCGGATATCTGGTGGGGGGCGCCTTCCGACCTCTTCGAGCAGGCCGGAGAAGAAGCCCTGCTGCTGCCCTACCGGCCCACCTGGGCCGAGGCCGTCCCCCCCGAGGCCCGCGGGTCGGGGGATTTCTGGTATGGGACCTACAAGACCCCTGAAGTCATCGCCTACAACAGCGCCCTGCTGAAACCGGACGAAGCTCCCGGGGAGTGGGATGACCTGCTGAACCCCAAGTGGAAGCGGAAAATCATCCTCAGGGATCCGTTGGCCTCCGGAACCATGCGAACCATCTTCTGCGCCATGATCCTGAGGGAGATGGACAAGACCGGATCTCCGGAGGGCGGCTACCGCTGGCTCAGGGGGCTGGACGCCAACACCAAGGACTATGTCCCCAACCTGACCATCCTGAGCCAGAAGCTCGCCCGCCGCGAGGGCTGGGTCACCCTCTGGAACATGCCCGACATCGAGCTGCAGCGAGCCCGATACGACTACCCGCTGGACTACGTGCTGCCTGCCGGAGGCGTACCCGTGGTCATGGACGGCATTGCGCTGGTGGCCGGGTCCGAGCCGCACCCTGCCGCCCGGGAGTTCTACGAGTTCGTCACTTCCAGGCCGAGCCTGGTCCGGGCGGCCCGGGAGTTCTTCCGCATCCCCGCGCGAAACGACATCCCCGCATCCGAGCTGCCCTCCTGGATCGGAGAGACCCCGATCCCGGCCATGCCCCTCGACAGGGACCTCCTGCGTAAGCATTCGCGGGAGTGGATGCGCTATTGGGACGAGCACATTCGACACAAGGGCGACATCGGAACGGGGGGCGCCGGGCCGGCGGCGGCACCGTCCGCGGTCATCGGCCGCTGAGGCGGGAACGGGCCGGGCGCAGAGAGCTCGATCGATGGCACACCTGGAACTGCAGGATCTGACCCAGCGCTTCGAGGGGCTCACCGCGCTCGATCGGCTTACCCTGGTGGTCGCCCCCGGGGAGATCCTGACCCTGCTGGGTCCCAGCGGTTGCGGCAAGACCACCACCATTCGCCTCATTGCCGGATTCCTGCAACCCACCGCGGGCAAGATCCTGGTCAACGGCCGGGATATCGGCCCCATTCCCCCCGAGAAACGCAACATGGGGATGGTGTTTCAATCCTACGCCCTGTTTCCCCACCTCAACGTCTTCGAGAACGTCGCCTTCGGACTCAAGGCGCGGGGCATTGCCGGCAAGGTCGCAAGAAGCAAGGTGGAACGGGCGCTCGAGCTGGTGGAACTCTCCCCGCATCGAAAGCGCCCGGTCTTCGAGCTCAGCGGCGGCGAACAGCAACGGGTGGCCGTGGCCCGCGCCGTCGCCATCGAACCGCAGATCCTGCTTCTGGACGAACCGCTGAGCAACCTGGACGCCAGCCTGCGGGAGCAGACTCGCGCCCAGCTCGACCGGCTCATCCGCAACCTGGGCATTACGGCCATCTTCGTTACCCACGACCAGGAAGAAGCCTTCGCTCTCTCCGACCGCATCGCCTTGCTTTGGGAAGGGGCACTGCAACAGGTGGGCACTGCCGACCAGCTCTACTTTCGACCGGCCAACGAGAGGGTGGCGCGCTTTGTCGGCAAGTCCAACCTGTGGGATGTAACCTTCAGGGAATTCAGCCAGGATCGCGGCATCTTTTCCCTGCCCTCGGGAGCCGTGCTGCGGCTTCCCCGCTCCACGAGAGACGGGGAGCTGCGCCGGGGCGCCCGCCTGCGCATGCTGCTGCGTCCTGAAAACGTGACGTTCGTTCCGACGGACGACTCCCTGGCCCTGGGACGGGCTCGAGTCCTCTCCCGGCGCTTCGCCGGAGCCGGCACGGAATATCTGCTGGAAGGAGCGGGACTGCGGGCGCTGGCCAGCCGCACCAACTCACCGGCGGCCGCGGGATACGAGGTCGGGGAGGAGGTCGAGTTGTACTGTGATTCCCGGGCGGTTTACGTCCTGCCGGACGAGGGGGAATGAGGAATGATGAATGATGAATGATGAATGATGAATGATGAATGATGAATGATGAATGGGGAGTGAGGAGTGAGGAGCAGGAGTGATGGGAGGAGGCAGCCCACCCGGGAGCGCGGGCGTCCCGCCCGCATGCACTCCCGTTGCGTGCCGCTCGGTTTTCTGCGATGCGGCAGCCGGCCACCCGGGCGGCGGGAACGGCATAGGCCCGGCCGAAGCAGAGTCCTGGCGCCGTTGCCGGTCGAGCCAGGTCGAGGAGTTGGCCAAAGGGTGTGCCACGACCTGTGCGGGAGGGACGCCCGCGCTCCCGGGTGGGCTTCATCCCGTGACGTCGTCGCAACAGGGGGGGGCATGGGTCTTTGTGTCTATTCGCGGTTCGTCTTCAACAACCATCGGCAGTTTCTTCCTCGAGTGATCCGCCCGGCAGGGCGGCGGCTGAACTCATTCGAAGGACTACGCCGAAACCGACAAGATACCTTGCGTGTCGATCAAATAACTTTTCACGCACCACTCTCCGTTCATCATTCATCATTCATCATTCATCATTCATCACTCTTCACTTAGCCGTGCCGCCCGCGTCCCAGTAACGCCAATGTCCGTCACTCGACGAACCACGCTTCTGCTGACCCTGCCCGTATTCGGGTTGCTGCTGTGGCTGGTGCTCTATCCCAACCTGTTTGTCCTGTGGAGGAGCCTGGTCGGAGACGATCGGTTCACGCTGGCCCACTACGTGGCATTTTTCAGCAGTCCCTCCCAGATGGAGGCCCTGGGCAACAGCCTGTTCATCTCGCTGGGGAGCGTTTTGCTGTCGGCCCTCATCGGCGTCCCGCTGGCGTTCGTCTTCCACCGCTTCGACTTTCCCGGGCGGCGCATCTTTGCCGCCCTGGCCTCGCTGCCGGTGCTGTTGCCGCCCCTGGTCGGAGTGATCGCCTTCCTTTTTCTCTATGGCGAGAGCGGCATTCTGACCCGCGGCCTCCAGATGCTGCTCGGCCTGTCCGAGCCTCCCTTTTCCCTGAGAGGCATTCCGGCCATCCTTTGGGTGCACGCCTACACCATGTACGTCTACTTCTACCTGTTCGTCTCGGCCGCGCTCAAGCGCCTGGACGAATCGCTGCGGGAGGCTTCCCTTTCGCTGGGAGCCTCCAGGACGCGCACCTTCCTGCGGGTGACGCTGCCGGTGCTCACCCCAGCCATGGTGGGAGCGGCCCTGCTCACCTTCATGACCTCCATGGCCAGCTTCAGCGCTCCCTACATCTTCGGCGGAGGGGTACGGGTCCTGTCGCTCCAGATCTACAATTCCAAGCTGAACGGCGACCTGGAGATGGCCCTGGTGGAAACGGTGGTGCTGACGCTGGTTTCCCTGCTGTTCCTGGTCCTGTTGCAGCGATACGAAGCCACCGGCAAGTACCGCGCGGTGGGCAAGGGCGCCAGTCCCAACCTGCGCCCCCTTCGGGGAAAGGGCCTGAGGCTGGCCATGGCGGTGGTGGGCATTTCCGCGGTGCTCTTCCTGCTGCTGCCTCATCTCACCCTGGTATTGATCAGCTTCAGCCAGGACGGCACCTGGACCACCCAGATCCTGCCTCCCCGGTACACCGCCGCCAACTACGGGCGGCTGCTGGCCGACGACCGTTTTCTGGAGCCGATCTTCAACAGTCTCAAGATGGCCACGCTGGCCACGGCCGCCAACCTGGTCTTCGCGCTGGCCGCGGGCTGGCTGCTGATTCGAAGGAAGCTCCGGGGGCGGCGCTTGCTGAGCGCCCTGACTCTGCTGCCCTGGGCCCTGCCCGGCACGGTGGTGGCCCTGAACCTGGCCACCACCTTCAGCGTCTCGGATCCGCTTCAGGCCCGGGTGCTGCTGGTGGGCACCTTTTGGGTCTTGCCTCTGGCCTATTTCATTCGTAATATCCCCCTGGTGGTCCGCGCCGTGCAGGCCGGCTTCGAGCAGCTCGACCCCAACCTTCACTGGGCGGCCCGGTCTCTGGGAGCCTCCTGGTTCTACAGCTTGCGCCGTGTCCTGCTGCCCCTGCTGCTGCCGGCGGCGGCGGCCGGATCGATGCTGGCTTTCGTGACCGCACTGGGCGAGTTTGTCTCCTCGATCGTCATCTACACCGTGGACAGCCGCCCGATCTCGGTTGAAATCCTGTCCCAACTGAGACAGTTCAACTTCGGCAGCGCCGCCGCCTACGGTGTGCTCCTGATCCTGATGATCGCGGCGGTCTTTCTCCTGTTCGGGCGCACCCTGGACGAACGCCACCGGCCCGCCGGACAGTAACCCGCAATTCTCCTCGTGGGATGCGATCATGGCGCAGATTTTTCCTCATCTCATCCGCTCTCGCTTTCCATGGCTGGGGTTGCTTCCCGGACTCCTGTTCTGGCTGGCGCTACCGCTGCCAGGGTACGGACAGAGCCAGGAACTCTACCTGGACCGCGGGGCGGTGGGGCTGTCCCAGTCCCTGAAGCGGCTGCCCCTGATCTCGCGGGCGCTTTTCATCATGGCCCATCCCGACGACGAGCCGGCCGGGCTGGTGACCTACGTCAGCCGGGGCCTTGGGGCCAGGACCGCCATTCTGAGCCTGACCCGGGGCGAGGGAGGTCAGAACCTGGTAGGGCCGGACCTGTTCGAGGCCCTGGGCCTGGTCCGGACCGGGGAGATGCTGGCGGCCAACGAGTTCTACGGCGCCAGCCAGTATTTCAGCCGGGCCTTCGATTTCGGGTTCTCGAGGAGCGCCCCAGAAACGCTGGACAAGTGGGGGCGCCAGCGCATGCTGGAGGACCTGGTCCGCGCCATCCGTTCCTTTCGGCCGCTGGTCGTCGTTTCGGTCTTCGATGGAACGCCCGCCGACGGGCATGGCCATCACCAGGCCTGCGGGCTGCTGGCCCGGGAGGCCTTTGAAATTTCCGGCGATCCCGACCGCTTTCCGGATCTCACCCGGCAGGGACTGCCGCCCTGGAAGGCCGCCCGCCTCTATCTGAGAAACAGGGGGAAAGACCCGCCGGGAAGCTTCACCATCGACACGGGAGCCTATGATCCCTGGCTGGGCGCCTCCTATCGTCAGATCGGCGCGCAAGGCTACAGCCACCACCGATCCCAGGGAATGGGGAGGGCTCACGCGCTTCCGGGCAGCCACATCGTCAAACTCCGTCCGGGAGGGATCTCGCCCTCCGCGCCGCTTTCCGGATCTTCCGAGGCTTCTTTCGAGGAGGCTCTGGAACTGAAGCTGCCCGCACTGGCCCAACTGTGGCCGGCCGGATCGGCAGAGCGTGCCCGCCTGGAGGTGGAGCTGCAGGGTCTGGCCGTAATCATCGAGAAGGCCCGGAGGTTCTTCTCTCCTTCGGACCCCTCGGGTTGCATGCCGGTGCTGAGCATGGCGTTGAAAGAGCTGCGCGCGATCCGGCGGGACTGGACCGGCTCCGGAGAGGCATCGTCGGCCTCCGAGGTTCTGGATTTATTCCTGAAAGACAAGGAGCGGGATATTCTGCAGGCTCTCCAGCGCGCCGGCGGCTTGGCTCTCGGAGCGTACAGTGATCGCCCCCTGCTGACACCGGGGCAGTCCTTCCGAATTTCCGTCAAGGTGGTCAACCGATCCAGGGTGCCCCTCGGGATTCGGTCCCTGCAGGTCGAAAGCGAAGTCCTGCGGACCCGTGCCTTCCAGGGTCCCCTGCCCATGCTCCTCCCCGGTCAGGATGCGGACCTCGAGCTTGGCGGGGAAGTCCCCCCCACGGCCACACCCAGCCGCCCCCACTGGCGGCGTCCCGGCGGGACCGGGGATTTTTACACCATCGACGACCCGGCCCTGACCGTAGCCCCGGCGCCGCCGCCGCTGGCCAGGGTGCGCCTCGGCTATGACTACGAGGGAGAACGCCTGGAGATCGAGCAGCCGGTGGAGTACCTGGATGTGAACCGCCTCAAGGGGACCCGGCCTGTCCCCATCCACCTGGTTCCCCCGATCCAACTGGAGGTGACGCCGCCGCTTCACCTGGTCCCCCTGGCCAGGGCCGGGGAACCGCGAACCATACAGCTCCGGATCCGCAACAACTCCCCGGAAGGGCTTCAGGGACGATTGGAGCTGAGGCCTCCGAAGGGATGGACGGTCGAGCCGGCCCAGGCCCCCTTCGCCCTGGCGCGGCCGGGACAGGCAGTGGCGGTCCCGTTTCAGGTATCGGCCGACCCCGCAACCCTCAGGCCCGGCAGAGCCTCCTTCCGGGCGGTAGCCGGCCTGGGCGGAACGGAGATCACTCGGCAGTACCGAATAGTCTCGGTTTTCGACCGTTGGCACTATCCGCTCTACTCCCCTGCCCGTTCCCAGGTGGAAGTCCTGGACCTGCGGATCCCCCCGGGGCCGAAAGTCGGCTACATCATGGGGGCCGGCGACCGGGTTTCCGAAACCCTGTCCCAGTTGGGTTTTGCGGTCACGGCCCTGGGGCCCGAGGACCTGGCCGCGGGTGAACTGGGCGTCTATGACTGCATCATTGCCGGCATCCGCGCCTTCCAGGTGCGCAGCGACCTGATCGAGCACAACGCCAGGCTATTGGACTACGTGCGCGAGGGAGGGGTCGTCATCGTTCAATACAACACTCCCTACGCCTGGAACCGCCGTCAATACGCCCCCTTCCCCGCCAGGATCGTGGACCGAAGCCACCGGGTCACGGACGAGAACGCCCCGGTCACCCTGCTCCAACCCGACCATAGGGTCTTCCGTTATCCCAATCCGATCACCCCACGGGACTTTGCCGGCTGGGTGCAGGAACGGGGGCTCTACTTCATCCAGGAAAGGGACGAACGTTTCCGGGCGCTGCTGGCCTCCCACGATCCCGGGGAGCCCCCGCTGGATGGAGGCTTGCTGGTAGCCGAATACGGCAAGGGACAGTACGTGCTCACCTCGTACTCCTGGTTTCGACAGCTCCCCGCGGGAGTCGCCGGCGCCATCCGGCTTTTCACCAACCTGGTGAGCCTGGGAGCGGATCCGGAAGACATCGATTGACAGGATGAAGCAGGAAGAACAGGCCCGTAAGCTGTTGCGGGCGGAGCTGACCGGGAATCGTGGCGTTGGGCACAGCGGCTACCTTCGCGACGGGGTAGATCAATCGAGAAGGACTATTTATTTAACATCGATGCACAGGATTAACAGGATTAAAGAGACGTTGCACGCCTCCGACCGTTTCGTCGCTCGCCGCTTCGGCCGCCACCTTGTCGTCGAGCTGCTAACGGCTCACCGTGTTCTGAGCACTTCCGCGCGCGGGGGCGGACAGCAAGACGAATTGCGCTACCTGGTGAACCACCAGAGTTGCGAAGCCCGCGGCGACGTGGCTCGACAGGAACTCATCCGCCGCCTCGGGCTCGTCGGCTATCACGACCACGTGTGTTCGGAGATAGGAGTCGACCCGGAAACCGCAGCGGTAATGGGCACGGCGGCCAACATGGCTTACGCCGTGCATCGGTGGGCCGAGTTCGAGGACATCCGGGCCAATGCATTCGTCACCGCCGACGTCTCCGGCAACGCGGCGCGGGCAAGCGACCCCGCACAGTGGGTGGAGACCGACGACGGCTGGAGGAAGCTGGCGAACCAGGGCACAATCAACACCATTCTGCTGCTCAATTGCCCGATCACCGCCTCGGCCCAGGCGCGCGCCGTGGTGACGATGACCGAGGCAAAGTCCGCCGTGTTAACCGAGCTCGCGGTCCCGAGCCTGTACTCGCCGACGATCGCGACCGGCACCGGCACGGACCAGTTCTGTCTGGCAGCGCCGCTCGATCCCGGTCGGAAGGCCCGAGATTCGACGAGTCCGCACGTCAAGCTCGGCGAGATCATCGGCGTCGCCGTCAAGGACGCGACGAAAGAGGCGTTGCGCTGGCAGAACGGCCTCGAGCCGTCCTGCATCCGCGGGCTCTTCCACGCTTTGGGACGTTTTGGGCTCACCGAGGAGCGGGCGCTCAGCGGCCTTGCCGAGCTACTCCCCGAGGAGCAACATACGTTTCTCCAGAAGAACCGGAAGGCCGTGTTCTTCGCGCCCGGCGTAGCCGCCGCAGCCTACGCCTTCGCCGCCGTCCTGGACCGCATCGCCTTCGGAACGCTGCCTCCCGGGATAGCGCAGGAATCGCTCCGGCAGCAGGCGGCGTCTCTGGCCTGCTCACTCGCCGCGCGTCCCCAGGACTGGCCGTTGTTCCGGCACGAGCTCGCCGAGACCGGCGAAGAACCCGACGACACGATGGATTTAGTCATTCGAGCGCTGGCGCTGGGCTGGAAATCAAAATGGGCCTGAGCAGCTTGGCGCCGCCCGATCCTCCAGTGGCCTGCCTCCCGGCAAGGCCACACCCGCTTTCTGCTGACGGTCGGCCGGTTTCCTCTGTTACGATGGCGGCCTAAAGGGCCCGGCCGGAGACTCCATGAAGATTGCGCTCATCGGTTATGGCAAAATGGGCAGGGCGGTCGAGCAGGCGGCCCTGGAGCGGGGCCATGAGATCGCGGCCCGATTGGGATCTGCGTGGGGCCAGGGAACCGCCTCCGGAAACGAGGTCCCGGAACTCAGCGACGCCCAAGTGTGCATCGAGTTCAGCCGGCCGGAGGCGGCTCTGCCCAACCTGCGGCGCATCGCCGAGCTGGGAAAGCCGCTGGTGGTGGGCACCACCGGGTGGTACCGGGACCTGCCGCTAGCCAGAAGCGTGGTGGAAGATAAGGATGCGGCCTGCGTCTACGCTCCCAACTTTTCCCTCGGCCTCAATCTCTACCTCCAGGTCGTGGAGAGAGCCGCCCGGCTGTTCGGCTCCTTCGAGGACTACGACGTTCTGGCCACCGAGACCCACCATCGCCAGAAGATCGACAGCCCCAGCGGCACCGCCGGCACCATCGGGGAGATCCTGCTGGAGCAGATCCCACGAAAACGGAGGATCGTGACCGACTCCCTCAATCGCGCCATCGCCCCCGATGAGCTTCACCTGCTGGCGGGACGGGCCGGGCACTTCCCGGGCACTCACTCGGTTATTTTCGACTCCCCCGCCGACAGCGTGGAGCTGGTGCACCGGGCCCGCTCCCGGCTGGGGTTCGCCCTGGGGGCCGTGCTGGCCGCCGAATGGATCCAGGAGCGCCGGGGGTTCTACTCCTTCAGCCGGATGCTCGAGGAAATACTGGACACCCAACCATGACCCGGTCCCCACAATTCCGCGGCGCCATCACCGCCCTGGTGACTCCCTTCGACCGCTCGGGAGGGATTCACGAGGACCACTTGAGAAAGATCATCGACCGCCAGATCGCGGCCGGCGTGGACGGGCTCGCCCCCTGCGGCACCACCGGAGAGGCTCCCACCCTGGAGCCGGCCGAGCACTTGCGCGTCTGCGAGCTTACGGTCCGATACGCGGACGGGAGGGCCAAGGTCCTCGTCGGAGGAGGCGGCAACAGCACCCGGCACGCCATCGAGCTAACCCGGGAGGCCGGGAAGATGGGAGCCGACGGCGTGCTCTCGGTGGGCCCCTACTACAACAAGCCCTCTCAGGAGGGTCATTTCCAGCATTACAAGGCCATCGCCGAATCGGCCGAGGTGCCCATCATCATCTACAACATCCCGGGGCGCACCGGTGTGAACATGCTGCCCGAAACCCTGCTGAGGCTGGCCGAGATACCCAACATCGCCGGCGTCAAGGAGGCTTCGGGGGACCTGGACCAGATGATGGAGATCCTACGGAATCGCCCGGACAGTTTCAGTGTTCTCTCAGGAGACGATTCCTTCGCCATCCCGCTGATGGCCATGGGAGGCGACGGCTGCATCTCGGTGGTTGCCAACCAGGTCCCGGACCTGTTCGCCCGCATGATCCACCAGGCCCTGGAGGACGATTGGACACAGGCCCGGGAACTGCACTACCGCCTCTATGAACTCATGCAGGCCAACTTCCTGGAAACCAATCCGGTGCCGGTCAAGGCGGCCATGTCCATGATGGGATTGATCGAAGAAGCCTACCGCCTGCCCCTGGTCCCCATGCAACCCGAGAATCGCCGGCGGCTGGAAGGCGTTCTCCAGAGGCTGGGGCTGATTTGAGGGCAACATCATGACCCCTGCTGAACTGGAAAGGCTGATTCCCCGGCACTTCGCCCGGTCTGCCGAGGAACTGGACGCCGAGTCCCGCTCCCTGTTCGAGGCCTTCATCGGGAGCCTGGACCGCGGAGACATCCGGGCCGCCGAGAAGAGAGAGGGGCGCTGGCAAGTCAACCACTGGGTGAAACAGGGCATCCTGCTGGGATTCAGACTGGGATCGGTGGTGGACTTCTCGATCAATGAACACTTCCAGTACAGCGACAAGGGGACCTATCCCCTCAAGGACCTGAGAGACTCTCCGCCTGGAATTCGCCTGGTTCCCGGCGGCTCCTCGGTTCGACTGGGAGCCTACCTGGGCCCGCGGGTCACCCTGATGCCGCCGATGTATGTCAACGTGGGAGCCTGGGTGGGCGAGGGGACCATGGTCGATTCCCACGCGCTGGTGGGCTCCTGCGCCCAGATCGGCCGGCGAGTCCACCTGAGCGCCGGCAGCCAGGTCGGAGGGGTGCTGGAACCCGTGGGCGCCCTCCCGGTCATCGTGGAGGACGACGTGCTGGTCGGCGGCAACTGCGGTATCTACGAGGGAACCATCGTCGGAAGCCGGGCCGTCCTGGGGGCCGGCACCATCCTGACGGGCTCCACTCCGGTCTATGACCTGGTGGCCGGGCGCATCTATCGCAGGTCGGACCATAGCCCACTCACCATTCCCGAGAACGCCGTGGTCGTTCCCGGCAGTCGTCCGGCCAGGGGGGACTTTGCCGCCCGGCACGGCCTCCAGGTCGATTGTCCCGTCATCATCAAGTACCGCGACAGCGGGACCGATGCGGCCACGGCCCTGGAAGAGTTATTGCGATGAGGGCCGCCCCCCGATCCCCTTCCGGCAGGACCGGATTGCCCGCCCGTTCGCTGGCGCCGAAAACGGGTCGCCGCCGGGCCGGTGCGGTGCCGCTTCTGCTTCTGATCTGCCTGGCTGTCCAGCCGGCTCTCGGCCAGGACAGCCGAAACTCCTTTCAGGAACGGATTACCTCGCTCCTCGAGCAACCGCGGCACCGCTCGGCCTTCTGGGGTATTCAGATCGTCAGGCTCGACAACCGGGAAATCCTCTTCGCTCACAATGCAGGCAAGCGCTTCCAGCCGGCTTCCAACATGAAGCTGCTGGTTGCGGCCGCGGCCCTGGACCTGTGGGGTCCGGACCACCGCTTCCGGACTCCGGTCTACCTGGAGGGGCGCCTGGACGGCCGCGGGCGGGCAATCGGCAACCTGGTGCTGGCGGGCCGGGGGGACCCCAACCCGGAACGCCGCCTCTATGACCCGGAAGAGAAAGACCTTCCGATCCGGGACTCGTCCCCCTTCATCGAAGGGATCGCCGATCAACTGGAGGAACGGGGCATCCGCCGGGTCGAGGGAGACATCGTGGCCGACACCACCTACTTCCTGGACGAACCCCACGGGGGCGACTGGGAGCAGGAGGACATGTTCTGGCACTACGGGGCGCCCTCCAGTTCCCTGGCCGTCTTCGAGAACGTCTTCCGGGTTTCGCTCTCGCCGGGCACAGCCACGGGGGATCCGGCGCTGCTGGAGGTGACTCCCCCCCAGGAGAGCCCGGAGGTGGTGAACCGGGTCGGGACCGGGCCGCCGGGGGGGAAACCCGATATCAGGATCGGAGCCGACCGATCGGGATCGCGGGTCACCCTGCTGGGGAGCCTGCCCCTGAACCGTCCGGCCCTTACCTACGGGCTGGCCGTTTCGGATCCGGCCCTGAATGCCGCCCGCTACCTGAAGACCTCCCTGGAACGGCGGGGCATCGCGGTCAGCGGCCAACCCCGGGTCAGGGCCCTGCAGCCGATCGAAGTCCTGGAGGAGCGTAAAATCTCCCTGGAAAAGGTCCGGGAGAGACAATCGGTCTACCGGGAGCAGCAGGAGCTGGCGAGTTGGCAGTCCCTGCCACTGATCGAAAACCTCAGGATCCTGATCAAGAGCAGCCGCAACCTCTATGGGGAGATGCTCCTCCGCCGCCTGGGGGCGGAAGTCTCGGGCGTGGGCTCCCTGCAGACCGGCCGGCAGGCCCTGGAAGCCTTTCTGGAAAAAGCGGACATCGCCGCCGGGCCGCTCGACTTCAGCGACGGTTCCGGACTGTCCCGAACCAACCTGCTGACTCCCGAGTCGGTGGTTCGCCTGCTGCAGACCATGGAGCGACACCCGCGGGCCGCGGAGTACCGGGACTGCCTGCCGGTCGCCGGCCGGGACGGTACCCTGAAGAACCGCATGAAGGGCAGCGCCGCCGAAGGCCGGGTGCTGGCCAAGACCGGCACTCTGAAATTCGTGTCCTCTCTCGCCGGCTACGTCACCAACGTGGACGGAACCCTCCTGGCGTTTTCCATCATGGCCAACAACACCCGGAGCTCGCCGCGAGAGGCGCGCCGGGCCATCGACGCCATCTGCGCGCTCATGGCCGGGTCTTCCCTGGAAGAGCCAGCGGCTGTCGGCCGGCCTGAGGAGCGGCCCTGACGTGCCTCTCTCAAAACGAGTGCGACATGAAAATCAAACGGATCAAGAGCGAAGCCGACTACGACAAGGTACTGACCGTAATTGACGGCCTGATGGGGGCAGAACCCGACACCCCTGAAAGCGACGAACTCGAGGTTCTGGTTACCCTTAAAGTTGGTAACTCTTCCTCCCATGGCTGACACTGACCGTCGCGAGGCGGATTTCTCGACCGAGGCCAGGCTACTGTTCGCCGCCAGCGAGCGGAACGCCGACCTGCTCTATGCCACCGGATTCTTCGCCCCCGATCGCTTCGCCTGTTTCCTGCACGGCGGCCGCTCCCACGTGGTAATGAACGACCTGGAAATCGATCGGGCCCGCCGCCAGGCCCGGGTGGACGAAGTGATTTCTCTGTCCGCGCTGCAGGCCGAACTCCGACGGGAGGGGCGGCGGGCCATCACGACGGCGGCGGTGCTGCACCGGTTGCTGTCCGGCAGGGGGGTGCGCAGCCTGCTGGTCCCCTTCGACTTCCCCGCCGGACTGGCCTTTCAGTTGCGCCGGCGAGGATTGCGCGTCCGGGCCAAGCAGGGACCCTTCTTCGACCAGCGCCAGATCAAGCAAGCCCGGGAGGTCCGGCAGATCACCCGGGCTCAGCGGGCCGCCGAAGCCGGTCTTCAGGCCGGTATCGATCTCATCCGCCGGGCCCGGATCACTTCCCGGGGAAAGCTGGAACAGGACGGCGCCGCCCTTACCGCCGAACAAGTCAAGGAGGCGATCAACACCACGGTATTGAAACTCGGCTTCGTCGCCGCCCACACCATCGTGGCCGGCGGCGCCCAGGGCTGCGACCCCCACAACGAGGGCCACGGCCCCCTGCCGGCCCACCGGCCGATCATCCTGGATGTCTTCCCACGCTCGCAGAAGGACGGCTACTGGGGAGACATCACCCGAACCGTGGTCCGGGGCCGGGCCGGCGAAAGGGTCCGGGCGCTCTACCGTTGCGTGGCCGAGGGCCAGGCCCTGGCGCTCAAGCAGTGCGGACCGGAAGCCGGCGGCCGGCAGATCCACCAGTCGGTTCGGGACTTCTTCGATTCGAGAGGCTTTCCTACCGGCCTGAAGCGGGGACGCATGCAGGGGTTCTTCCACGGGACCGGCCACGGGGTCGGACTGGAGATCCACGAGGCGCCCCACATCGGCTCCAGGAAGGAATCGATCCTGCAGGCCGGCCAGGTGGTCACCGTCGAGCCCGGACTCTACTACTCCGGCGTCGGCGGCGTACGCATCGAGGATCTGATCCTGATCACCCCCCGGGGCCACCGCAACCTGACCCGGTTTCCCAAGGTGCTGGAGATATAGGGGATGGATGAAGCCAAGGACCGCTCCTACCCCATGGAGTACACCGAAGAGGAGTTGCGGCGGCTTCGTTTTCAGGGACGGTACTGGGGAGAGATCAGTTTGGAAGTGCTGCGGGAGGCCGGCATCGAGACCGGTATGCGGGTGCTGGACCTGGGCTGCGGGGCCGGCGATTTCAGCCTGCAGGCCGCCGAGCTGGTGGGCCCCTCGGGGTCGGTCCTGGGCATTGACCGTTCACCCCGGGCGGTGCAACAGGCCGGTCGGCGCGCGGCTGCGCTGAAGGTCAACCACCTGCGCTTCGAGGCGGCCGACCTGGAGACGATCGACCTCCCGCTCACTTTCGACGCCCTCATCGGCCGCTTCATCCTGATGTTCCTGGCCGACCCGACCGGTACCCTGGCCCGAATGATCGGCCGGTTGGCCCCCGGAGGAGTGGTGGCCTTCGTCGAAACCGACCTGGAGGTCGCCCGTTCCATCCCGGCCGTATCCAGGGTCGAGACCGCGCTGGAGTGGATCCGGGAGACCTTCCGGCGGTCCGGGATCTGCCCGGACCTGGGTCCGCTGTTGTGGCGGGTCTTCCGCGACGCCGGCCTGGAAGAACCCCGCCTGGTGGTGCGCCAGAAGCTGCACCCGGCGCCGTGCAGGGAGGGGGTCCGGTGGGTCGCGGAACTGGTGCGGAGCCTTGTTCCCGAGATGGAACGACTCGGGGTGGCCTCGGTGGAGGAGGTAGGGATCGAGACGCTTGAAGAGGAGTTACACCAGGAATTGCTGAGCCGGGAGGCTACCCTTTGCACCCCGCTGGTCGTAGGCGCCTGCAGCCGGATTCGGGAATCCTGAATCAGCCAAACTTCACCCTTCAAACTTCATCCTTCACCCTTCACACTTCAAACTTCACCCCAACGCCCGCTCCAGGAACCAGTAGAGGCCGATGGCGCCGATGAGGATCGAACCCGGCAGGACCACGCCCTTGCGGTACCAGGGTTCCTTTCGGAACCATCCCACCGCGGCAAAGGCCAGCAGCAGGACGGCAACCTGACCCAGTTCCACCCCGACGTTGAAGGCCACCAGGGCCGTCATGAAGTGGTCATCCGGCAGGCCCAATTCCCGCAGAACATCGGCAAATCCCAGTCCGTGCAATAGGCCGAATGCGAAAACCACGGCCGGGCGCCAGGGCTTCAGTTCGGAGGTGGCCAGGTTCTCGGCGGCCACGTAGGCGATGGAGAGGGCAATCAGCGCCTCTACGGGCCGTGAAGGCAGCGACACCAGTTCATAGCTCGACAGGACCAGGGTTACCGAGTGGGCCAGGGTGAAGGCGGTCACCTGCCAGAGGAGCGGTCGAAACCGCCGCCCCAGCAGAAACAGGCCCAGCACGAACAGAATGTGGTCCGCACCGGCGGGAAGAATGTGCTCGAACCCCAGAATCAGGTAGCTAAACGCGACCCTGCCCATCCCCTCCACGAATCCCCCGCCCCGTAGAGGATAGGGCGCACTGTCCTGCCCGACCCCCAGGATCTGCCGGCTGGATTGGCCGGTGCGTTGATCCAGCAGGGTGAGGTGGACCGTCTTGAAGGCCCGGGAGGCCCCGAAGGTGATGGCCTCGGACTCGGCGGGAATCCTTCCCGAGAGTCTGGCCGTCAGTCCCAGCAAAGTGGGGAGCTCGTTCTCGAGAGCCAATTCCGTCCCCTGCTCCGGAAAGCTGATCTCGGGCCTCTGCTTGACGCCGTCGAAACGAAGCCTTACCCGGCGCAGGACCGTCTGCCGGGCGTTTTCCACGGCCCGGGCCAGCTCTTCGGGAGTCATGGCCTGCAACTTGGCCACAACCTCCACCGAATCGGTGGTTGGGGAAACCCCCAGGGCCAGGGCATCCACATCCACCCGCAGGTCGATCCGGTAGGCACCGTCGCGCTGAATCAGCAGGGTGGCCTCGGTGAAGGCAAAATCGTGGGCCGGGGCCGGGGCGGCAATGAGAAGGATCAGAGCCGTCAGGGCAACGATCGAATTAACGAGGGAGTTCGTCGGCGAAGGGCATCCGGGAAGAGGCAAGAAAATAGTTCCACGAAGGGGCACGAAGGACCAGGAAGACACCAAGAAAAACCAATTCCGGAATTCCTGTCAAGGACAGGTCTTCCTAGAACGCCCCCGCAAGGTAAACGTCCCCGGTGAGTCGGGGAGCCCCTCCGGCCGGTTCCATGCTGACCGCAATTTCTATCGGCGGAGCCGCCCGATCCAGGTCCACCACCTCCAGGTAGCCCTGTCCGGCGGGATTGACTCGAAAGGTTCCCGCACCCACGGGCTTGTCGGCAATCAGCCAGAGCTGGTAGGTCTTTTCCCGGGAAAGTTGGGGCAACCTGGAGGTGTAAAGGCGGGCCTTGCGTTGCTGGCCGTTCCAGAACACCGCTCCCCTCGCCTCTGGGCTCTTGGG
This sequence comes from Acidobacteriota bacterium, assembly GCA_009841055.1. Taxonomy (GTDB): domain Bacteria; phylum Acidobacteriota; class Terriglobia; order Versatilivoradales; family Versatilivoraceae; genus Versatilivorator. The sequence goes on from VXMN01000223.1 coordinate 19,578, forward strand.
AGTCCCCAAGAGCAGAAGAGCCCGGACACCGGGATCGTCCAGAAATGACGAAGCGCCGCCCTCCCGGTCCAGTCTGGCCTGAAGATCGCGAACCTGCCCGGCCAACTCGACCAGGCCGGCCTGATGGACCGCAACTTCCCGATCGAGGCGGCGGAAGTTCTCCATGGAGAATGCCAGGGCAACGCCTGCCGCGGCGGCGCAGATCCAGGGAAGCCAGTCCCGGACGCCGGTTGCCTTCCGCGATGGGGGACGCGTGCGGCCCGTGTCGCCGCCCGCTTCGGGCTTCACGTTCCTTACGGCCTCCAGCACCTTCTCCTTCAGGCCGGGTGAGAGGGGCAGGTCAGGCGAGAGCCGAGGTGGGGGCGAAACCGGGCGGCCGGACTCGGAGACCTCGCCTTCTCCGACGGAATCGGCAGCGGAACGAGCCCTCTGTCCCTGCATCGCGCCGGGGTCGAGAACTCCCGCTGCATTGCTCCCTCCCGGCCTCTCGGTCGCTGCCCCGCCCGTTCCCTTGTTTTCTGCTGCAGCCATGGCCAACCCCATAGCGCCCGGGGCTCCTCTTGCCGGGACCGGGTTCGAACTTCGGCCTCAGGCCGGGCCCCCTGGTGTCCAGTCTCGGACAAAAGGCTACGAAACAGCCCGCTTCTTCAGTTGCTCCGTGATGTGATCCACCACAACCTTACCATGAAATCGGCCGTTCTCGATGAAGACCTCGTTGGTGAACATGCCCGCCACCACCACCCCGGCCAGGTAAACTCCGGGGACATTGCTCTCGTAGCTGTCCTTGTCGATCAGGGGGCGCTGATCTTCAGGATCCAGGCGAACTCCGACGGTATGGAAGAATTCCAGGTCGGGGCGATAACCGGTCATGGCGAATACGAAGTCGTTGTCCAGCGAGACTGTCTCTCCCGAGCGGTGGCGCAAGACCAGGGCCCGTTGGGTGATCTCCACCACGATGGTGTCGAACCGGGCCTGAATTTCCCCGGCCTTGATGCGGTTTTCGATATCGGGCTTGATCCAGTACTTGATGCTCGAGCTCAGTCGGCTTCCCCGGTGGACGAGCGTGACCCGGGCCCCGGCGCGGTAGAGATCCAGGGCAGCCACCGCGGCCGAGTTCTTGCCCCCGATAACCGCCACGTCCATCCCGTAGTACGGGTGAGCTTCCCTGTAGTAGTGGGTTACCTTGGGCAGATCTTCTCCAGGGACGTTCAGGAAATTGGGGATGTCATAGTACCCGGTGGCCAGGACGATCTTGCGGGACCGGTATTGGCAGGTCTGCCGATCCCGCGTTTCCGTCTTGACCTGAAAATTGCCGTCCCGGCCTTCAACGCTCAAAACGGTTTCGTAGAGATGAAGCTTCAGCCGGTAGGTATCGGCCACCCGCCGGTAATACTTCAAGGCCTCCAGTCGAGTCGGCTTCTGGTAGGGAGTCACGAACGGCATGCCGCCGATCTCCAGCAGTTCCGGAGTGGTGAAGAAGGTCATCTGGAGTGGGAAATTCTTGATCGAATTGACAATGCACCCCTTCTCGATCACCAGGTAATTCAGACCCCGGGTTTCCGCCTCGATGGCGCAGGCCAACCCCGTGGGGCCGGCGCCGATGATGATGATGTCGTGGATCGGAGAGAGGTTGGGAACCATGAACTTCCAGTTGGCCCTGACAGGCCGGAATCCGGCGGAGGGACCCGGGGAATGAGACCGGATAGGGGTCGATGCCCAATGCGGTGTCTAGCCGCCCTCGCCAACCCGGGTTTCCCGGCCGGTTTGGGCTGAACTCCGCAGGGCCTCGATCACCGCCATGTTACCCAGCGCGTCCTCGAAGGGCAAGGACAACGGGACGCCCTCCAATACGGAGCGGCTGAAGTGGTCGACCTGCAGTCGATAGGGGTTGCCGCCGTCTCGGACAGGCAGGTCGAGGGTCTTTCCTTCCTCTTCCAGACGCAAGACGCTGTGGGTGGGGTCGGGCTTGAAGGGCATCGGGACCAGCAGTCGTCCCCGGGAGCCGACGATCTCCAGTTGAAAGTCGCGGGCGGTGCGGAAGCTGCCGCTGAACAGCCCCAGGCACCCGCTCGGGAAGACCAGCATCCCTGCGAATGTCAGGTCCACGCCGCTCTCGAGTTCATCCAGACTCCGCCCCAGTACCGTCCGGGGCTCTTCGTCCGCCAGGTAGCGCATCACGTGGATGCAGTAGCAACCCACATCCATCAGGGCTCCGCCTCCAGGGCTCGGCTTGAGGCGGACGTTGGGCCGGGAAAAGTCGAGGGGAAATCCCAACGAGGATCGAATCAGGCGGAGTTCGCCCACACTGCCCTGGCTGACGAGTTCCTTGACCCTGGCGGTCTGGGGATGAAAGCGGTAGGCAAAGGCTTCCATCAGCGATCTGCCGCACTGCCTGGAAACGGCAACCATTTTCCGGCACTCGGCCATGTCTTCGGCCAGAGGCTTTTCGCAGAGAACGTGCTTGCCCGCCTCCAGGGCGCGGACGGTCCAATCGCAGTGAAGCCAGTTGGGCAGCGGGTTGTAAACCACCTCCACCGCCGGATCTTCCAGAACGGCTTCATAGCACCCGTAGCTCCTGGAGAAGCCGTGCCGGCGGGCGAATCCATCGGCCTTCTCCAAAGTCCGGCTGGCGACGGCATAGGGGACGGCCCAGTCGGAATCCCTGATGGCGGGCGCCACGATTTCGGAGATCTGGCCCGTTCCGAGGACGGCCCAGTTGAGAGTTTGCTTTGGCATAGTTTGAATGATGAATTAGGAATGATGAATGATGAGTACGGAATGATGAATGATGAATGATGAATGATGAATGAAATGTTATTTGAGCTTCTTGCAACGCTCGCAGCGGGGCAGGTCATCTTGCCGGTAAACCTGAGGTTTTGCCATTTTCAATATCGGGTGCGACCTGGTGAAAAAATGCTGCCTAACCACAAAAAGCACAAAAGTCACAAATTGTGTTTTTGTGCCATTTGTGGCCATTACCAGGTACACGCCCCGCTGCCGAATTTTGCAAGGGGCTCTGATGAATGAAAAGTTGTTTGGTTGAGGTGTCAAGCATGGGGAAAAGAGTTATTTCCGAAGGGTCACGAGGGAATAGGAAGAGGCACAATGGGGCTGCAAGAGCATTTGGGTGCCGCTTGTTGATGAAGCAGGTCTATCCGTTCATCATTCCTCATTCCTCATTCATAACTCATCATTCCCCATTCCTCATTCATCATTCATCATTCATCATTCTAATCCGGACGCTGTGGGCGTGGGCATCCAGCTTCTCCGCCAGGGCGAAGCGCTCGATGGACCGATGATTCCTTCGCAACGCCGCCCGCGTGTACTTGACCAGGTTGGTCCGCTTCACGAAATCGTAGACGCCCAGGGGCGAGGCGAAACGGGCGCTGCCGCCGGTCGGCAGAACATGATTGGGGCCCGCGAAGTAGTCGCCCACCGCTTCGCAGGAATCGGAACCGAAAAAGACGGCTCCACAGGCCTCCACCTGCCGGCCCAGAGACTCGGCATCCCGGGTCAGCAACTCCAGGTGCTCGGGAGCAATGCGGTTGACGATCCCGACTGCCTCACCGGGTTCACTCACGACCAGAACGGCTCCATAGTTTTCCAGCGCCGTTCGAATGGTCGCCTGCCGGCCCAGATCCAGGATCTGACGGTCGAGGCCGGCCCGGATGGCATCGGCCTGGGCCCTGGAAAATACGATGGCCAGCGCCACCGCCGCCTCATCGTGCTCGGCCTGGGCCATCAGATCGGCGGCGACATAGTCGGGACGAGCCGAATCGTCGGCGATCACCACCACTTCCGAAGGCCCGGCAATCTTGTCGATGTCCACCTGCCCGAAGACCTGCCTCTTGGCCGCCGATACCCAGGCGTTGCCGGGACCCACGATCTTGTCCACCCTGGGGACGGTTTCGGTCCCGTAGGCCAGGGCGGCGATCGCCTGGGCTCCCCCCACCCCGTAGACTTCCTCCAGTCCCAGTTCGGCCAGAGCCGCCGCCACAGCCGGGTTGGCCTGGAAGCGGGCATAGGGGGTGGTCACCACAATCCGGCCCACGCCCGCAATCTGCGCCGGGACGGCGTTCATGAGCAGGCTGGAAGGATAGGCCGCAGATCCCCCCGGCACATAGAGACCCACACTCGACAGGGGCGTGATTCGCTGCCCCAGCCTGACCCCGTCCGGGCCTTCGAACTCCCAGGACTCCTGGCGCTGCCGGCGGTGAAAGCCGGCAATATTCTCGCGGGCCTGGCGGAGGACCTCCCGCAGCTCGGGATCCACCCGGTTGGCCAGGGAACGAATCTCTTCGGGGTCGATCTTCAGGGAGCCGGGTTCGAAACCATCCAGGCGCAGGGTCCACTCCCTCAGTGCGGCATCTCCCCTTTTCCGCACCGAAGCCAGGATGGCGGCAACGTCCGCCTGAAACTCTCCGTCGTCTTGAGCTCCCCGGGAACCGACCCTTTCCAGGTAGGCTCCGGCCTCTGCGCCCGGCCACTGGTAAATCGGAATCATCGGTGCAAACTGTCTGCCAGCCGGCGGATGAGACGGCTCACCGCCTGGCGTTTCACCTGGTAGCTGGCCCGGTTGACGATCAGCCGGGCCGAAACATCGCAGATCGGCTCGATAACTTCCAGCCCGTTGTCGGCCAGGGTGCGCCCGGTGGCGACCAGGTCGACGATCCGTTCCGAGAGTCCCAGCCGGGGAGCCAGTTCAACGCTGCCGGAGAGGGTGATGATCTCCACCGGGATGCCCTGGCTGGTAAAGTGATCGGTGGTGGTCCGAGGGTACTTGGTGGCGATGCGAACGGCAGACAGTTCGCGGTAGTTCTTCCGCGCCGTGCTCCTGGGGCCGGCGACCGCCATGATGCATCGGCCGATCCCCAGATCCAGCGGTTGATGCACGTCGGCCTCCGATTCCAGCAACACGTCCCATCCGGCAACTCCCAGGTCGGCGACGCCATACTCCACGTAGGTCGGGACGTCCACGGGTTTGAGCATAAAGAACTGAAAGCACCCGCTTCTGTCCCGAAAGATGAGCTTTCTGGAACCGGCCTCGGAGGGGTCCAGCTCCACGCCCGCCCGCCCCAGCAACTCCAGGGTCGCGTCCTGAAGCCTGCCCTTGGAAAGGGCCACTGAGAGGATTTCCTCGGATTTCACCGAATTGCTCATCGCAGTTTCAGCGGCAGGGCCATCAGCCGTTCCAGGAAGAAGGTGAACCCGACCGAAGGGAGATCGCAGCCGAAGTTCTTCAACAGGTTGTCGTAGCGGCCTCCGCTGCCTACCTCGAACCCCAACCCGGGCACGTAGATCTTGAAGATGATGCCGGTGTAGTAGTCCAGCCCCCTGACTTCGCTCAGGTCGATGGTCAGGTGTTCGGCGAGCTTGCGACGCTTCAACTCGGCGTAGAGCCCCGCAAGGTTGTCCAGGGCCGACAGGGATCTCTCATTGGAAACCAGCCGCCGGGCGTCGTCGATGGTTTCGGCGTTGCCGGTCAGTTGAAGCAGCGCGTGCAACACCTCGCGGCGCCGCGGGGACAGCTGCAGGCGTTCCATCTCGGCTTGCAGTCCCACGGGATCTTTCCGGTCGATGAGCCTCCTGATTCGGGAGAGGTCCTGAGCCGAGAGGCCGAATCTTTCCACCAGGCCCGCGAAGAAGCCCATCTCGCCCAGGTTGAACTGAAAGCGGTCGATACCGACACGCTGCAGAGCTTCCATGGCCACCTGGATAACTTCGGCGTCGCAGGCGATCCTCTCACCGCCGATGTTCTCGATTCCAAGCTGGAAGGACTCGCGCTGCCTCCCGCCCCTGGGGGCCTCGTAGCGCAGGACATCGCCGCAATAGCAGAGCCTCAAGGGCTTGGGCCGATCCTGCAGGCGAGTGGCCACGGTCTTGGCCACCAGGGAGGTGAATTCCGGGCGAAGGGCAAGCAGATTCCCCTCCCGGTCTACGAAGCGATAGAGCGCCTCCTCCAACTCCGCCCCCATGCCCCTGGAGAAGACATCGTAGTAGTCGAAGATCGGCGGGATAATCTCCTCGTACTTCCAACGGCTGAAAATGGAGAAGACGAGCCGCTCCAGCCGCCGGCGGCGCTTCACCGCCGGTCCGAAAAGCACCTGAGTGCCCAGCGGAACCTGAGTCAAGGTCTTCATCGCGTGGGTTGCCGCGGATGGCCTGCACCCATAAGCCGGCGTCGGCCTCAGTTCTCGCGGATGCTCCTTCCCTGGTTGTCGATCTCAAGCTCGAGCGGACGGCAGGCCACGCCGTGGCGATTGAAGATGGACTGGACCTGCTTGAACACATCCCGGCCGTCCCCCTGGATAAAGGCCGCCACGCTGGGTCCCGCCCCGCTCAGGCTGAGTCCCAGCAAGCCGGGGATTTCTCCCCGGTTGAGGGCCAGGACCTCCTGCAGTCCCGGAATCAGAGGCGCCCGGTAGGGCTGATGCACCTTGTCGCGGAGCGATTCCCTCAGGAACCGGAATTGCCCCGCCATCAGGGCAGCTACCGTAAGAGCGCTGCGCTGCAGGTTAAATATTACGTCACTCATCTTGAACTGGTCAGGTACGACAGCCCTGGCCTCGCTGGTGGGCAACTGGATGTCGGGGACCACCAGCAGGACTTTCAGCGCGTCCGCGACCCGAGTCCGAAAGAACGACACCCTTCCTCCTTCGTCGACGCAACTCACGGTGAAGCCCCCGAAACGGGCCGCCGTCAGGTTATCGGGATGGGACTCGAACTCCAGGGCGTAGCGGTAGAACTTTTCCTGAGACAGATCCTCTCCCACCAGGGCCTCGTAGGTTCCCAGGGCCGCCACAATGGCCGCCGCGCTGCTGCCCAGCCCGCGGGCCAGAGGAATGTGGTTCCGCACCTCCAGCCTGAGCGTTGGCGGGGGACGTCCTTCCCCCTGAAACACCCGCCGGATCACCTTCCACATCAGGTTCTCGCGGACGCTGAGCAATTCCCCGGCGCCTTCTCCCTCCGTGTGAATTTCCGGGGAGCCGCTACCGGACTCCCGCACCCGGACCCTGAGGTAGAGACCCAACGCCAGCCCCAAAGCGTCGTACCCCGCCCCCAGATTGGTGGAACTTGCAGGAACCTGAATGGTAAAGGCGGCGGACATAGAGTGGTCAGTGGGGAATGATGAGTGGGGAATGATGAATGATGAATTGGGAAATGATGAATGATGAATGATGAATGATGAATGAAAAATGGAGAGTGGAGAGTTGATGGTGATTGGTGGTCCGTGAAGTCCCGCCCCGCTGAGTGCATCGTTCGAGGGGAAGAGGCCGATTGTTCATGAAGGCGAACCACCAATGGACACGAATCAACACGAAAAAGCCAAGGCACCGATAGACCTGCTTCATCACCACGCGGCACCCAAGTGCATTTTCAGCCCCTTCGTGCGCCTTCGCATTCCCTCGTGTCCCTTCGTGTAGTTTTCTTTTCCCCATGCATGACCCATCAACCAAACAACTCCTCATTCATCATTCATCACTCATCATTCCTCATTCATCATTCATCATTCATCATTCATCATTCATCATTCATCATTCGTTTCAGCACGACCTCCCGCATTCCCTGCAGGGGGGCTTCGCGTCCGGTCCACAGAAAGCACTGCCGGGCCGCTTGTCCGACAAACATCTCCAGGCCGCTCACCACCCTGGCCCGTTTTCCGGCTTCCCGAAGGAGTCGGGTTTCCAGGGGATTGTAGACCATATCGAACACCGTGCCGTACCTTGTTTCCTCTCCGGCCACAGGACTGTCATGGATGGCGGGGGACATGCCCACCGGGGTGGCGTTGATCAGAAGATCGCCGCTGTAACGGCCGGAACGATCCAGGGAGTCGGCCTCGAACCCAAAGTCCCCGGCCAGCGCCTCGGCCCTGGACCGGTTCCGGGCCAGGACGGTGACCCGCCAGCCGGCGCCCCTCAACACGGCGGCGGCGGAGCGGGCGGCGCCGCCGGCTCCCAGCAACACGGCCCGAGCAGGCGAGCCATCCAGGCATCCGCGCAAGGCATGGCGAACGCCGTCCAGGTCGGTATTGTAAGCCCACAGGCCATCTTCGCGCCGGACCAGGGTGTTGGCGGCCCCGCATGCAGCCACGCTCGGATGCCGCTCGTCCACGTATCGCAACACCGGGACCTTGTGCGGAAGGGTGACGCTGAGCCCGCCGAAGCGTTGCAGATGGGGCGCGAACGCTTCCAGGTCGGGCGTGGGCAGGGGCAGGTAACGGCAATTCAGGCCGAGCTGCCGGAAGGCGTGATTGTGCACCTGCGGAGACAGGGAATGGCCGATGGGGTGGCCGATCACGCCATAAAAAAGAGTGCGGGAATCGATCGAATTCAAGCGGTAGACGCATTTCAGATCCCGGGAGGTGAATTGCCCGGGGGCCGTCTCCCGGCCCGCGCGCGTGGTTGCGTAGGTGAGTAGGGCCCCGCGGCTGGGAGCCACCAGGCGGGAATAAACGCCCAACTCCCCCATGGCCACCGCAATGACGGGGAGGCCCTGCCGCCGACCCTGTGACACCAGCTCCAGGAGGCGAAAATTGTCGGCGAAATCGGCCGCAAGGGTGGCGACCTTCACGACGTCGGCATTGACCGCCAGAATCCGCCGGAAAACGGCCTGGAGATCGGAGGGAGTATCGCGGAAGTTGTGGTAGGACCCGATCAACCTCCAGGATCCGTCCCTGATCTCCTCCAATCGAGTGGGGCCCACTGCCTCCAGCGTTTCCACCTCGATATCCAGAAAGGAAAAACCGGCTCCCCTGATCCTTCCCAGCATCTCCAACTGTTGGATCGCTCCCCCCTCGAACCGTCCTCCAAACGGTTTTCTGCGAAGCGTCCCGATGACCGGCACACCCGCCAGGGCCACCCAGCGCTGCATCCGCTGCGGGGTCAGTTGAGAGGGATCCAGGTAGTCGAGTCGAAATTCCAGCAGGTCGGAATCCCGGCGGCTCTCCAGAACGGCCCTTTCAAAGTCGCCCGGGGCGCACTCCCGGATGACGGTGCATATTTTTCCGTTGGGCGATGGGGACATGAGGGGTGGCGAGGGGCCGGCAGCGGTTGTCGGGAGTGAACGGGCAGCGGCCTTCAGTGTGCTCCGGTACGGGAACGGCAGTTGACGTTCGAGTTTAGCATAAGCCTTTTCCCTACGCCAAGTTGACCGTCTTCCCGCGACGCACGATTAAAGTCACCACTTGTGTTCTTGTGCCCTTTGTGGCCATTCCCGGCAAACGTCCGGCTGCCGAATTTTGTAAAAGGCTCAACAGAAAATAGAGTTACCCACGAAGGGCTACGAAGGAATAAGAACGGGCACGATAGGGATGCAAGAGCGTCTGGGTGCCGCTTGCTGATAAAGCAGGTCTATCCGTGCCTTGGCCTCTCCGTTTTTCCATTCATCATTCATCATTCATCATTCATCACTCCCCCTTCTCTCCAAAGACCGTCGCGGTGAACCTCTCGACGGTGGCGCCGTTCTTCCAGGCCTGGCCGGACAGCCCTGCCTTCAGGCAAGTCTGTTCCAGAAACCGCTCCGGGGTCCAACGGTGCTCCACCGCGACCTTCGGCAGCAGGAGGCCCCGGCGCGTCCCCTGGCTGACCAGCAGGCCGTGGGTTCCCACCAAAACGTCGGAAGCGCCGCCGACCCTGTCCAACCCGGAGAGCACTGAAAGCTCGATCTCGGTTTCGGGCAGGTCTTTCAGATGCAACGGCCGAAACCGGTGGTCCTCGACCGCGGCCGACACGGCGCACTCCGGCACGGCCCGGTAAAGGGGCGTCAAGGGCCAGGCGTAGCCGACGCACCCGCGCAAACGCCCCCGGAGGTAGAGCGTGACAAAAGCGCCCCGCTTCTGGAGGAGTTCCCGAGCGGACGGCGGATCGGGAACGGGTCGCACTCCCGACCGCAGGTAGGCTTCAATCGTCGAGCGGGCGGCCTCGAGGAGATAGTCCCGCGCGGAGTTATTGAGTGGGCACATCGCTCCGGCTTTTTTTCAGGAGGACCGGCTTTTCACCGCGGCTCGCCTGGCCGCGGATGCCGACCGCCTTCCAGAATTTCCGGAAGTAGTCGACGGCCGAGGCCAGGGCGAAGATGACCGTCAGCCAAAGCGCGACCAGGCTGAGCGGCTTCAGCCAGAAGACCAGGTTGCTCAGAATGATCAGGGTGACGGCCAGCACCTGCGAGACCATCTTGATTTTTCCCAACTCGGAGGCATCGATAGTGAGTCCCTGCCTGGCCGCGATGCTGCGAAGACCCGTGATGGCCAGTTCGCGCCCCACGATGATCACCACCATCCAGGCAGGCGCCCAGCCGAGCTCCACCAGCGAGATGAAGGCAGCCGAAATCAGCAATTTGTCGGCAATCGGATCCAGCAGCATGCCGAGCGTGGTCACCTGCCGGCGTCGTCGGGCCAGGTAGCCGTCGAAGTAGTCGGTGATGGAGGCACCGAGAAAGATGACGGTGGCCAGGATGACGGAGAGGCTCTCGACCTGCCGTTCCGGATTGTAAACGCGAGTGAGAAGGACAACGACCAGGAGAGGGACCGCGAAGATCCGGGACAGGGTCAGCAAATTCGGAAGGTTCATGCAAAAAGTCTGATTTCTTTTAGGGCAGAATTCAACAGGAAAAATGAGGGTCAGAGCATCCCCAGTTGCAGCTTGGCGGCTTCCGACATCTTGGCCGGACTCCAGGGCGGATCCCAAACCAGCTCGACCTGGGCGGAGGACACCCCCTCGGCCCCGGCAACCCTGGTTTCGACCTCGCCCGGCAGCGTCCCGGCAACCGGACAGGCCGGCGAGGTGAGGGTCATTTGAATCTTGACGGCGTTGGAAGGGTCGATGTCGATCTCGTAGATGAGTCCGATCTCGTAGATGTTGACGGGGATTTCAGGGTCGTAAACCGTTTGCAGCACCTCGACGACCCGCTGTCTCAACTCTTCCGGCGGAGCGGACTCGAGTGGGGGGGAATCGGTGGTCATGGTTGCGTCCTCAAATTTTGGATTTTGGATTGCAGATTATGGTTTATTCACATTTTGTTCCCGACAGGCCATGCACTTCTCTTGTTTCACTCTCGGATGATCTGACCGACAGGGCAGGGGCGCCACTTGTCTGAGCGCAGGCTCGCAAGGGCTTCGGGTACTCAACTGCCGGCTACTCGGTAGTGACCGGTTGCTGCCTGTTCTCGAGGGCGGCCTTGACCGTATGCCAGGGCAGAGTGGCGCACTTGACCCGAATCGGAAAGGCGGCCACCCCGGCAAAAGCTATCAGCTTTCCCAGGTCTTCCGGCGGCTCGATGGCCCTGCCGGTTACCAGATCCTGGAACTGCCGGAAGGCCGTGGCCAGAAGGGCGACTTTTCGGCCCTTCAGCAACTCGGTCATCATGGAGGCGGAAGCGGTGGAGATGGCGCAGCCCTTGCCCTCGAAGCGAATGTCCCGGACGACGTCCCCGTCGAGCTCCAGGGCAACCGACACCTTGTCCCCGCAGAGCGGATTGTCGCCCTCGGCCCTGTGGGTGGCGCTATCCAGGCTGCCGAAATTTCGCGGTCGCCGGGTGTGGTCCAGGATAACCTCCTGGTAGAGGTCCATCAACTCGGACATGGGCCGAAGATCTCCCTGACCTTGAGCACGCCGTCCACCAGCCGGTCCACCTCCGCGTGCGTGTTGTAGAGACCGAAGGAGGCGCGGGCCGTGGCCGGAAGGCCCAGGCGCTCCATCAGGGGCTGGGCGCAGTGATGGCCCCCTCGAATGGCGATTCCCTCCCGATCCAGAATGGTCCCGACATCGTGGGGGTGGGCGCCTTCGACCATAAAGGAGAGCACCCCCGCCTTGCGTCCGGGTCGACCGACGACTCGTACTCCCGGGACCGAGGCCAGCGCTTCGGTGGCGTGAGACAACACCTCGCCTTCGTGAGCGGCAATGTTCTCCAGGCCGACGGCCCCCAGGTAGTCCAGGGCGGCTCCCAGTCCGATGACCCCGACGATATCGGGCGTCCCCGCCTCGAACCGGTAGGGGATCTCCTTGTAGCTGGTGCGCTCGAAGGAGACCGAACGGATCATCTCGCCTCCGCACTGGTAGGGCGGCATGGCTTCCAGCAGGGAGGCTTTTCCGTAGAGAACGCCCACTCCGGTGGGACCGTAGACCTTGTGTCCCGAAAAGGCGTAGAAGTCGCAGTCCAGGGCTTGAACGTCCAGTTGGAGGTGGGGAGCCGCCTGGGCTCCGTCCACCAGCACCGGAATCTCCCGGCGGCGGGCCATCCGAACCATTTCAGCCACGGGGTTGACGGTTCCCAGGGCGTTGGAGACGTGAGCGATGGCCACCAGGCGCGTACGGGAGCCGAGAGCCTTTTCAAAGGCCTCCAGGCGAACTTCCCCGTTGTCATCGATGGGCGCGACCCGCAGAGTCCCGCCCTTTTCCTCGCAGACCCTCTGCCAGGGCACGATGTTGGAGTGGTGCTCCAGGGTCGAGATCAGGATCTCGTCGCCGGCCTCGATCCTCTGGCGAGCCAGGGTGCCGGCCACCAGGTTGATGGCTTCGGTGGTTCCCCGGACGAACACGATCTCGCGGGACTCCCGGGCATTGATGAACCGCTGCACCTTGCCGCGAACTTCCTCGTAGGCCTCAGTGGCTTCCAGGCTGAGCGCATAGAGGCCCCGGTGGATGTTGGCATAGCCCTCGCGGTAGAAGGCGTTCATGGCTTCGATGACCGGAGCCGGTTTCTGAGTGGAAGCGGCGCTGTCGAGATAGACCAGCGGTTTGCCGGCGGCGCGGCTCGAAAGGATGGGGAAGTCGCGGCGCAGCCGGTCGACGTCCAGCGGCGGCGCGGCCGGCTGGACCGATGGCAGGGTTGCCCTCCTCATCCGGGTCACTCCTTGGATCCCTTCTCCGCCAGGCGGTGAAAGAGCGTCTTCTCCAGCCGGGCGCGAATGGGCTCGATTCGGATCTGGGAGGCAATGTCGTTGGCGAAGGCAAAGGTCAGGAGCTGGCGGGCGGCCTCCCGGCCGATTCCCCGCGACTGCAGATAGAAGACGGCCTGGGGGTCCAATTGCCCGATGGTGGCCCCGTGGGTGCACTTCACGTCGTCGGCGTAGATCTCCAACTGGGGATTGGTGTTGACCAGGGCCTCTTCGGAGAGCAGCAGGTTCTGGTTGGTCTGCTTCGAATCGGTCTTCTGGGCGTGGGGCCGCACGATGATCCGGCCGTTGAAGACCCCGCTGGACCGGTCGTCCAGGATCCCCTTGTAGAGCTCGAAGCTGTTGCAATGGGGCTTGGCGTGGTCGATGGAGGTGTGGTTGTCCACGTGCTGCTTGCCGGTCGTGAGGGAAAAACCGTTCAAGGTGGCTTCGGCGCCCTCGCCATCCAGGACCGCATTGACATGATTGCGGACCAGGGCTCCTCCCAGAGAAATGGAATGGGAGGAAACGGTGGCGCTGCGTTCGAGATGGAACTGCATTGTGGCGATGTGGAAGGCCCTGAAACTCTCCTGCTGCAGCTTGTAGTGCTCGACCACCGCCCCCTCCCGGGCCACCAGCTCGGTCACCGTGTTGGTGAAATAAAGGGAGTCGGGGGAGCCCGAATAGGTTTCCACGATGCGGGCCTGACTGTTGGCGTCGGCCAGCACCAGGCAGCGGGGATGGGAAACCACCGGCTCTCCTTCCCCTCCCGAGCAAAAGTGCAAGCGAATCGGCTGCTCCACCACGGTGTTCCTGGGAATATGGATCAGAGCGACATCCTGCAGGAAGGCCGTATTCAGGGCGGCGAAGACCTCCTCCCCGTCTCCGGCATAGCGACCCAGCGCCTCGCGAACGGAAGGCCCCTGGCCGTTGAGGAACTCCGACAGCCCCTGGACCCGAACGCCCGGCGGCAGGGCGCCGACAGACGAGTGCTCGCGGGAAAAGCGTGCGTTCAGGAACACCAGGCGGCAGGGCGAAGAGTCGTCTCCGGTCAGGGAGCCCAGGTGGGCCGGAGAGGGACAAGAGTCGGAGGCGCCGGCATGGGCAAAGGCGGTTCGCCTCAGCGGAGCGAGGCTGGTAAAGCGCCAGGCCTCGTCGTGAGTGGTCGGGAAACCGAGCCGGTTGAAGCGGCGGATCGCCGCCTGGCGTTTTTCCGTCAACCAGGCAGGATCCCGGTCCGCCTGGCGGCGGGCGAAAGAGTCGAATTGGGACAGGTAGCGTTGCTGCTCGGGGGGCAATTCAGCCGGGTTTCGATTCATGGGTGTCTCTCTCCTCAGCTTCCCGGTGTCACGGCCACCTGAGCCTCGATCCAACCGTAGCCCCTGGCTTCCAGTTCGAGGGCAAGGTCCTTGTCCCCCGACTTGACGATTTCCCCGCCCGAAAGCACATGCACGCGATCGGGCACGATGTAGTTCAGCAACCGCTGGTAGTGGGTGATGACCACGATGGCGCGGTCGGGACGGCGCAAGGCGTTGACGCCGTCGGCAACCGTCTTGAGAGCATCGATGTCGAGCCCCGAGTCGGTTTCGTCGAGGATGGCCAGGGTCGGGTCGAGCACCGCCATCTGAAAGATCTCGTTTCGCTTCTTCTCGCCTCCCGAAAAGCCCTCGTTGACGGAACGGCTGATGAAGCTCTGATCCAGGTTCACCAGCTTGATTTTTTCCCGAACGACCTTCATGAACTCCATGGCGTCCAGCTCATCCTCGTCCCGATGCTTGCGGATGGCGTTCATGGCGGCCTTCAGGAAATAGACGTTGCTCACTCCGGGGATCTCCACCGGGTATTGAAAGGCCATGAAGACGCCCTCGCAAGCCCGCTCCTCGGGCTCCATGTCCAACAGGTCCCGGCCCCGATAGAAAACCCTGCCCCGGGTCACTTCGAAACTTTCCCGGCCCGCCAGCACCTGGGCCAGGGTGCTCTTGCCCGACCCGTTGGGACCCATGATGGCGTGCACTTCTCCCGACGCCACCTCCAGGTTGACCCCTTTCAGAATCGCCTTCCCCTCCACTTCGACGTGCAAATCTTCGATCTTCAGCACCGCGTTTCCTTTCCTCGCTTACCCTTCTTCCCAATGGCCGCCTGCTCGGCAGCCGGCTATCCGACGCTTCCCTCCAGGCTGACTCCCAGCAGCTTTCGAGCCTCCACCGCGAATTCCATGGGCAGCTCGCGAAAGACCTCCTTGCAGAAACCGTTCACGATCATGGAGACGGCATCTTCCGCCGATATGCCTCGCTGCTTGCAGTAGAAAATCTGGTCCTCACCGATCTTCGAGGTCGAGGCCTCATGCTCCATCTGAGCCGTGCTGTTCTTGACCTCGATATAGGGAAAGGTGTGGGCTCCGCAGGCGTCTCCCATTAACATCGAGTCGCACTGGGAATAGTTGCGGGCCCCGGAGGCGCCCTTGAGAATCTTGACCGCCCCCCGGTAGGTGTTCTGGCCGTGACCCGCCGAAATCCCCTTGGACACGATGGTGCTGCGGGTATCCCGGCCGATGTGGATCATCTTGGTTCCGGTGTCGGCCTGCTGGAAGTTGTTGGTGACCGCCACCGAGTAGAACTCGCCGATGGAGCGGTCCCCCTGCAGGAGACAGCTCGGATACTTCCAGGTGATGGACGAGCCCGTCTCCACCTGGGTCCAGGAGATCTTGGAATCCACTCCCCGGCATTTGCCCCGCTTGGTGACGAAGTTGTAGATGCCTCCCTTGCCCTCCTTGTCCCCGGGATACCAGTTCTGCACGGTCGAATACTTGATCTGGGCCCGGTCCAGGGCCACCAGCTCGACCACCGCCGCGTGGAGCTGATTTTCGTCCCTGCGGGGCGCCGTGCAGCCCTCCAGGTAGCTCACGGTGCTGTCGTCGTCGGCAATGATCAGGGTGCGTTCGAACTGGCCGGTGTCCTTGGCATTGATGCGGAAATAGGTGGACAGCTCCATGGGGCAGCGAACCCCCTTGGGGATGTAGCAGAACGACCCGTCGCTGAAGACCGCCGAGTTGAGCGTGGCAAAGAAGTTGTCGGTGTAGGGAACCACCGAGCCGAGATACTGCTTCACCAGCTCCGGGTGGTTCTGGACCGCTTCCGAGAAAGAACAGAAGATGATGCCCAACTCCGCCAGCTTCTCGCGAAAGGTGGTGGCCACCGAAACGCTGTCGAAGACCGCGTCCACGGCCACGCCGCTCAGGCGCTCCTGCTCCTGCAGGGAAATCCCCAGCTTTTCGTAGGTCTTCAGCAGCTCGGGATCGACCTCGTCCAGGCTCTTGGGGCCGTCCTTGCCGCTCTTGGGGGCGGCGTAGTAGATGATGTCCTGGTAGTCGATCGGCGGGTAATGGACATTGTGCCAGGCCGGCTCCTTCATGGTGAGCCAGTGCCTGTAGGCCCGCAGCCGCCAGTCCAGCAGGAAGGCCGGCTCGTTCTTTCTGGCCGAGATGGTGCGAATGACCTCCTCGTTCAACCCACGGGGAATGGCGTCCGCCTCGATGTCGGTGACGAACCCGTACTTGTATTCCTGGTTGGCCAGTTCCTGAATGGTTTCGTTGGCTGAAGGCATGTTGACTCCTTGAGCGTCATGGGCGCTCGCCGGCCGTCCGCAAAACGAGAGGTCGGCACGGGCGGTGCTCAGGCGCCTGGATCTCCTCGCAACTGCACCAGCTGCAAGGGGTTCTCTTCCCGCTCCGCCAGGCTGAGAGCCGAATCTTTTTTCGGATCGGAGTTCGGCGATGCCAGGCCGTGGAGGCTCATCTGGGCCACCGTCACCCGTCTCAGCATCAGCACCACGCTGTCACTGAGCAACTGGAGCGGACTCTTGATGTTGCATTTTTCGTACTGCAGGCAGTAGCCCGTCTCCGAGACGCAACTCGTCATGGAGAAGGGCCCTTCGATCGCTTCGATCACCTCGGCTGCATTGATCAGGTGGGCAGGCCGACCCAGGGCGTAACCCCCGCGGGTCCCCTGGTGGGAAACCACGATCCCGCTCTGCGCCATCCTCTGCAGCACCTTTGCCATCAGGTGCGGCGGGATGTTGTAGGACCGGGCGATTTCGCGCGCACTCCAGGCAACCCGGCCGGAACTCTGGGCCAAGTGGATCAGAGCCATCAGGGCGTAGTCTGTTTTTTTTGAAAGTCTTAACATGGACCACCCAAATCGGACCAATTTGGTCCGGTTTAGCATCAGACATTATGCGGACTCTCGTGGCCCAAGTCAACACTTATCGGTTGAGGGGTAGTTCGAGAAGGGAAACGACGAACCACGAATGGACACGAATGAACACCAATAAACGAATTGATCCGTTGTCTTTGGGGCAGGTAACCACCGTGGCACGCATGGGCAGATGGGTTATCGACATGGATCGACAGGTTGTCGGGTACAGGTGCGCTCGACTGTTGGCAATGGAGCACGTAAACAGGGTGGGGGTGTTGCATCCAGGTCACATGCGGCCTCCGGGGAGGATCCCGGGAACAAGCTTGTAAGGCACCCGTTATCAATGGCTTGACTACAGACCTCCTCTCTTTGGCACGAGACTTGCTGGCAATCCGGACGTACCCGTCCGGTCGGAAGGAAACCCGCTTCATGGAATCCCAACACACGCTGGCTGCCCCGATCGAGTTTTCCGGGCTGGGCTTGCACACGGGCGAGTCCGTGCAGGTGAGAGTCGTGCCGGCACCTGCCGACACCGGATTGGTGTTTCGCCGGGTGGACCTGGACGACTTCGAGATCGAGGCGGTGGTGCGAAACGTGGCCCGCGTGGCCTACGCCACCACCCTGATGAAGCAGGGAGTCCTGATTTCGACCGTCGAGCACCTGCTCTCGTCGCTCTACATCTTCGGAGTCGACAACGCCCTGATAGCAATCGACAACCTGGAAGTTCCCATTCTCGACGGAAGCGCCCTGGAGTTTGTGGAGAAGATCACCCGGACCGGGTTGAAGCAGCAGTCGGCGCGCCGCCGCTATCTGCGAGTGGAAAAATCGCTGGAGATCCGGGACCGCGACCGCATCATCGCCGTTCACCCGGCCGACCGCTTTCAGATCAGCTATTCGATCGACTTCGACCATCCCATGATCGGTCGCCAGAGCTTCGACTTCGAGGCCTCCCCGGAGGGGTTTTCCCGGGAGGTGGCGCCGGCTCGCACTTTCGGATTCTACCGGGAAGTGGAACAGTTGAAGCAGATGGGCCTGGTTCGGGGAGGCTCGCTCGACAACGCCATTGTCCTGACCGACCGTGGAATCCTGAACGACAATTTGAGGTTCGAGGATGAATTCGTCCGCCACAAGGTGCTGGACGGCATTGGCGATCTGGCCTTGATCGGCAAGCCACTGCTGGCTCGGGTGGTGGCCCACAAAGCGGGGCACGCACTGCACACTCACCTGGTGACCCGCATCCTGAGCGATCCCTCCTGCTACAGCGAAACGACTCACCCGCCGCTGCGCAACCGCGACAGTGATGTTGACATGCCTCCGGAAAATCCGTGTGTTTCGGCATGCGGCAACTGATCCGTCTCCTACGGGAGTGGGCAACGCTACAGGGACTTCCAAGACCATCCTGTATATCCTGTCCATCCAATTGAAGAATAAACATCGATGCACAGGATTGACAGAAGGTCAGGATGCTGCACAGGGAGGCGACGGGCGCGACAATCCGGTGCGGACTTGCGGATGCCCAGGATCAGGGCACAGAATACTTCCAAAACCAAATCCTGTGCATCCTGTGCATCGATGTGAATTATCGATGTGAATCACAGGGTAGCGTGTATCCCCCTCCAACTCGACGGGGGATGAAGCGCAGGGCCGGTCCTTGCCTGTCTCTCGGCGCCTCCTCTATACTGAGCCCCCTATGCTGGATCCGGTCTACATCCGCAATCACCCCGAGCTGGTGCGTCGAAAGCTGGCCCAGCGCCACACCCCGGCGCCGCTGGAGGAGGTGGAGGAGTTCGATCGGCAACGACGGCAGTTGCTGCAGGAAACCGAGCAGCTCAAGCATCGACGCAACCGGAACAACCAGGCCATACCCGCCCTGAAGAAGGCGGGACAGGATGCCTCGGGCACCATTGCGGAGATGAAGGAGTTGTCGCTTCGGATCAAGCAGTTGGATGAAAAACTGCGGTCCTGCGAAGAACATCTCAAGAACCTGCAGCTGGCCCTGCCCAACCTCCCCGACGACAGCGTCCCGGAGGGCGCCGATGCTTCAGAAAACGTCGAAATCCGGACCCACGGCCAAAAGCCCGACTTCGACTTTCAACCCCGCGCTCACTGGGATCTGGGCACCACCCTGGGCATTCTGGACCTGGAACGGGCCGCCAAGATTGCCGGGGCCCGCTTCAGCCTTTACACGGGAGCGGGGGCCCTCCTGGAACGGGCCTTGATCAACTTCATGCTGGACGTTCACACCCGGGAACACGGCTACCTGGAGGTGCTGCCCCCCTTCATGGCCAATTCGACCAGCATGACGGGGACGGGTCAACTCCCCAAGTTTTCCGGCGATCTGTTCAAGTTGGAAGAAACGGACTACTGGCTGGTTCCCACGGCCGAGGTCCCGGTCACCAATATCTATGCGAGAGAAACCCTGCAGGCGGACCAACTGCCCATTCGGCTGACGGCCTACACACCCTGTTTCCGCAGCGAAGCCGGCGCCCACGGCAAGGACACTCGGGGCCTCATCCGCCAGCACCAGTTCAACAAGGTGGAGCTGGTCAACTTCACCCGGCCCGAGGACTCCTATGCCGAGCTGGAGAACCTGACACGCAGCGCTGAAGAAATCCTCCGCCGCCTCCAGCTCCACTACCGCGTGGTCACCCTCTGCACCGGCGATCTGGGGTTTTCAGCGGCCAAGACCTACGATCTGGAGGTCTGGCTTCCGGGCCAGCAGGCCTACCGGGAGATTTCTTCCTGCAGCAACTTCGTGGACTTCCAGGCCCGCCGGGCCAACATCCGTTTCCGGCGGGAACGCGGGGCCAAGCCGGAATTCGTTCACACGCTCAACGGATCGGGTCTGGCCGTGGGACGCACCTGGGTAGCCCTGCTCGAAAACCATCAGCAAGCGGACGGCAGCGTGACGATACCCCCTGCCCTCAGACCCTACCTGAACGGATTGGAAAGGATTGTCCCGGGACAGCCCGGCCTGGGTTGAACCCATACTGCCCGGGGGCCGGATCATTCGACCAGCACCAGCGGTTCGCCCGAGTCGACAGCCTGGCCCTCGGCCACCCGAACGGCCCGAACCCGGCCCGATTTGGGAGACCCCAGCTCGTTCTGCATCTTCATGGCCTCTACCACAACCAGCCCCTGCCCTTGACGCACTTCTTCTCCCTCTGCCGTGAGGATCCTGACCACTTTCCCGGGCATGGGGGCCGAAACGGCCACGGGTCCGGCGGCTTCCGTCCTCCCGGAGGTTGAGGGGCCCTCCCGCCGCGGGTCGACCAGGCTCACCTGGAAACTCTCGCCATCCACCACAACCTGAAATCCACCGGCATTCGGACTCACGCTGACATCGTGTGAGCGGCCCTCCAGAATCAGGGAAAAAGCATCTTCCGACAACTGCGAGACGTCGACCTCAAGAGATTTTCCTCCGAGATCCACCCGGGCGCGACCCTCGGATCGTTCCAGGCGCAACTCTTGCCGCCGCCCCTCCAGCACCAGCTCGTAAGTGGCTACCACCCGTTCCACCGGGCGCCTCCCCCCTCTTCCGCTCGAAGACTATCTCCGCAGCCCGTTCCAGCGCCCCCACAGCTTCCACGGGCTTTCCGGCCGGTTCGCGCGGCCGGTGTCCGAAGCTCGACCACGGCTGGCATGGAGGGCGGCGCCAATGACCGCCACCTCCCACAATTCTTCCCGGCCAGCCAGGGTCCGGGCGGGGCGATAGAATTTTTCGATGAAATCGGTGCTGAGCTCCGCAGACAGAAATTTCGGATGGGCCAGGATGTTCCGGAAGAAGGGGATGGTCGTCTTGATCCCCGAGATCCGGTACTCGCCCAGGGCCCGGTCCATGCGGCTGATGGCCTCGGAGCGGGTTTCAGCCCAGGTCACCAGCTTGGAAAGCATCGGATCGTAGTGCACGGGGACTTCCCAACCCTGGTAGATCCCGCTGTCCTCGCGGACCCCGGGCCCGGAGGGATGACTCAGATTCCGGATCAGGCCCGGAGAAGGCAGGAATCCCTTTTCGGGATCCTCGGCGTAGATGCGGCATTCCAGCGCGGCTCCGCGCCAGGCAACCTCCTCCTGTCTCATTCCCAGGGGCTGGCCGGCGGCGATCTGAATCTGTTTCCTGACCAGGTCCAGCCCGGTGACCATCTCGGTGACCGGGTGCTCGACCTGGAGCCGAGTGTTCATCTCCAGGAAATAGAAATTGTGTTGCGAATCCACCAGAAACTCAACGGTCCCGGCATTGCGGTAGCCGCAGGCTTGAGCCATGCTGACCGCCGCCTGTCCCATTCTGTTTCGCAAGGACTCGGTCATGACCGGCGAAGGGCACTCCTCGATGACTTTCTGATGGCGCCTCTGGATGGAGCACTCCCGCTCTCCCAGGTGAACGGTGTTGCCGCGGCTGTCGGCCAGGACCTGAAACTCGATATGGCGGGGGCTCCGGAGGTATTTCTCCAGGTAGACCGCCGGATCCCCGAAAGCGCTCCGGGCCTCTGAGCTGGCGTTCCGCAGGGCCGAGGCCAGGCGGTCGGGCGAGGTCACCAGCCTCATGCCCTTCCCCCCTCCACCGGCCGCCGCCTTGACCAGGATGGGGAAACCGATGTCCCGGGCCGCCCGTTCCGCTTCCGTGCCGTCTCCAAGCTGCGGTCCGGTGCCCGGCACCACCGGCACCCCTGCCTGAGCGGCCAGTTTTCGGGCAGCCGTCTTTTCCCCCATCAGCTCCATGGCTCTCGGGGGAGGACCGATGAAGCAGATCCCGCGGTCCTGACAGCGGCGGGCGAATTCGGCGTTCTCGGACAGAAACCCGTAGCCGGGGTGGATGGCCTCGGCGCCGCTGGCTTCGGCCGCCTGCAGGATCCTGTCCATATTCAGATAGCTCTCCACCGACGGAGATCCACCCACGCCGCGGGCCTCGTCGGCCAACCGTACGTGCAGGGCCGCACGATCGCAGTCGGAGTAGACCGCCACGGTTGCGATATTCATCTCGCGGGCGGTACGGATGACGCGGACAGCGATCTCACCCCGATTGGCGATCAGAATCTTCGAGAACATGGTCGCAGAGGTCCTCAGGCCTCAGGGGAGACGGGAGACAAATGCCTCAACCCGCTTTCGGGAGGCGGAATTCAGAGGGAATCGCCGGGCGAACAGAGGCTCCAGCGATTCCCCCTTGGAAACCTTCCCGGCCGGCAGTTGCAGGAAAAAGCTCAGATAGGAACGGTGGACCCCGGGGAACCGGGCCTTCAGATACAGGTGGCCGGCCAACAGGGCGGCGTTTTTGCGGACCTCCGACTCCATGGAGTCCCGGTTGGAGGGGCTGGAGGAACCGGTAAAGACCGCCAACGCGTCGGTGGAACGGCGCGCCGTCTCATGCAGCAGCACGAAAAAGGAATGCATCGCCTCCTGGCGGCTCTCCGGCAGCGGGGTCAGAACGTGAAACAAGACCTCGTCGCCCTGTTCCACCGGCACGCCCAACCCCCTCCCCTTCATCACCGGGGTCAGAAAGACCTTGAATCGGGTCACGTCGGACCTGGAAGCCCACGCCTCCAGGATGCTCCTGCCCCGAGACTTCCAGAAGCTGGTGAACCACTCCATTCCCTGCTGGTCCCACTCGGTTCGGGCCTCGCGATAAAGCATGTAGAAACGGGAGTGCTCTTCCTCCAGGCAACCGGCAAACCGCTTGGCGAACTCCCGCTCCTGACGGGCCTGGAAGTGGTTTCTGAACACCGGAATCAACCTGCGGCTGTTGCCGAACATCAACGGTTCCTTCCTGCGCCGGCCCTTGGGCCCGACCGGAATGGTCCGGGTGCGGAAATCGTAGTCGATCAAGGCCAGGGCTTGCCTGAAGGAGGAGAGATCGTCTGCCAGGAATGGAGCCCGGATCAGAAAGCGAAGGCGCGGGCGTTGCCGGTAATGCTGCTCCAGGGCCGCGGCCTCCCGATCCAGCCGGGTCTCCCCCACCTCCAGGTCCCGCTTGGCCTGCTCCATCCGGCGAACGTAGTCCTCGGAGAAGAGATTGAAGCGGTCCCCCGGAAGGTTGAAGTGGGCCAGGGTGTGGTAGATCACATCCAGGTTGGGGTCGGACAGTGTCCTGATCCGGCCGGAGTCGAAGGCAAAAAGCGGCCGACAACCCCAGACCAGCACGGCTGCCAGTGCCAGGGACGCAAACAGGACAGGATGTCTTGGCAAGGTCATCTTCGAGAGGCTGCGATGCTTACCTGAAACAAAAGAAAAAAAGAGTTATCCACGAAGACACACGAAGGACCA
>VXMN01000024.1 GCA_009841055.1 Acidobacteriota bacterium
CCGGTGGGGGACGCGTCGGTTTACTCGTGCGTTCTGACCGCCCAACCTCTCGCCGCCTGCCTCCACCCAGCCGCGGTCCCCGATTCCCGACCGGCGTCGGCCTCGGCCGAAGTGACGCGGAATATGACCAGGGCCGCGAATATCTGCAGCAGTTGGCAGAAGTCACTGGGGGCACCCTTTACGTCTCCGAGGGCCTCCGCAACCTGGGCGATGCTTTTCAGGAAATCGCCGCCGAGCTGAGCAGCCAATACAGCCTGGCCTACAGTCCCACCAACAAGAAAAGAGACGGCAGGTTTCGCCGCATCAAGATCGTAGTCAACCTCCCCGATGTCATCGTCAGAGCCAAGCGCGGCTACTATAGCCAACCCTTCTAGCAAGTTTGACCTTTAACAGCCTGTCAATCCACAATGGCGGCGAAGGGTTTCTCATGACAACGCTTAAACGGGTCACCAGGGAATGCTTGGGTCTGCGGCTGGCGGCAGGGGTCGGAGCCGTGCTCCTCTGCCTTGTGGAACCGGTGATGGGGCAGGTGGTCGTGAGCGGGACGGTCACCGATCAAGGCTTGAACCCCATCCGGGAGGTCAGCCTCCTCATTGAGACCAGCAGCGGTCCAGGCGTCGAGGTAACCACCCGTTCCAATGAACAGGGGACCTTCAGTTTCAACCTGGATCGAGCCGGGAGGTATCTCCTCCAGGCGAACCATGGCGACTATTACCCGATCGAGGACAAAACCCTGGACTTGATCACGGGTGTGAACCTCGTCAACATCGAGCTCATCTCCCTGGAGGAGTCCCGAATCACGGTCGATGTTTACGCTGACGACCACCTTTCGGTGGAGCAGGTCGCCATGTCGCAGGCGCTGGAGGAACGGGAAATCGACTCCATCCCCGTAACCCGCTCCACCAAGCTTCGAATTCAAGGGGCCGCGGCGGTTTTGCCGGGCGTTTTGAGGGATCCGACGGGTGACTTGCATTTTCATGGAAGCTCGGTACAGGAGATGAACTGGTCCCTGGATGGATTCAACTTGTCCGATCCTGCTTCGGGAAAGCTGGAGATGGGGCTGGGTGCGGAATCGGTCAAATCCCTGGATCTGTTTTCCGGGCGCTATTCGGCCGAGTTCGGCAAGGGGACCGGCGGCACCATGGTCCTCAATTCCCGGATGGGAGACGACCAGTTCAAGCAGCGATTCACCAATTTCGTTCCCGGGATCGAATTTACCCGGGGACTCCGATTCCGCGACTGGAGACCTCGCCACAATTTCTCCGGCCCTATCCTCAAGAATCGCGCCTGGTTCTTCAACAGCCTGGATCTCCTCTATGAGGAAAACATCATCCCCGAGCTGCCGGTCGGCCGGGACCGTCACGTATCCTGGGCCGTCAACAACAGCTTGCGAGTTCAAACCAAGCTCACGCCCCGGCACACGTTGAGCTCAGGGTTCGTAGTGGACTATCTCAACGCACCCAAGTCGGGCCTTTCTCCTCTGAACCCGCTGGAAACCACTCTGGACAGGAGAGCGCGCAGGTATTTCTTCAATCTCAAGGATCAATGGGTTCTATCCCCCGAGAGTGTCCTGGAATTCGGCTATGCGGCCTATCGCTCGATCAATCGACAGGTCCCTCAGGGAAGCCGGACCTACCGGATCACTTCCTTTGAAAGAGGCGGAAACTTCCCCATCGACACCCTGCATATCAGCAGCCGCGACCAGTGGAGAGCCGATCTGTTCAGTCCCCCCTGGGACTGGCTCGGACAGCACCAGACCAAGGTGGGAGCCAATCTCGACTATTTACGCTATTTCCAGGACATCCGGCGGTCCGCCATCGAATATTTCCGCCTGGACGGCACCCGGTCAAGCAGGCTGTCCTTCGGCGGCAGCGGCGAATTCAGTGAATGGAACCTGGAAACTGCCGCCTACCTGCAGGACCGGTGGGCCATCCAACCGCGTCTGGTGGCGGAGTTGGGCCTGCGCTGGGATTGGGACCGCGTTGTTTCCCGCGGCGTGGTTACCCCCAGATTCAGCCTGGCTTTCATGCCTGTCGGACTTGACAGCACCAAGTTCTCGGCCGGCTTTGGCTGGATTCCGGCCACCACCTACTTCCGGGTCTTCACCCGCCACAGAGATCAATACTCCATCTTTACCGACTTCGCCCCGGACGGCATCACTCCTCTGCAACCTCTCAACGTCAGATTCTTCACTCTGGAACGATCCCTGCTCACGATCCCCAGGACACAGAATCTGAGCGCCGGCTGGCAACAGAAGCTGGCCTATGACACCGATTTCAACCTCAACTACTTGCGCAAGCGGATGCGGAACGGTTATGCGCAGGTCCCCATCTCCATCCGAATGATCCAGGACGAACGCCTCCCTCCCGGGAGTCGGACCATCCGCTATCAACTGCAAAATTTCAGGGAAAACACCTATGACTCGGTTGAGATCTCTCTAAGCAGACTGTTCCGGGCGCACCATCGCTGGTTCCTGAGCTACACCTATTCACGAGCCCGTTCCAACGCCGCTCTGGATCTGGATACTGACGACCCTGTCCTGTTTTCCGACATCTCGGGGCGACCTTCCTGGGATGTACCTCACCGACTGGTGTCCTGGGCATCTTTCCCTATCGGGGAAAAGACTTCAGTAGCCCTCTTTGCCGAATGGCGTGACGGATTTCCCTTCAGCATCCACGACGACAACGGGAAACAGGTCGGCCGAATCAACAGCTGGCGACTTCCCCGGCACTTCAACCTGAACATCCACATCCAGAGAACATTGACCTTCCTCGGACATCGGTGGTCGTTGCGGCCGGGGGTGGACAACGTGACCAATCGCCCCAACTACAACCTGGTCAACAACAACATCGATTCTCCCGAGTTCCACAATCTCTTCGGGCGATCCCCCAGAAAGCTGGTCGTTCGATTGCGCTGGCTGGGCAAGGCCGAGAACTGAGCCCGGCCAAGGCGCACTCGCAATCGGACGGTGGAGCGGTTGAGGACGGGTGTTCCCCGCCCGCCAGGGTGCAAGCCCGGATCGGCCCCTTCAGCGCAGCCGCGCCCGAGTTTCCACTTGTAATCTTCCCGGCAATGGTTCAAACTCCAGCTATGTAAGGAAGAGATCGAGGCATGCCATGAGCTTGAGACTGCTCTGCTCCATGACCTTGCTAATCTCGCTGGCCCTTTCCCTCCCTGTTGCCTTTCCGGCACAATCCTCAGTCGCCACCGAGGCTTACGATCAGGGCCAGTACGGTACCGCCTATCAGCTTGCCCGGTCTCTGGCCGAAGAGGGGGATGTCGAGGCTCAGGTCCTGTTGGGACGGATGTTTGCCTGGGGGCGAGGAGTTCCCCGAGATCAGTCTGAGGCCGTGAAGTGGTTCCGGAAGGCGGCCGAGCAGGGTCACGGCCTGGCCCAATCCATTCTGGGCTTGCGGTACGCCTACGGCCGCGGCGTTCCTCAGGATGATTCCCAGGCGATCGAGTGGTTTCGCCGGGGGACCAAGCGAGGCAACGCCGTCGCTCAGCACAACCTGGGCGTCATGTACGAGAACGGAAAGGGGATCGGGAAAGACGATCAACAGGCAGCGTACTGGTATCGTCTGGCCGCCGAGCAGGGTGTGCCCCACGCACAATCCAACCTGGGCAGGATGTACAGTGAAGGTCGAGGAGTCGCCCGGGACAAACTGGAAGCCGTCAAGTGGTTCCAGAAAGCAGCTGAGCGGGGACTACCCCAGGCCATGCACAACCTGGGCGTAGCTTACCTCAATGGGGAAGGCCTGGCTCAAGACGACCTGAAGGCCTATGCCTGGGTCCATTTGGCTGCCCAGTTCAGCAGCCGGGGCTGGCGCACCCGTGACGTTCACCAGCAGTCAACCGACCTGAAAGGCAGACTGGGGCAACGGATGACTGCCAAGGAAATCAAGAAGGCCGAGCGTCTTTCACAAAAGTGGCGAAAGAAATTTGCCCGCAGATAAGCTCCGCCACCGCCCCTCCACGACGGGGCGGATCATTCGAAGGTGAAACAACAAATCTTCATGACCTATCGGGGGCAAGGACCCTGTCCCGTGAATCCAGACTCCTGGATTATTGAACATCGATGCACAGGATGCACAGGATGCACAGGATAACCAGGATGAGAGGCTGCTGCACGAGAGGCTGACTCCGGCGATGATCGTGTGCGGATTTGTGGATGTCCAGGACTACAAGCCAGCGGTCTCCGGAAAAAATCCTGTGCATCCTGTGCATCGATGTAAATCAAAAATCTACGCATGCTTGACTGAGCCTTTTGCAAAATTCGGCAACGTGATCGTTGCCGGAAATAGCCACAAAAGGCACAAAAACACAAAAAGAGCGGAGCCATGAGAAACGACCCGGGCATGCGGGCTTTGGTCTGAGCGGCACGCAACGGGAGAGGATGCGGGCGGGACGCCCGCGCTCCCGGGGGATGTCGTAGGGAACACTACCGGGGCTTTCCCAACTCGGCGCTGTCTACGATTCCAACGCCGGCTGCTATCATTTCATTCACCGCACCTTCCACATCCCCCGGATTCAAATCGACGCCCCGGCAACAATCCCGGACTAAAAAGGTCGCAAACCCCAGTGCCCGCGCATCCAGCGCCGTGAACTTGACGCAGTAGTCGGTTGCCAGTCCCGCCACAAATACCGCGCTCACACCCCTTTGCTTCAGGTAGTCCCCGAGGCCGGTCGCCATGCGATGGCCGTTGTCGTAAAACCCGCTGTAGCTGTCAATGTCGGCATCGGTGCCCTTGACGAAGACCTTGGCCCAGCGATCTCGGTTCAGGCCCGGCGCAAAGTCAGCCCCCGGCGTATTTTGCACGCAATGGACCGGCCACAGAGTCTGCTCGAGCCCCCCCAGCTCAATCAAGTCTCCTACACGCTTTCCGGAGTGGTTGGCGGCAAAGCTCCCGTGATCGGGAGGGTGCCAGTCCCGGGTTGCGACGATCCACTCGAATCTTGCCTGCAACCGGTTCACCAGGGGTACCACTTCGTCTCCGCCGGGAACCGCCAGCGCTCCCCCGGGAATGAAATCATTTTGAATGTCAACCACAATCAGGGCTTCCACGCCGATTGCTCTCCAGGATCATCCGTTCTCTCAGATGGTAGAGCCCCGACTCGAGACCCACCGGATACTGCCCGGGTCGGGTCAAGCGCTTCAGTGCAGGATCCAACCGGGCCAACTGATCTTGAGCCCGTTGGCGACAGCAATCCACCGACTCGGCTTGCCAGACCTGCTTCCCCGTGCGCCAGACCGGAATCAGCAAATCCTCACCGGACTCCCAGGTGGGAGACCGCCGCTTTCGACGCACCCTGCCGGAATCCAGCAACACCTGCCTCCCGCCTGACCCCAGGCGCGTATCATAAATGACATCTCCCACAAACCTCCCGGCCTTTTCGAACCGGCGAACTTGAAGGATGCCCGGAATCGACATCTTGACCGCCTGTTCCGACAGTTTCAGCTTGTATTCCCAGTCTCCCGATGAACCGCGAACGGCCGCCAGCTTGTAGACTCCACCCATTGCAGGCTGTCCGTCGGCCGTCACCATCCTGGTTCCGACCCCCCAGACTCCAATGCTCGCCCCCCGTTTCTTGAGAGAGGCGATGAGGTGTTCGTCAAGATCGTTGCTGGCGATGATAACCGCTTTGCCCAAACCGGCTTCGTCCAGGATATGGCGGGCCTCCCGGCTGAGCCGATCCAGGTTTCCTGAATCGAGACGGATGCCCACCATCTCGTGGCCCGATTGTCTCAGTTGCTTCCCCACCCGGACAGCGTTGCGGACCCCCTCCAGAGTGTCATAGGTGTCCACCAGGAAGACGCAATTGTTGGGGAGCGCCCTGGCGTACGCTTCGAAAGACTCAAGTTCGCTGCCAAAGGCCATGACCCAACTGTGGGCATGAGTTCCCCGAACCGGAATTCCAAAGCGCTTCCCGGCAAGGAGGTTG
Organism: Acidobacteriota bacterium; assembly: GCA_009841055.1. Taxonomy (GTDB): domain Bacteria; phylum Acidobacteriota; class Terriglobia; order Versatilivoradales; family Versatilivoraceae; genus Versatilivorator. Next base: position 5,944 of record VXMN01000024.1, read on the forward strand.
GATGTGCCGGCACAGCCGCCGATATAGGCGGATCGACTCGCAGTGAGGCCGCCATCGCCTCCCTGCGCCCGCCGCAAGCCGAATTCCATCACGGGATCTCCAGCAGCGGCCAGACACACCCGGGCCGACTTGGTGGCTATCAGCGACTGAAAATTGAGGATATTCAGCAGGGTTGTTTCCAGGAGCTGGCATTGAATGATCGGCCCGCGTACCCGCAGTACCGGCTCGTGAGGGAAGACCAACGTCCCCTCGGGGAAACCGTCCACCTCGCAGGTCAGCCTCAGCCTGCCCAGATATCTCAGAAAGTCGGATTGGAATATCGGCCGGCCATCGTTACCGGTCAGGCTCCCCAGATAGGCGACATCCTCGGCGCTGAAAGCGTATCGGTCCAGGGTTTCAATGACGCCGGCCAGCCCGCAGGCAATGGAAAAACCACCCCCGAAGGGTGTACTGCGGAAGGTAAGGTTGAAGACGGCTTCCTTGTCCTGCCACCCGGTCTTCCAATAGCCATAGGCCATGGTCAACTGGTATAGATCGGTCAGGAGGGGGTGATGAGCGCGATCGTGTGCTGGACCGGTTCCCAAGATCACTCATCTCCTATCGGGCAAGACGAGCAAAGCAATACAGCGTTCCGCGGGTGCGAACGTAGAGACGACTGTCGGCAATAGCCGGCGTAGCGTAACACTCGTCAGCAAGATCGTTGAGCGCCAGAACCTCCCATTGGCCACCTGCTTTCAAGACCGGGGCCTTCCCGTTCTGGCCGAACAGGTACACCTTGTCGTCCACACCGACTGGAGAAGAATAGAACCGGTCGGTGGCCCCGTTGAGGCGGGCCTGCTTGAGTACTTCCCCGCTCTCCGGATCCAGCGTGGTGACGATTCCACCATCCCTGACCAGGTAGAGGACGGATTGGTACAGGAGCGGAGAAGAGACGTTCGGCAGAGATTTTCGATATCGCCAAAGAATATTGCTGCCGGTCAGGTCTCCGCGCCCTCCATGCCGAATGGCCATCATGTTGTTCTGGGCCTCCAGGCGAGCTCGATAGAAATCCCAATCCAGCCGACTCAGAAATCGATCCTTGTCCAGATCAACGTTTCGCCAGTTCTTGGCCGGCTTGAATCCTTCGATCTCCTCCAATGACAACCGTCCGTCCCCATCGATGTCCCGTTCCGCCAAGACCTGGGCATGGGAGGGAAGATCGACGCGAACGGCGCTGTTCCCTCCGGATTCCCAGGCATTGAGGTAGATCCTGTCGCCGTCGATCAGCGGCACCGACTTGAGCTGCCAGGCCATGCCTCGCAGCCACCAGAGCTTCTTCCCCTGATCCAGAGAGTAGGCGATCAACTGGTAGGATCCCGGCACGATCAACTCGGCGGGCTCGTCCCCGCGCCGAAATACCGCCGGGGTCGAATAGCCGCGGGTAACCTCAGGTCTTTCCGTTCTCCAAAGCACCTGCCCGCTGTCCTTGTCCACCGCAATCATGTAGGAGCCGCTGTCCTGGTCGCAGACCATGACGACCTTGCCGTCCGCCAGGATCGGCGATGCGCCGTGCCCATTGACGTTGTTCAACGCTCCGACCGGCAATCGCCATCGCTCACGACCGTCCAACTCATAGGCGACCAGCCCGAAATCCCCGAAAAACACGACCAGGACCTCTCCATCGGTAACGGGCGTTGGAGAAGCAGCCGAGTTGATCTTGTGGTATCTCTGATCCCGTTCCCTGGCCAGGGAACGCTGCCAGAGGATCCGGCCCGTGTCGCGGTCGAGACCATAGGTGACCAGTGAATCCTCCGATGCCCCGGTCAGGAACAAGCGATCACCGGCAATCACCGGAGAAGACTCCCCGGGCAGCAGACCGGTCTTCCAGACGACGTTCTCGTCCGGCCCAAAGCGGACCGGGAGGTTTCGATCGTCGGAGACACCCATTCCAGCAGGCCCCCGGAATCTCGGCCACACCGGAGCCTCGGCCGATTCCTCGGCTCCAATCCTTGCCGGCAGGAAACCGGCGGCCAGTCCGGCTAGCAGGACTGCCAGGACATGACCCTCAAACACGCGGGTCAAGACATCGGGAATCAGGCGGCGAACTCGTTTTCTTGGCATGGAATCGGGGTCTCCTCGATAGCGCAAACGGCCGGTCAAGCGACCTGACTGAAACAAACGAAAAAAAGAGTGATCCACGAAGTCACACGAAGAACCACGAAGGGCCACCAAGCGGGACGGCTCTGCCGCATCGGCCGGGTTGCGGCCCGGCAACCCAGCCTGCGCCCCCGGGGGCATCCCATGACATCGTTGCACCAAGGGAGGTCCATCGCTCTTCGTGTTTATTCGTGATCATTCGTGGTTCGTCTTCACTTGGGGCCAGCGGTCTCACCCTTGCTGATTATCCTGTGCATCCTGTGCATCGATGTTCGATTTATGGTCCTTCTCAATGGCCAAAAAAAGGTGAAGGCCGATGAGCGTCTTGGCGTCTACGATCCTGCCCGAACGGATCAGTTTCTCCAGTTGCTCGGGGGAATAGCGATGGACGGAGAGTTCCTCATCCTCATCTCCGGCCCGACTTCCGGGTTCCAGGTCTCTGGCCAGAAAAAGGTGGAGAAGCTCGTTGCAAAATCCCGGCGTCGTATAGAATGCCGCCAGCTTCTCCAATCTGCCCGCTCTGAAGCCCACTTCCTCCTCCAGTTCTCTGGCAGCCGTCTCCTCGGGGGTCTCTCCCGGGTCGACCTTGCCTGCCGGCAGTTCCAGCAGAGACTGCCGTATCGGATAGCGGAACTGTTCCACCAGGAGGACATCTCCGTTCGATAACACCGGCACCACCGCCGCGCCTCCCGGGTGCACAGCCACTTCCCGCACCGCCTGCGTTCCCGAGGCCGTGGTGATGCGGTCGACCGTGAGATCGATCACTCTTCCGCGATAAACGGTCCGGCTGTGGTTCAGTCGGTAGTGTTCGTTCAGCGCAGCCTCCTGTTGAGGGGACGGCCCCCCCGTTTCTTAGCCCGCATGGTCACTCAGGGTCGCCGCTGAGATTATAACTGGTTCGCGCTCGACTGATCCCCTCGACACGGGGAAATGGAGGGCGTACTTGCTTCAGGATGGGGATTGCGGCCTTGCGGCTGGGTCAAAACGGGTGATTCCAGGCACGCTGGTTGGCTGGAGGGGTTTCGGCTCCCTGAGATGCAGCTACTTGCCCTCGGCTTTGGGTTGCTCTCCACCGCTCTTGTGCTGGCTCTTGGCGTCGGTGGACTTGGATTTCTTCTCCGACTCCTCTGAAATCAGCTCGATGACGGCCAACTCGGCTCCATCTCCGGCGCGCGGTCCCAGCTTCAGTATGCGCGTGTACCCGCCGGGACGATCGGCATAGCGGGCTGCAATGCTATCGAAGAGCTTCTGGACGACAGCAGCCTTCAACAGGAACCGGGCGGCCTGGCGCCTGGCATGCAGCGTCTCTTTCTTGCCGAGAGTGATCATCTTCTCAGCCAGCGGCCTGACCTCTTTGGCCTTTTGAACCGTCGTGGTAATGCGTTCGTGCTCCAGCAGCGACGTACACAGGTTCCTGAGCAAGGCCCGGCGGTGGGGAGGCGTTCGCCCCAGTTTTCGTCCGTGTACACGATGTCTCATCCAAACCCTCCCGAACGACAGATCCTGTCGGGAATCACAGCCGGTCGTTACTGTTCTTCGCTCACTGGAGCTTCAATCGGCTGCCCTCGTTCGTCGAGCTCCATGCCGAGACCCAGGCCCATGCTGCCCAAAATATCCTTGATCTCATTCAACGACTTACGGCCGAAATTCTTGGTCTTGAGCATTTCCGACTCGGTCTTCTGAACCAGCTCTCCAATGGTCTTGATATTGGCGTTCTTCAAGCAGTTGTAGGAGCGGACCGAGAGTTCCAGTTCGTCAACCGATTTGGCCAGATTCTCGTTGACCACTTCCACCACCTGATTGGCAGGCTCCTCCTCATCTTCGGCCTGTTCCTCGAAGTTGATGAAGATGGACATGTGGTCTCTGATCAACTTGGCTGCAAGACCTACCGCGTCCTGGGGAGTGATGCATCCGTTGGTCCAGACGTCCAAGGACAACTTGTCATAGTCGGTCATCTGACCCAGCCTGGAGGGTTCAACGGTATAGTTGACCTTTCGGACCGGGGAGTGGACGGAGTCGATGGGGATATAGCCAATCGACAGATCTTCATCGAAATTCCGGTCGGCGGAAACGTATCCTCGGCCGTGCTTCAGACGCATTTCCATCTGCAGGCGCCCCCCTTCGCTAACAGTCGCCAGGTAGACGGTCTTGTCCAGGATCTCAACATCTCCATCGGTCTGAATATCGGCGGAGGTAACCACCCCCGGGGATTCCGATTCCAAATACAGCGTCTTGGGCCCCTCGCCGTTGAGCCTGAATGGCACCTGCTTGAGATTGAGGATGATATCGGTCGCATCCTCCACGACTCCCGGGATCGGGGAAAACTCGTGCAGGATGCCTTCAATCCTGACCGCCGTTACAGCAGCGCCTTCGATCGAGGACAATAGCACCCTACGCAATGCGTTCCCGATCGTCGTCCCAAACCCCCGCTCGAAAGGCTGGGCCGTAAACTGTCCGAAGTGTTGCTCCTGATCCTCGCTGCTGATAGAGAGCCGTTTGGGCTTCTGAAATCCTTTCCACAACATAGGTAGTAGACCCTCCCAGGGTTGGAGCCTGCCGGCTAATGACCTGACTGAGGTCCGAAAGACATTTCCAAGAGAACTTTCGGACGGTTGACTACTTGGAATAAAGTTCCACGATCAAATGTTCCTGCACGGGAAGATTGACATCGTCTCGGGTAGGAAGGTCGATCACTTTCCCTGACAGGCTGGAACTGTCCAACTCCAGCCAGGCGGGGACCCCACGACTTCCGACCATCTCTACCGAAGTCACGATGCTTGGCACCTTGCGGCTTTTTTCGCGAACCGAAACCGAGTCGCCCGGCTTCAACTGGAAGGAGGGGATGTTGACCTTGCGATCATTGACACGAATATGGCCATGCCCCACCAACTGCCGGCCCTGCGCCCTGGAGGATGCAAATCCCAGGCGGTAGACTGCATTGTCGAGGCGCCTCTCCAGCATCCCGAGGAGGTTTTCTCCGGTAACCCCTTTTTGCCGGGACGCCTTTTCGAAATAGTTTCGAAACTGACGTTCCATCAACCCATAGATGCGCTTGACTTTCTGCTTCTCGCGCAGCTGGAGGCCGTACCCGATAATCTTGGAACGACGGCTTCTGCCATGCTGCCCGGGAACGAAATTCCTCTTTTCAATGGCGCAGGAGTCCTTGAAGCAGCGGTCCCCCTTGAGGTACAGCTTGATACCCTCCCGACGACAGAGACGACATACAGAACCGCGATAGGTGGCCAACTTCCCTCTCCTTGCTATGCAGATTTCAATCCGAATCTCCGGTCAAACCCGTCTCTTCTTGGGCGGACGGCAACCGTTGTGAGGAATGGGAGTAACGTCTCGAATCGACTTGACTTCCAGACCCACCGTTTGCAGCGCTCGAATAGCGGATTCGCGCCCCGACCCGGGGCCTTTCACCCGTACGTCGACCGTCTTCATTCCGTGCTCACGAGCGATGTTGCCGGCAGTGATCGAGGCTTGCTGCGCCGCAAAGGGCGTTCCCTTACGCGATCCCCTGAACCCCAGGGATCCCGCGCTGGACCAGCAAACCAGGTTGCCACGCGTGTCGGTGATGCTGACGATCGTGTTGTTGAAGGTCGCCTGGACGAAAACAATGCCACTCGGGACAACCTTCTTTTCCTTTCTTCGAAAGACCTTCTTGCGTCCTTTCTTGGACTTGGTCTGAGCCTTGGCCATCACAATCACCCCGATGGAATCACGATTCCCGTTCTCAAGTCTTGGCCGTCGATTTCTTCTTGCCCGCGACGGCTCCCCTGCGAGGGCCCTTGCGGGTACGACCGTTGGTGTGCGTCCGCTGCCCCCTGACCGGAAGCGACCGTCGATGCCTCAGCCCACGGTAAGAGCTGATCTCCATGAGCCGCTTGATATTCATGGCGACTTCCTTGCGCAAGTCGCCTTCGACGCCGCTCTGTTCCTCGATGATCTGGCGGATGCGGGTAACCTCTTCCTCGGAAAGGTCGCGCACCTTGGTGTCCAGGCTGATTCCCGCCAGGTCAAGGATCTTGCGGGATCTTGGCCTGCCGATGCCGTGAATATAGGTCAGACCGACCTCCACCCGCTTGTCGTTCGGTAAATCAATGCCTACGATCCGAGCCACGTCCAATCCTTTCCAGGGGGGAGAACCGGAGACCAGCCGCTTCGCCTATCCCTGACGCTGCTTGCATTTGGTGTTGACGCAAATCACCCGTACCACCCCATGCCGTCGGATGATTTTTCATTTCGGACAAATTTTCTTGACCGATGCCCTGACTTTCATGGCTGACCTACTTGTAGCGATAGACGATCCGGCCCCGGCTCAAGTCGTAGGGTGACAACTCCACGGCGACCTTGTCTCCCGGCAGAATGCGAATGAAGTTCTTGCGCATTTTCCCGGATATGTGAGCCAGAACCACATGCTTGTTCTCCAACTGAACCCTGAACATGGCATTGGGTAAGGGCTCCAGGACAACCGCCATCACTTCAATAGCATCTTCCTTCGACATTCAGGACCACATCCCTATAGAAGAGTTAAAACCCGAACTTCCAAGGATACAACAGGTTACCCACAATCCCAACACTTGACCCGGGCCGAAACCAAACTTTTCGGATGCTGCCGACTCACGCCCGGCGCCCGCGAATCCGACGCCCCCGCGGCCCCAGGAAACCATCGTAGTGGCGCATCACCAATTGGGCCTCGATCTGTTGAACAGTGTCCATGGCCACCCCTACCACAATCAACAGAGAGGTCCCCCCGAAATAGAACTGCACCCCCATGCCGTTCAAAATCCAGTTTGGCAACCCTTCGAAATAGCCGCCAACCCACGGGAGATTATTAATATGGAAACCGGTAATCATGAATTCCGGAATGACCGCGATCATGGCCAGATAGATCGCTCCTGCAAAGGTGATTCGAGTCAGGATGGTCTCGATGTACTCGGCAGTTGCTCGCCCGGGGCGGATTCCCGGGATGAATCCCCCGTATTTCCTCATATTGCCGGCCACTTCCGTGGGGTTGAAGACGATGGAGGTGTAAAAGTAGCAAAAGAAAATAATGAAGGTGACATAAAGGAGATTGTATAGAGGCTCACCAAATCCGAGGGCCTCGGTGAGGCTTCTGAAAAAACGACTGTCCTCGAACAACAGACCGAAGGTTTGCGGAAAGGTGAGTATGGAAGAGGCGAAGATGACGGGGATCACTCCTCCGACATTCACTTTCAGGGGAAGGTGGGTCGACTGCCCCCCCATGACCCTGCGTCCCACCACACGCTTGGCGTACTGTACCGGAATCCGCCTCTGAGCCCTCTCCACCAACACGATGAATCCAACCACCACCACCATGATGGACAGGAGCACCATGACGAACAGCGGGGACCATTGCTGCTGCACCAGCCGGGTAAAGATCTCATGGCCGGCGCTGGGCAAACCACTGACAATTCCGGCAAAGATGATCAGGGACATTCCATTTCCGATGCCCCTCTCGGTGATCCTTTCTCCCAACCACATGATAAAGGCAGTTCCCGTGGTCTGGGTCAGCATGGTCATGAACACGAATCCGAAACCAGGATTCAAAACCACTTGAGTTCCGCCCTCGGCAGGCATCCCCTGCAAAAAGGACGCTATGCCGAACGACTGCACCAGACTGAGGATAACCGTCAAATATCGGGTGTACTGGGTGATCTTCTTGCGGCCGAGTTCTCCTTCCTTGGACAGCCTCTCCAGATAGGGCCAAACAACGGTCATCAACTGCAGGATGATCGAGGCCGTGATGTAAGGGGTAATACCTAAGGCAAAAATGGTGAAATTGCCGAAATTGCCACCGGAGAACAGATCCAGAAAACCCAGCACCGTTCCCCGGCTGCGATCGAAAATCTCACGCAGGGCCTCGGTGTTGATCCCCGGGGTGGGGATGAAAGCCCCGATCCTGTACACGGCCAGAATGCCCAAGGTAAAGAGAATCCTCATCCTCAGGTCATTCATATTCCAGATGTTGCGCAGGCTTTCGATCACTTGATTTCTTCGACGGCCCCTCCAGCCCGGCTGATTTTGTCCTTTGCGCTTTGACTGAAGAAGTGTGCTGACACTTTCAACGCTTTCGACACCTCGCCTCGACCCAGAATCTTCACTCCATCCTTGACTTTCTTGATGATCCCTCGTTTGACCAGCGCGTCCGGGGACACCGAGGACCCGGCCCTGAACACCTGGAGCTGGCCCACATTCACCACCACGATCTGTTTCCTGAAGATGTTAGTGAATCCGCGCTTCGGCAAACGGCGGTGCAGGGGCATCTGTCCGCCCTCGAATCCGCGCTTGGCCCTGGCGCCGGAACGGGATTTCTGTCCCTTGCTGCCCCGCCCCGCGGTTTTTCCCAGCCCCGACCCGGGCCCGATTCCCCTGCGTCGGCGGTTTCGGGTCGACCCCGGTGAAGGCTTCAGTTCGTGAAGTTCAATCATGCAGCAGCCTTTGGCAGTGACTAGTGGTTAGTGGATAGTGGTTAGTTGTGATGTGATCGATGCGTCAAATCTCTCTCGCAATTCTCAGAGCAGTCCATCAAACAAGCGCAACCATATCAGCAGACGCTTGCCTTTACCTGAAACCCTCCGTCTACAACTCTTCACTCCCCACAATTCCCACTTCAAACTTCCCACTTCAAACTTCTCACTTCACACTTCACGCTTCACCTCCACGAGGTGGCGTATCTTGAAGATCATGCCTCGAATTTCAGGAGTGTCGGGTCGGGCTACAGTCTGGTTCAGCCGCCTGAAACCCAAACCCCGAATCACTTGCTTTTGCCGGGTTGAGCGTCCAATGCCGCTCTTGACCAGCTTAATCTTCAGAGGCATTTTCTGTGTTTTCTCTGAGTCGTTCTGTCTTGTCATCCGCTTGCGGCTCCGGCATCTGCAATATTTCCTCAGGCGACTTCCCTCTCAAACGGGCGACGTCGGCTACATCCCTCAGTTGCTGGAGGCCCTCAATGGTAGCCTTCACGACATTGTGAGGGTTGGCGCTTCCCAGAGACTTGGTCAGCACATTCTGTATTCCCGCCGATTGAATCACGGCCCGCACCGGCCCGCCGGCAATCACGCCGGTTCCATCGGGAGCCGGTTTCAGCAGTACGCGGCCCGCGCCGAATCGACCGATCACCAGGTGAGGAATGGTGGTTCCCTTCATCGGGACACGAATCAGGTTTTTCTTGGCCGCTTCGGTTGCCTTGCGTATCGCCGAGGGAACTTCCTTGGCTTTACCATTGCCGTAACCCACTCTGCCGTTCTCGTCACCGACAACCACCAGGGCGCTGAAACTCAGGTTCTTGCCGCCTTTGACGACCTTGGTGACACGATTGATCGAAACCACCTGGTCCTTGAATTGGGATTCACTCGAATCGATGTTGGCTTCCAAATGCCCTCCTTGAGAAACCCTGCAGCGACCGATGGGAACATGGGATTCGCCCAAGTGGGCGAATCGCTCTTGTCAGAACTCCAGGCCACCCTCTCGAGCCGCATCCGCCAATGCCTTGACCCGGCCGTGAAACAAATAGCCCCCCCGGTCGTAGACCACTCGCCTGATCCCAAGCCGGGAGGCTCGTTCAGCGATTCGGCTGCCCACGACCCGGGCCGCGGCCAGGTTGCCGCCATTCCTGTTTCGCTCGCGGATCTCCTTGTCGACGGTTGAGGCGGAGGCCAGGGTGCGGCCCTGGTCGTCATCGATGACCTGGGCGTAAATGTGGCTGGCAGAGCGAAAGACGTTGAGCCGAGGCCGATCGCCCGAGCCCCTGATCTTTTTTCGCACCCGCACGTGGATACGCTTGCGAATGTGACCTCTGGAAATCCGTTTAGCCATATTTCCCGTTTGGGCGGCCTGCGCCTGCCGACCCTGCTCCTACTTGGCGCCTGTTTTGCCGACTTTCTTCTTGAGCTTCTCTCCCGTATAACGAATTCCCTTGTTCTTGTAGGGATCGGGTTTGCGCAAGGACCGGATGTCGGCAGCTGTCTGACCGACTTTCTGCTTGTCCACCCCCGAGACGACCAGGTGGGTCTGTCGTTCCACGTCAACGCTGATCCCCTCGGGGATCGGAAAGTCGATGGTATGGGAATACCCCAGACTGAAGACTATCGACTTCCCCTTGTGCTCAGCCCTGTAGCCGATGCCCACGATGTCCAGTTCCTTCCTGAATCCCTGGCTCACCCCGGCAACCGCGTTGGCCAACAGACTCCGGGCCAATCCGTGGAGTGCTCTCTGCTGCTTGGAATCCGAGGATCGGGTGGCAACAACCCCTTTCTCGGTCTGTTCAAAGCGTATTCCCTCCGGCACCACGCTCGTCATCTGCCCCTTGGGCCCCTGAATGCGGACCTGGTCGTCCGAAATGCTCACCTGGGTGCCCTCCGGAATTGAAATGATCTGTCTTCCGATTCGTGACATGGCTGAACGTCCGCTTCAGGTTCCGAAAAGCATTTACCAGATATAGCAGAGCACCTCTCCGCCAACCCCTTCCCGGCGTGCCCGGTTCCCGGTGATCACTCCCTTGGGAGTCGTGAGGATGCTGATCCCCAGATTCCCGAGTACCGAGGGAATCCTGCGCTTGGAAGCGTACACCCGGCAACCCGGCCGCGATACGCGCTGCAATCCCGAAATCACCCGCTCGCCTCTGGGACCGTAGCGGAGATAGATTCGCAAGAACCGCTTGCTGCCCTCGTCAATGGTCTTGTAGTTGGCGATATACCCCTCCTCCCTGAGAATCCGGGTCATTTCCGTCAGCAGGCGGGAGCAGGGGATGTCGACCTTCTGGTGCTTGGCCTGCAAGGCGTTGCGAATCAGAGTGAGGTAGTTGGCAACAGGGTCAGTTAAGCTCATTCTTCATCAGGCTCCACAAATGCGGCCCGGTTGGCCCACCGGATCGCGGACAATATAGGGGTCACCAGCTTGACTTGATGACTCCCGGAAGCTCCCCCCTCAAGGCCAACTGACGAAAGCAGAGGCGACACAACTGGAACTTGCGCAAATATCCGCGCGACCGACCACAGAGCCTGCAGCGGTTGCGGTGCCGGACCTTGAACTTGGGCTTTTTTTGGGCCTTGGCTATCAGAGCGATTCTGGCCATCGATTCAACCTCATCGTCGGAAAGGGAGCCCCAAGAGACCCAACAGGCTTCTGGCTTCGTCGTCGGTCTTGGCGCTGGTTACCATGCACACGTTCATTCCCTTGATTTTGCCGACCTTGGAGTAGTCAATCTCCGGAAACACCAATTGGTCCCGCAATCCCAGCGTATAGTTCCCGCGCCCGTCGAAGGACCTGGTGGAGAGCCCTCGAAAGTCTCGGACCCTGGGAAGCGCGGTATTGATCAGACGATCAAAAAACTCGTACATGCGGCCGGCCCGAAGGGTGACCGAGCACGCGATGGCCATTCCCTGCCGAAGCTTGAATGAAGCGATCGACTTGCGAGCTCGGTTGATGACGGGCCTCTGTCCGGTGATGGCTCCCAGTTCGTCCATGGCCGAATCCAACAGCTTGGGGTTCTGGATCGCTTCCCCAAGGCCGATGTTGACCACGATCTTTTCCAGCTTGGGCACCGCCATCACGTTGCTGTAGCCAAACTCCTTCTGCAAAGCCGGCATGATTTCCTTCTGATAGCGGTCCTTGAGTCGGCTCATGAATTCCTCTTCTCCAGCACACCCGCCCCGGGAGTCAGCGGTCCAGCGAGGCCTCACACTTACGACAAGTCCGGATCTTCTTTCCATCGGCCAGAACCTGGTGGCCGATTCGAGTCGTCTGCCCGCAGGCTCCGCAAACAATCATTACGTTAGAGACGTGTATGGGGCCTTCCCTCTCCACGATCCCGCCCTTCAGATTCCGGCTGGGGTTGGGGCGGGTGTGGCGCTTGACCATATTGATTCCTTCCACGACCACCCGCTGCCTGCTGCGGATCACCCGCAACACCCGACCGACCTCCCTGATGTCCTTTCCGGCAATGACCCTGACCTGGTCGTTTCTCCGGATATCGACTCGTTGCGGACGCCCCATTTCAGATCACCTCCGGCGCCAGAGACACGATCTTCAGGAATCGCTTGTCACGCAACTCCCGGGCAACCGGCCCAAAGACTCGGGTTCCCACCGGCTCTCCCTGGTCGTTGATCAGCACCGCCGCGTTCTGGTCGAAGCGAATGTAGGAACCATCCCGCCGCCGGGTCTCCTTGCGCGCCCTCACAATCACCGCCTTGACGACCCTCCCCTTCTTGACATTGCCATCGGGGGTCACATCCTTGACGGCGGCCGTCACCACATCTCCCAAGGCGGCCTTGGCCCCCGTGGAACCTCCCAGCGGCAAAATGCAGGCGAGCCTGCGTGCCCCCGAATTGTCGGCGACTTCCAGGATGGTTCCCATTTGAATCACAGTGCAATCTCTCCGTTGACCGGCTCAGGCGCCGCTGGGCCAACGCTCAACTGGCCTTGGTGATGATGCGGGACACGCGCCACCGCTTGCGCTTGCTGGCAGGGCGGGTCTCCACGATGGCAACCCGATCACCGACAGCGCAGGCGTTCTGCTCGTCATGAGCCAGAAACTTGGAAGTCCTGGTGACGATGCGCCGGTAAAGAGGATGGGGCACCCGGCGTTCCACCGAAACCACGACGGTCTTGTCCATCCCATCGCTCTTGACGATCCCTTCCTTGGCGTTCCTTCGACCTGTTTTCTCACTCTTCACTCTTCACTCTCCACTTTGCTGCTGCAGTTGGCGCTCCCGTCGTATCGTCTTTATCCGGGCCACGTCCTTCTTCAACTGCTGCAGCTTGTGAGTCCCTTCCGCCTGACCCATTGACAGTTGCAATCGCAGTCGAAAGATCTGCTCGGCCATGTCATTTTCCTGGCTGACCAGTTCTTCGTCCGAGAAATCCCTGATCTGCTCGGGTGTCATGCCTCGCCCCCCGCATTGGGCCTGAAGACGAACTTGGTTTTTGCCGGCAATTTATTGGCGGCCAAACGCATGGCTTCCCGTGCCACATCCCGGTCCACACCTTCCATCTCGAAGATGACCTTCCCCGGGCGGACCACGGCTACCCAATACTCGGGAGATCCCTTGCCCTTTCCCATGCGAGTTTCTGCCGGCTTCTTGGTCACGGGCTTGTCCGGGAACAGGCGAATCCAGATTTTTCCGCCGCGCCTGACGGCACGGGTCATGGCGATACGGGCGGCCTCGATCTGCCGATCGGTAATCCAGGCGGGTTCCATCACTTTCAGTCCATAGTCTCCGAAGGCGATTTCTGAGCCGCGCCACGCCTTGCCGCAGTTGCGCCCGCGCTGCTGTTTGCGAAACTTGACCTTCTTGGGCATTAACATTTCAGATCCCCACCTGGTTGATCAGAGTTTGGCGCCGATCTCCGAGGCCTTTTTCGTCACTGGAAAGAGGTCCCCCTTGTAAATCCAGACCTTGACGCCAATCAATCCGTAAGTGGTAAAGGATTCGGCAAAACCATAGTCGATGTCGGCCCGTAGCGTGTGGAGCGGAAGTCGACCCTGGAGGTACCACTCGGTTCGCGCGATTTCAGCCCCGTTCAGACGTCCCGCACAACAGACCCTGATGCCCTTGGCATTGACTTTGAGGGCGGAGTCCACGGCCTTCCGCATCGCCCGCCGAAATGCAATCCGCTTTTGCAGCTGAAGCGCAATGGATTCGGCCACCAGTTGAGCCTCGAGTTCCGGACGATGAATCTCATTGATGTTGATGAAAACTTCCCGATTGGTTCTCTGCTGCAGATCCACCTTGAGCTTGTCGATCTCGGACCCCTTTCGGCCAATGATGATTCCGGGGCGCGAGGTGTAGATGGTGACTCGAATCTTGTTGCCGGGGCGCTCGATCTCGATATTGGAGACTCCGGCATGACCCAACTGCTTCTTGAGTTCCTTCTTCAGGCGCAGGTCTTCGTGCAACAGCGTTCCATAGTCCTTCTTGGCATACCAGCGGGAACGCCAGGTTTTGTTGTATCCCAAGCGAAGACCAAAGGGATGTACTTTCTGTCCCACGCGCCCCTCCCTATCTATTCGTCCGAAACATGAATCGAGATGTGGCTCATCCGCCGCTGGTAACGCAACGCCCGCCCCATGGGAGCCGGACGCATCCGTTTCATCCGAGGTCCCTCGTTGACGTAAGCCCTGCTCACCAACAACCGGTCCACGTCGGTGGCCTCGTCTTTCTGTTCCGCGTTGGCGATGGCCGACTTCAGGACCTTGGTGACCTGCGTGGCCGCCCTCTTTTTGGTAAAGCGCAAAATGTCCAGCGCTTCCGAAACGTTTCGCCCCCGGATCAGGTCAACAACCAACCGGACCTTTTGCGGCGAGCTGCGAATGAATTTTGCGGTAGCACGAGCTTCCATCGAATTTGAGCTCCAGGCGGACCTCACAGACCTCAGGATCGCGATGCCGTTTTCTCGGAGGACTTGGAACTGTGCCCCCTGAAAAGGCGGCTGGGGGAGAACTCTCCCAACTTGTGTCCCACCATGTTTTCAGTCACAAAGACCGGAATAAATCTCTTGCCGTTGTGCACCGCGAAGGTGTGGCCGACCATGTCGGGAATGATGGTGGACCTCCGCGACCAGGTCTTGATCACCCGCTTCTCGAACCGCTTGTTCATGCCGTCTACCAACCTGGCCAGGCTGCGGTCCACAAAAGGTCCCTTTTTTACGGATCGGCCCATCTCCTCACCTCCCGGAGGTCCCGCTACTTGCCCCTTCGCTTCACGACAAACGAATCGGTTCTCTTGTTGTTTCGGGTCCTGAATCCCCTGGTCGGCTGTCCCCAGGGCGTCACCGGATGGCGCCCTCCCGAGGTCCGTCCCTCGCCGCCTCCGTGAGGATGGTCTACCGGGTTCATGGCCACGCCCCGCACGGTCGGTCGACGTCCCAACCACCGCTGTTTTCCGGCCTTGCCCAGGCTGACGTTGCTGTGGTCGGTATTGCCCACCTGCCCGACCGTCGCCAGACAGTCGAGGTGGACCCTCCTGACCTCGCCGGACGGCATCTTCACCTGGGCGTAGGTGCCTTCCTTGGCAACCAGTTGAGCCGCGCTTCCGGCCGACCGGGCCATTTGGGCTCCCCCGCCCTTCCGCAATTCGATGTTGTGAATGGTGGTTCCCAGAGGGATATTCTTCAAAGGCAGCGCATTGCCGACCAGAATGTCGGCATCCGGGCCGGAAACGACCGTAGCCCCAACATCGAGACCCACGGGATGAATGATGTAACGCTTTTCCCCATCCCTGTAGTGAAGCAGCGCAATTCGGGCCGATCGGTTGGGGTCGTATTCCACCGCGGCTACCTTGGCCGGCACACCGAATTTGTCGCGCTTGAAATCGATATGGCGATAGAGCCTCTTGTGCCCTCCCCCTCTGTGGCGCACGGTCATGCGTCCCAGATTGTTACGGCCTCCGGTCCTGGACTTGCCCGTGGTCAGGCTCTTCTTGGGACGCTTTCGGCTGAGTCCCTCGGAAGTTGTCACCGAAGTAAACCGCAACGAAGGCGTAAAGGGTCTGAAGGTTTTTAGGCCCATGGCTAAAAGGTGGTTAGTAAATAGTGGTTAGTGGATAGTTTCGGGAACAAGACAGCACCGCGTACAATCGTTAAGCTCGTATCGGAAACGGATCCTTTCTTCACTCTCCACTACGCATTGTCCGCGTATTCAATCATTTTTTCGCCCGGCTTCAGCTTGACGAAGGCCTTCTTCCAATCGGGCCGTCGCCCGACGTAGCGTCCCTGACGTCGTTCCTTGCCCTTGAAGGCGGCGGTATTGACCGAAGCCACCTTTACGTTGAAGAGCTTCTCTATGGCTTGCTTCACCTGATGCTTGTTGGCCCGTGCAGACACTTCAAAGCATAGATACCTGTGGTCTTCCTTCAGACCCAGGGCCTTCTCGGTGATGATCGGGCGCTTCACGATCGAGGCCGGATTCACGCTTGCAGACCCTCCTGAAGTTTCTCAATGGCCTTCCTGGAGAAAACAACGCTCCTGGAATTCAGCAAATCGTAAACGGTAACCCCACGACTGGATACGACCTTCACTTCCGGCAAATTGCCGGAGGCTCGGGCCAGGTTTGCATTGTCCCCGTTGTCCACGATGAGAAGCTTTCTCCGTGTCTCCAGCTTCCGCAGCACCTGGTCCAACTCCCTGGTCTTGTGATTGGGCAAGGTAAACTCGGCGACCACCCTGATGCAGTTCGAGGCAAACCTGTCGCTCAGGGCCGAACGCATCGCACCCTGCAACATTTTCCTGGGAAGGCGAAAGGCGTAGGACCTGGGCTTGGGCCCATGGGCCACTCCACCCTTTCTCCAGAGTGGATTGCGGGAGCTTCCAACCCGGGCTCTTCCGGTACCCTTCTGCCGCCAGGGTTTTCTACCTCCGCCACGCACCTCGGCACGGGTCTTGGTGGAGTGAGTTCCCTGCCGGAGACTGTCACGATAGTGTTTCACCGCCAGATAGAGCAGGCTCTTGTTGACTTTGGCCGCAAAAACCGTGTCGTGGAGATCAAGTTGATCAACCACCTCATTTTCCAGATTCACAACATCAAGCGTTGCCACGACCCGCTCCATTGGCCCGCCGCCAGGCCGACCCCCAGCTCTATTGCCGGTTCCTGCGAACAACCAGATAGTCCCCGTTGGCGCCGGGAACGGCTCCCTTGACGATCAACAGATTCTTTTCCGCGTCCACGCGCACAACTTTCAATCCTTTTACCGTGACCTGGCGCTGCCCCATGTGACCGGCGCCCTTCATGCCCTTGACGACACGCGAGGGAAATGCCGAAGCACCGATCGATCCCGGAGCACGATGAAACATGGATCCGTGGCTGGCCACGCCGCCCCTGAAATTGTGCCGCTTCATGACCCCGGCGAATCCCTTGCCCTTGCTTATGCCGGTCACGTCCACTTCGTCGCTGTCGCTAAACTGGTCCACCAGCACCTTGGATCCCACGGCCGTATCTTCGACGCCATCGGACAAGCGCAGTTCCTTCAGGAAACGAACGGGAGCCACCTTGGCCTTCTTGAAGTGGCCCCGCATGGGTTGTCCGACACGCTTGGGCGAAGTGAACTCGATCAATCCCAGTTGCACGGCGTCGTAGCCTTCCCGATCGGCCGTCTTTTTCTGTACCACCACGCAAGGACCGGCCTGGATCACGGTGGCGGGAACAACACGCCCGCTCTCTTCAAACAACTGGGTCATCCCGATCTTCACACCCAGAATGCCATTCACCATCGTTCAAGCTCCCGGTCACCGGCTGCAGGCACCGGATTTTGCGCCGGACTCGGCCCGCACGGGCAAATAAAGCCCTCCACCCTCACTTGTGCTCCTTGCCATAGGCCTTGATCTCTACGTCGACCCCTGCCGGCAGATCGAGCTTCATCAGGGCATCGATGGTTTGAGGGGTGGGCTCCAGGATGTCCAGAAGCCGCTTGTGAGTCCGTATCTCGAATTGTTCGCGCGACTTCTTGTCCACGTGAGGGGACCGAAGGACACAGTACTTGTTCTTGGCCGTGGGAAGCGGGATCGGCCCGGCAATTCGAGCCCCGGTTCTCCGGGCCGTATCCACGATCTCTCCGGCGGATTGATCCAGAATCCGGTAGTCAAAGGCTTTTAATCGGATCCGTATCTTTTCGTTCAGCATCGATGACTCTCATTCACGGAGGCAACCGGCTCAAAAGGGTTGGGCGCTCCTATTCCAGGATCTCGGTAATGGTGCCGGCTCCCACCGTTCGCCCGCCCTCGCGGATCGCAAACCTCAATCCCTTCTCCATCGCGATCGGCGTGATCAACTCGATCTCCAGGCTCACGTTGTCTCCCGGCATCACCATCTCCGTCCCTTCTCCCAGACTCGCCACACCCGTCACATCCGTCGTCCGAAAATAAAACTGCGGCCGGTACCCCGTGAAAAACGGCGTGTGCCGGCCCCCCTCCTCCTTCGTCAAAATGTAGGCCTCCGCCTTGAACTTCGTGTGCGGCGTGATACTCCCCACCTTCGCCACCACCTGGCCCCGCTCCACGTCCCGCTTCTCCACTCCCCTCAACAACAACCCCACATTGTCTCCCGCCACCCCTTCATCCAACAGCTTCTTGAACATCTCCACGCCCGTCACCACTCGCTTCTGCGTCGGCCTCATCCCCACGATCTCCATCTCTTCTCCCACCTTCACCTTCCCTCTCTCCACTCTCCCCGTCACCACCGTCCCTCTCCCCGATATCGAAAAGATGTCCTCGATCGGCATCAAAAACGGCTTGTCCACCTCCCGCTCCGGCAACGGTATGTAGGCGTCCACCTCTTCCATCAACTCCTCGATCTTCGCCTCCCACTCCGCCTCCCCATTCAACCCTCCCAATGCCGATACCCGCACCACCGGTACTTCTTCCCCCGGAAACTTGTAACTCTCCAACAACTCCCGCACCTCCAACTCCACCAAATCCAACAACTCCTCATCCTCCACCGCATCCACCTTGTTCATCGCCACCACGATGCACGGTACTCCCACCTGCCTCGCCAACAAGATGTGCTCCCGCGTCTGCGGCATCGGTCCGTCCGTCGCCGCCACCACCAGGATCGCTCCATCCATCTGCGCCGCTCCCGTGATCATGTTCTTGATGTAATCCGCATGCCCCGGACAATCCACGTGCGCGTAGTGCCGATTCTCCGTCGAATACTCCACGTGCGCCGTCGCGATCGTGATCCCTCGCTCCCGCTCCTCCGGCGCATTGTCGATCGAATCGAAACTCCGAAACGCCACCTTCGGATCCTTCTTCCCCAATACCCGCGTGATCGCTGCCGTTAACGTCGTCTTCCCGTGATCGATGTGGCCGATCGTCCCGATGTTGATGTGCGGCTTGCTTCGATCGAATTTCTCCTTCGCCATCGCCTTTCTATCCTTTCTCCTGATCTCCCGAGACCTTCATCGCCCCGCGGTGTCCCAACTGCGGCCCTGAATCCTGGCAACGATCTGCTCGGTCACCGATTTGGGCGCCTGGGCATATTGGTGAAAATGCATGGAATAGGTCGCTCGTCCCTGAGTCATGGACCGCAAATCGGTGGCATACCCGAACATCTCCGAGAGCGGAACGACGGCAGTGACCACCTGCGAGCCGGCACGGGATTCAATGGTGCCGATGCGCCCCCGGCGAGCGTTGAGATCCCCCCCGACCGGCCCGATAAACTCCCGGGGAACCACGACTTCCACCCTCATGATGGGCTCGAGCAGCGCCGGAGCAGCTCGCGAAACCGCATCCTTCAAGGCCATCGACCCGGCAATCTTGAAGGCGATTTCGCTGGAATCCACCTCGTGAAAAGACCCGTCATACAGGGTCACTTCAATATCCTGAATCTCGTAGCCGGCCAAGGGGCCGGCCTCGGTGGCCTCCCGAATGCCTTTCTCCACGGCGGGAATGAACTCCCGAGGAATGGCGCCCCCCACGATGGCATTGATGAACTCGAATCCTCGCTCCGTGTCGGCCCTGGGTTCCACGCGAATCTTGACGTGGCCGTATTGACCGCGGCCACCGGTCTGTCGAACGAAACGCCCTTCCCCTTCGGCGCCCTGACAGATGGTTTCCCGATAGGATACCTGGGGCTTTCCCACGTTTGCGGCCACCCCGAACTCTCGAGACATTCGGTCTACCAGGATCTCCAGATGCAATTCCCCCATCCCGGAGATAATGGTCTGTCCGGTATCCTGGTCGGTGGACACCTTGAAGGTGGGATCCTCCTGCGCCAGTTTCCCCAGCGCCATCCCCAGCTTCTCCTGGTCGCTCTTGGTCTTGGGCTCAATGGCAACGGCCATGACGGGAACCGGGAATTCCATGGACTCCAGAATCACCGGCGCCTCTTGGGCGCAGATGGTATCGCCGGTGGCCACCTCCCGCAAACCCACGCCCGCTGCGATGTCTCCGGCATAGACCTGCCGGATCTCCTCACGTTTGTCGGCATGCATCTTCAGCAGTCGGCCCACACGTTCCCTTCTGTCCTTGGTCGAATTGTAAACGTAGGAGCCTGTCTTGAGGACACCGGAGTAAACCCGGAAAAAGGCCAACTGCCCCACGTAGGTATCGGTCATGATCTTGAAGACCAGGGCTGAAAAGGGCTCCTGATCCCGGGACTCGCGGACGATTTCTTCCCGGCCTTCCCGATCCGCCCCGACCACTGGAGGCAGGTCGGCGGGCGAGGGCAGATAATCCACCACGCCATCCAGAAGGGGCTGCACTCCCTTGTTCTTGAAGGCTGCCCCGCAAAGTACCGGAACCAGCGCCAGGCTCAATGTGCCCCGGCGCAGGGCTGCCTTCAGGTCGCCCTCATGGATCGACTCTTCGGAAAGGTACTTTTCCATCAGCGGGTCATCGGTCTCGCAGACGGTCTCGATCATCCGTTCCCGGTATTCCTGTGCCTGTGCAACCATCTCCGGAGGAATCTCCGCCGTTTCGTGGTCGGCGCCCAGGGTCTCGTCTCGGTAGATGATGGCCTTCATGCTGATCAGATCGATGACCCCGACAAAGTTTTCCTCCTTGCCAAGGGGGATTTGCACCGCCACCGGCTTTGCGAGCAATCGATCCTTGACCATCCGGATGCAGCCGAAAAAGTCGGCGCCCACCCGGTCCATCTTGTTGACGAAGACGATTCTCGGAACTTCGTATTTATCGCCTTGCCGCCACACCGTTTCGGTCTGAGGCTCCACCCCTTCCACGGCGCCAAGCAGGCAGATGGCGCCGTCCAGGACGCGAAGGCTGCGCTCCACCTCTGCGGTGAAGTCCACGTGACCGGGAGTGTCGATGATATTGATGCGAACGTCCTTCCAGAAACAGGTGGTCGCCGCCGAGGTGATGGTGATTCCCCGCTCCTGTTCCTGCTCCATCCAGTCCATGGTGGCGGTGCCGTCATGGACCTCGCCCATCTTGTGGGTGATGCCGGTATAGTAGAGAATCCGCTCGGTGGCCGTGGTCTTGCCGGCATCGATATGGGCCATGATTCCGATGTTTCTAATTTTCTCGAGTGGTATCTGACGGGACATAGGCAGCCAGGCAGCCACGGGTAAGACGGGAAGCGGGCGGCCTCCCGCGGCATTGGCCTCGGGCGCCCAACCCATCCTGCCGGTGAACGAAACTTCATTTACCACCGATAATGGGCAAAGGCCTTGTTGGCCTCTGCCATGCGATGCACGTCTTCGCGCCTCTTGACGGCCGCGCCGCGATTGCCGGCGGCGTCCATGAATTCGGCAGCCAGTCTCTCCTGCATCGACTTCTCTTTGCGCATGCGGGTGAAGGTAATCAACCAGCGAATACTCAAGGAAACCCTGCGGTACTGATTGACCTCGATAGGAACCTGATAGTTGGCGCCGCCTACCCTCCTGGACTTCACTTCCAGAACAGGCTTGACGTTGTCCACGGCCTTCTTGAAAACCTTGAGCGGATCTTCCCCGGTCTTTTCCTTGATGATGTCCAGGGCGCCGTAAAACACATGTTCAGCCGTGCTCTTCTTCCCCTTCCACATGATGCAATTGATGAACTTGGAGACGAGGGGACTGTTGTAAACCGGGTCGGGTATGACCTGGCGCTTCGGCACATGTCCTTTGCGTGGCATGACTGCTGCTCCTGAGACGGGCATTGCGAACAACGCCGCAGGTTAAGCCGTTGGATTCGAAACCGGGGGTGATTTACTTGGGCCGCTTGGCCCCGTACTTGGACCGGCTTTGCTTGCGATTCTCAACACCAGTCGAGTCCAGGGTCCCGCGCACGACATGGTAACGTACTCCAGGCAGGTCCTTCACGCGGCCTCCGCGAATCAGCACAATCGAATGCTCCTGGAGGTTGTGGCCAATGCCAGGAATATAGGTCGTGACCTCGATGCCGTTGGTCAACCGCACTCGCGCCACCTTGCGCAAGGCCGAGTTCGGCTTCTTCGGAGTCGAGGTATAGACCCGCACACAGACACCCCGCTTTTGGGGACAGCCCTGGAGTGCTGGACTGCTGGTCTTGTCTCTGGCCTTGGTTCGACCCAACCTCACCAGCTGATTAAACGTCGGCAACTCCTAATCTCCCAGAATTCACGCATTATCAATAATATAGCCCGGCGACACAGCCCCGGAAGCAAAACCACAAGACTATAGCAAAGCCGTCCTCTCAGTGTCAACTGACAACCAACCACTAAATAGTAAGGATCTCCTCTTCTTTTCTCTTGGCCAGTTCCTCCAGACGCACCACGTATCGATCGGTCAGTTTCTGAATCTCCTCCAAACCCCTGCGTTCGTCGTCTTCCGAGAGTTCCTTGTCCTTCAACATCTTCTTCAGGACATCGTTCTCGTCTCTCCGGATGTGTCGCAGGGCTGTTCGATGCTCCTCCAGCACCTTGCCGACATGTCGGGCCAACTGCCTGCGGCGCTCTTCGTTCAACGGGGGAATGGGAATCCGGATGATCTTGCCGTCATTGGCGGGGTTCAGGCCCAGGTCGGAGGCCAGGATGGCTCTCTCAATGGCCGGCAGGAGAGAGATATCCCAAGGCTGCACGGTGAGCAGGGTCGGATCCGGCGCAGCCAGGGTTCCCACCTGGCTGATGGGAGTGGCCGTCCCGTAGTAGTCCACGCTGATCGGATCCAGCAGCGAGACCGAGGCGCGTCCGGTACGCACCGTTGCCAGATAGCGGCGGAGATCCTCAACCACTTTCTCCATGCGGATTCCCGTGTTCCTGATCACATCCTTGATCATGGGCTTATACCTTGACGACGGTTCCAATCTTTTCCCCGAGTACGGCCCGCTTGATGTTGCCGCTGGTCCCCAGGTTGAAGACGACGATCGGCATGCCGTTTTCCATGCACAAGGAAATCGCGGTGGCGTCCATGACCTTCAACCCCTTGCCGATCACATCGATATAGCTGATTTGATTGAACATCCTGGCATCTTTCACCTTCATCGGGTCGGCATCGAAAATTCCGTCGACCTTGGTGGCTTTCAGAATCACCTCGGCTTTGACCTCCATGGCCCTCAGCGCCGCCGCCGTGTCGGTAGAGAAATAGGGATTGCCGATGCCCGCCGCAAATATCACCACCCGCCGTTTTTCCAGATGCCTGATGGCGCGCCGGCGGATAAAGGGCTCGGCCACTTCGCGCATCTCGATGGCCGACAGCACCCGGGTGAACACACCCACCTTTTCCAAGGCGTCCTGCAGAGCGATGGCGTTGATCACGGTGGCCAGCATCCCCATGAGGTCGCCCGATACCCGCTCCATCCCCTGCGCAGTCGCCGACAGCCCCCGAAATATGTTGCCCCCACCGATTACGATGGCGACTTCGACTCCCAGGCGGTGCACCTCGCGCACTTCCCGTGCGACGGTTCCGGCAACCTGGGGGTCCACCCCGAACGTCTGTTTCCCCATCAGGGCCTCACCACTCAGCTTCAACAGAACTCTCTTGTACACGGGCGCCGCCACAGGCTCTCCGACCAACTCAGTCCAATTGAGCCGCCACCTCTCCTGCAAAGTCGGCAGATCTCTTCTGCAGCCCTTCTCCCAGCTTGAATCGCACAAAACGCCGCACGTTGATATTCTCCTTGGTGGAGGCTATCCGCTCGGCCACCAGTTGTCCCACCGTCATCGAGGGTTCCTTGACAAAAGGCTGCTCCAGCAGGCACACCTCGCCAAAGAACTTGCCGAGCTGACCTTCAACCACCCGCTCCACAATCTTCTCCGGCTTGCCGCCGGCCAGGGCCTTGGATCGATAGATCTCCTTTTCCTGATCGATCTCGTCCTGCGGAACATCCTCCCGGCGCACATACCTTGGCGCCAGCGCGGCGATGTGCATGGCGATGTCCTTGACCAAGTTCCGAAAATCCGGGGTCTTGGCCACAAAATCGGTCTCGCAATTCAGCTCCACCAGTACTCCCAGGCTGTCACCGGGGTGGATGTAGGCAAAAATCAGTCCTTCCGCCGTAGCTCGGTCGGCCCGCTTGGCAGCCGCCGCCAGACCCTTCTTCCTGAGAATCACGGTCGCCTTCTCGAAGTCTCCCTCGGCCTCCTGCAAGGCCAATTTGCAATCCAGCACTCCGGCCTGGGTTCTCTCTCTTAGGCTCTTGACTTGTTGGGCAGTAATGGCCATTTCCACATCCTCTCAAACAAGATAATCGCTCATGAATCGCTCTGCGGGCGCCTGAAAGAACGGGGCCCCTTTGACGTCGTCCGCTGGCTGGTGGTTTCTGTCCTGGTGTGCTTCGGGTTGGACTGGGGAACGTTTTCCGGGGGAAGAATGAGTTGAGGTAGAACAGAGGGGAATCACACCCCGGCTGCAACTTCCGACCGGGTTCGGCCTGCGGCAATCCGTTCGCCCCGATCTTCAGGCAACGTCCTGGGCCTCGCCGCCACTCTCGACCGGGGGAAGATTCTTCTCCGAGACCGCTTCGCCCTGCGGCGCGGCTTGGCTGCCATCCTTGGACGCCTCCTCCCGGGCCTCGGCCTTCTCCGTCAAGACGCCCGTACCGTCGACCACTGCGTCAGCCACCTTGGAGGTGAAGAGCTTGATGGCTCTGAGAGCGTCGTCATTCCCCGGTATCACGTGATCGATGCGGTCCGGGTCGCAATTGGTGTCGACGACCGCCACCACCGGGATTTGCAACCGGTTGGCCTCGCGGACGGCAATCTCCTCCTTCTTGGAGTCGATCACGAAGAGAATGCGGGGAAGGGACTTCATGTCCTTGATCCCCGAGAGGTTCTTCTCCAGCCCCCGGCGCTCGCGTTCCAGCCGCGCCACTTCCTTCTTCGACAGGAGCTCGTATCGGCCGTCGGTCGACATTTCATCCAACTCCTTCAACCGTGCAACCGATTTCTTGATGGTGACGAAGTTGGTCAGCAGCCCCCCCAACCAACGCTGGTTGACATAGAACATGCCACACCGTCGGGCTTCCTCGGCGACGGCATCCTGCGCCTGCCGCTTGGTCCCGACGAAGAGAAGGGCACCGCCCTGGGCCGTCACCTCGGTGATGAACCGGGTGGCCTCCTTGAACATGCGCAGGGTCTTCTGCAGGTCAATGATGTAGATTCCATTGCGCTCCCCAAAAATATAGGGCTTCATCTTGGGGTTCCAGCGTCTGGTCTGGTGGCCGAAGTGGACCCCGGCCTCCAGCAGTTCTTTCATCGAGACAGATGCCAAACAAACCTCCTCAGCATTCCAGAGTTATCGCTTGGAGAATTGGAAACGCTTGCGGGCTCCAGGCTGCCCGTATTTCTTCCGCTCCTTGATCCGGGAATCCCGGGTCAGGAAGCCGCTTTTCTTGAGTGTCTTCCTCAGTTCGCCGTCGTATTCGAGCAGGGCGCGCGAGATTCCGTGCCGGACGGCTCCAGCCTGTCCGGAAGGCCCGCCCCCGTTCACATTGACGATCGTGTCGAACTTACCCGAGGTCTCGGTGACCTCGAAGGGCTGTTTCACCAACATCCTCAGAGTCTGGTTCTTGAAATACGATTCCAGGGAACGACGATTGATGAGATACTCACCTTGACCCGGCCTCAAGTAGACCCGCGCTGTCGAGGACTTGCGCCGTCCCGTTCCGTAGTACTGAACTAACGCCTCCATGCATTGGCTCCTTTAACCGTCCGCAGACCTATTGAGGCACTTGCGAAGGTTCCGGTTGCTGGGATTGATGAGGATGAAACTCCCCCCGGTACACCTTCAGCTTCTTGGC
Source organism: Acidobacteriota bacterium (assembly GCA_009841055.1). GTDB lineage: Bacteria > Acidobacteriota > Terriglobia > Versatilivoradales > Versatilivoraceae > Versatilivorator. The sequence goes on from VXMN01000024.1 coordinate 31,750, forward strand.
CATGGCCCGGCCAAGCCGGGACTTGGGCAGCATGCCCTTGACCGCCCCTTCCACCATCCGGTCCGGCCGCTTCGCCCGAAGCTCCTTGGCCTTCACCGCCTTGATCCCCCCCGGATAGCCCGAGTGGCGGTAGTAGACCTTCTGTTCCCACTTGTTACCGGTCAGCCTGACCTTCTCGGCATTGACCACAATCACGTGATCGCCGGTATCCAGGTGGGGAGCCCAGGTTGGTTTTCCCTTGCCGGTCAGCAGGGTAGCCACATGGGTTGCCAAACGCCCCAAGACCACGTTTCGAGCGTCAACCAGATACCATCTCCTCTGGAGTTCAGCGGGTTTGGGTTGATAGGTCGCCATCGGACATTCCAAGTTCAAGACGCACCGACGCACAAATCCCCGAAGCTATTAGATACACATGCGCTTGTCAAGAAAAACCTGCTCATCCGGCGTCATAGGCGCGAAACCCGCAAACCATTTGACAAGCACGCTCGCGCTAGGCTACTTAAGCCCACTGAATTCGCTTCCAGGAGCAGGGGGCGCCGCGAGGGAGGCCGTCAAGCCGAGCATGGATCCGACACACATTAGAAACTTCTCCATCATTGCCCACATCGACCACGGCAAATCGACCCTGGCCGACCGCCTGCTCGAATTCACGGGGACCCTCTCGCAACGCGAGATGGCCGACCAGGTTCTGGACGACATGGAGCTGGAACGGGAGCGCGGGATTACCATCAAGGCCCATGCCGTGCGACTGAAGTACCGCAGTCGCGGCGGGGTCGACTACATCCTGAATCTGATCGACACTCCCGGTCACGTCGACTTCAGCTATGAAGTCTCCCGGAGCCTGGCAGCATGCGAAGGAGCCCTGCTGGTGGTGGATGCTTCCCAGGGGGTTGAAGCCCAGACCCTGGCCAACACCTACCTGGCCATCGACAACAATCTCACGGTCGTTCCCGTCATCAACAAGATCGACCTCCCGGGAGCCCAGCCCGATCGCGTCAAGGAACAGATCGAACAGGTCATCGGGCTGGACACCCAAAACGCACTGCTTGTCAGCGCCAAACACGGAACCGGGGTTCAGGAGGTTCTGGAGGGAATCGTCAGGGAGGTCCCGGCCCCGCGGGGAAGCCGGACCGAGCCCCTGAAGGCGCTGATCTTCGATTCCTGGTTCGACCTCTACCGCGGGGTCATCGTCCTGGTTCGGGTGATCGACGGCACACTCAGGGCTGGCATGAGGATCCGGCTGGTCTCCAACGGCCGGACCTACGAGGTCGAGCGGGTCGGGGTGCAGACCCCCAAGATGGAAGCCGTTCCGGAGCTCTCGGCCGGAGAGGTCGGATTCGTGGTCGCCAATATCAAGAAGGTCTCCGACACTCAGATCGGAGACACCCTCACCGAGGATGCCAACCCCACACCTGTTCCCTTTCCCGGTTTTCAGGAAATCAAACCCATGGTCTTCTCCGGCCTGTATCCCATCGAGCCCAACCAGTATTCGGCGCTGAGGGATGCGCTGGAAAAACTGCGGTTGAACGACTCATCCTTCTTCTACGAGCCGGAGACCTCCACTGCCCTGGGTTTCGGGTTTCGCTGCGGTTTTCTGGGACTCCTTCACATGGAGATCGTCCAGGAACGGCTGGAGCGGGAATTCGATCTCTCTCTGATCACGACGGCCCCCGGAGTTCGTTACCGGGTCACGACCGACGAAGGCGAGGAGGTGGAAGTGGACAACCCTGCCCGGCTGCCGCCCCCGTCCCGGATCGACAGGATCGAGGAACCGGTGGTCACTTCCATGATCATGACCCATCACCAGTACGTAGGGCCGCTGCTGAGGCTGCTGGAAGAAAAGCGAGGCGTCCAGAAATCCATGGACTACCTGACTCCAACCAGGGTCTTGATCACCTACGATCTCCCGCTCAACGAAATCGTGATGGATTTCTACGACCGACTCAAGTCCGCTTCCCGAGGCTACGCCTCCTGGGACTACCAACTCTCGGATCACTGGACATCGCCCCTGGTCAAGCTCGACATCCTGGTGGGGGGCGAGACGGTGGACGCCCTCTCGGTCATCGTCCATCGCGACCAGGCCCACGGCCGCGGGCGCGCGCTGGTGGAAAAGATGAAATCACTGATACCCCGACAGATGTTCGAGGTTCCCATCCAGGCCGCCATCGGCAGCAAGGTGATTGCCCGGGAAACGGTACGGGCCATGAAGAAGAACGTCACCGCCAAGTGCTACGGCGGAGACATCACCCGAAAGCGCAAGCTGCTGGAACGCCAGAGGGAAGGCAAACGGCGCATGAAGCGGGTGGGCCGGGTGGACATCCCCCAGGAGGCCTTCCTGGCGGTTCTGAAGACCGACTGAGGCCTCCGCTTGCGATCCGACCGCGGCCGGAAGACTTGCGGGGAAGGAGGATTGGGATTAGACTTGCACTCCGGTCCGACCGGCGTCTGCAGGTGACCGCCCTGGAGGTTCGCATGAACAGATGGATTCAACCGACACTCGCCGCCGCATTGCTGCTGATCGCCGGTGCCGGAACCCTGGCGGCCGAGGACGCCGGCTCGGCCTTTGCCGACAAGACGCTGGAAGCCGCCGTCAAGAAGGCTGTGTTCGCTTCCGAGGCGCTCTCCCGGGAGGATCTGGAACGCCTCTCTACCCTGAAAGTCCGCGGCGCCGAAATTCGGGATCTGAAGGGGTTGGAGCAATGTCTGAACCTGGCGGCCCTGGACCTGGCCGACAATCAGATCAGCGATCTCAGTCCCTTGAAGGACTTGAAAGGCATTCAGACCATAGACCTTTCCGGCAACCGGATTGAAGACATCCAACCGCTGGCGGGACTGGTCAAGCTCCAATACCTGCAACTGGAAGGCAACCGGGTTTCCGATCTGACCCCGATCAAGGGCTTGACCGCCCTCAATTCCCTCTACCTCTCCCACAATCGAATCGGTGACATCGGCGCCGTGGCCGGCTTGCACAAGCTGTGGTCCCTCTACCTCGCGGGCAATCAGGTCGCGGACCTCAAGCCGCTCGGCCAGTTGCGCTTCCTCTCCTCGCTGGACCTGACCGACAACCGGGTCACCGACCTGTCCCCACTGGAGCCATTGACCGAGCTGCGCTACCTGATCCTCAACAACAACCGGATCAGCGACCTCGGCAAACTGGTGGCCATGAGCAAGAAGGATTTTGAGGGCGAGAAACGATTTGCGCCCTACCTGCGGCTCTATCTGGCCGGCAACCCCCTGAGCAATGACGCCGCCCGCGGCCAGACCAAAGAGCTGGAAGACTTCGGCGTTCGTGTCAATCTGAAGTAAGCGGGAAGCAAGAAGGAGATATCCTTCCGAAGCAAGCCCATACGGGACGAAAAAGAGTGATCATTAACCCTTCTCTGACAGGAGGCGAATCATGTTAGGCCCCATCGGAATCACCGAGATGGTCATCATCGTGGTCATTGCGCTACTGGTATTTGGCCCCAAGAAGCTTCCGTCTCTGGGAAAATCCCTGGCAGAGGGTATTGTTTCCTTCAAGAAGGGCATCAGCGGGAGTGACAACCAGTCCGGCGCGGTGGAGAAATCCAGGGAAGGAAGCGACAAGTCCTGACTTGAACCCCCAGGAGGCTCCCTGATTCCCTCTCCTTGAGCCCCGTCCATCTCCTCGGCCGTCCCCGCAAGCCTCCCCCCTCAATGGACCAGGTGCTGCACAACCGCCTCGGTGAATTCGTTCGATAGTTCACCGACTGGCGGCAAGGAGCCCCGCGGGAGGACCTGCCCCGTCTCACGGCTGCCGTTGGGCGTGCCCCCTCGTCAACTCGTCCTGAATTACGGGCTTCGACTCATGGTCCGAAGGCCGGGCCGCGCCAACCTGGATTGGAATAATCGGGGAGGGCACAATCGGAGGGACGTCCCAATAATCGAAGTGCCCCGGCGGAATATCGGAACTGCCTGCCGCAGCCGATTTGAGCCACCTTAGCGCCTTCTCATCGTCCCGCGGCACGCCCTTGCCCTCCTTGTACAGGATACCCAGAGCAAGCCGAGCGGTGCTGTTTCCCTGCTCGGCGCTCTTGCGAAACCACTTCGCGGCTTCGGCGTAATTCTGCGCCACGCCCAGACCGTCCCGATACATGAGGCCCAGACGGGATTGAGCAAGGGCATTGCCCTGCAGGGAGGCACGCAGGAACCAATTCAGGGCTGCTTCGGAATCCTGCGGTACTCCCATACCGTGTTTGTACCTCAGCCCCAGTGCGACCTGAGCTTCAGCATTCCCCTGCTCAGCCTTGTCGAGCAGAGATTGGAGCGATGCTTCCGCTCTCCCCAAGTGATCTCGGATGGGTGGCGGACCGCTGCATCGGCCCAATGTCAACACCAAAAGGACGACGGCGGGGAGTGTCCATTTTCCGGATCGGAATTTTGTCATGGCCTGGCTCCTGGCTAGGTAACCCGTAGAATCAGCCATGCCGAATTTCACAGTGGGCTTCAAGGTTGAGGTTTCTTCTCTTGGTCCTTCTCCTTCCCCTCCCCCTTCAACTCCTCCCAGCTCTTGGGCCTCCATTCGAGTGCCCGTCGTTGGGCCTCCACCAGCTCGGACGGATTCATCATCCCGGCCAACAGATCCCGGTCCCGTCCGAACGACTCCCAACCGGTGGCTGCCAGGCTCAACCACTTGTAGGCTTCCACCCTGTCACGAGGCACCCCTCTGCCGAGATTGTAGAGGAGGCCGAGGGCGTGCTGGGCGCTGGTTTCACCCTGTTCGGCCGCATATCGATACCATTTGACGGCTTCCTTCCGGTCACGGCGCACTCCCCTGCCCTCCGTGTACATCATGGCCAGGGCCAGTTGACCGGCAGGACTCCCCTGCTCGGCGGCACGCCGCACCCATTTGCCGGCTTCCTTCAGATCCCTCAGCACGCCGCGACCCAGGTCGTAAAGGGCGCCGAGCTTCATCTGGGCCGACACGTCTCCCTGCTCGGCCGCGCGGCGAATCCATTTGGCAGCCTCTATCTCGTCCCGCGGCACGCCGTCACCCAGATCGTACCTGTCAGCCAGCTCCATTTGAGCGCCGGCGTCTCCCTGCGCAGCCCGATACCGCAGAGACTCAATGGCATCATCCTCTTCAGTCGTTTCCTCCGGCACCCCCAGCTCGGCCATACCCAGGAGCAACAGTCCAAGGGTCAGCAGCATCCCTACCCTGATCAACGTCGGTTTTCTCCTCATGGACATCTCTCCCATCCAGCTCGCATTCCTCCCAATCAAGCCTCGAGAACCGAAATTTCTCCGATGCCGGAAAGTCCCTCGCTGGAGCGGTTACCTCGGCACCGGCCAACGCACCCGGCTACCCCGACTTCCCCGATCTGACGAAAGGAACGAAGCGAACCGGAATGACTTCCCGCTCCATTCCCCTGCCGTCCCGACTCTTTTGAACCACTACCAGCACCTGGGAGTCGAAGCCTCTGGCCAGTGGAAGCACAATCCGTCCTTCGGGTCTCAACTGATCCAACAGGGCCTGCGGCACATGATCGATGGCTGCCGAAGCCAGGATCGCGTCGTAGGGCTGGTGCTCAGGCCAGCCCCGATAGCCGTCCCCGACTCCGACTTCCACGTTGTGAATATTCAACTCCTTCAGTTGCCTTCCGGCGCGGGACGCCAATGGAGCCAAGTGCTCCAGGGCGAACACCTGCCTGGCCAGCCTCCCCAGGACGGCAGCCTGGTACCCCGATCCGGCTCCGACCTCCAGAACTACCGCCTCCCGGTCCACCTGAGCCAGATCGGTCATCAGCGCCACGATGTAGGGCTGAGAGATCGTCTGCTGGTTGCCAATGGGCAGGGGGCGGTCTTCATAGGCCTGTTCACGGTGAGCACGCGGCACGAAACAGTGGCGGGGAACCTCCCGCATGACCTCGAGAACCTCGGGACTGGTAACTCCCCGCACCAGGATCTGTTCCTCCACCATGCGCTCCCGAAGGAGGCGGTAGGATGACTCGGTCAGAGCTTTTCGGCCACGGTTTAGGAAAGCCACGATGCCCGGTGGTAAAATCCTGCTGCAGACATGAGGACTCAGGAGGGTCGCCAGCGATTGTAGCACAGGACACTGGCGGGCCCGCCCGGGGAATGGAGTGGCGATGGGTGACTCGAGGGGCTTCGAAACTGCCGCGGCCAAAGCCGGGAGGGTCGCCTCCGATCGGAACCGGGTGGGGCGACTGGTGCAGGAGGCCCTGACCAAGGCCTACCGAAACAGACGCTGGCTGCTCATGGTCTGGGTCGACCTCCTGCCGCTCTGCCGGATGGTTGCGGCCTGGTCCAGTGGAAAGTACCGGCCTCTTCCCTGGAAATCGCTCGTCCTGGCGTTGGCGGGGATCCTCTATTTCCTGAACCCGATCGACATCGCTCCCGATGTGATCCCGGGCATAGGATTCCTGGATGACGCCGGCATGCTGGCTCTGGTTGTCAATTCGATCCGCAACGATCTCGGGCGATACCTCAAGTGGGAGGCCGCCGGGAAGCCTCCTTTCTGAGGGGGTCGGAGACCTGACCGGGCAACGGGGGCGCCGAGGCCCGAAGACTGCGGTGCCGGCCGGACCGGACCCGTCCCACCCACGAACAGCTCCGCAGGAATTTCATCATGAAGATCGTGCCCCTGAATCTGGCCGATAGAGGGTATCGGATCACCATCGATAACGGGCTGCTGCACAAGGTCGGAAGCCTTCTCGACCCCTGGCGATCCTCGTCCAGGCTGGTGGTGATTTCAAGCCGGCCAATCCTGGACCTGCATGGAGAGGCGCTGCAGCGGTCGTTGAGCCAGGCGGCGTTGCCCCACGAGATCCTGGAGATTCCGGATGGAGAGCGCTTCAAGACCTTGTCCACGCTGGAATCGATCTACAAGAGGCTGGCCGGCCTGGGGGTCAACCGCCGCACCCCCGTGGTTGCGCTGGGGGGAGGCGTGGTCGGCGACGTGGCCGGATTCGCAGCCGCCAGCTATCTGCGCGGATTGCCCTGCATTCAGGTTCCCACCACTCTGGTGGCCCAGATCGACAGCGCCATCGGAGGCAAGACCGGGGTCAATCTCAGCAACGGGAAAAACCTCGTAGGCGCCTTTTATCAGCCCCGGGCAGTATTCGTCGATCCGGAACTGCTTCTGACCCTGCCCCGCCGGGAGTTGGACTCGGGACTCTTCGAGGCCATCAAGTACGGAGTGATTGCCGACCCCAAGCTCTACGACCAGGTGGTCCGGCAACATGGCGACTATCCCGGCCGCAACAGAGCCGGTCTGGCGACTATGATTGTCCGCTGCGTGGAAATCAAGGCCGCCGTTGTCTCCGGGGATGAACGGGAAAGCCAGGCCCGCATGGTGCTCAATTTCGGCCACACGCTCGGCCATGCCATCGAGGCGGCCACCCGCTACCGGCGGTTCACCCACGGGCAGGCCGTCGGCCACGGAATGATCCTGGCCACCCGCATTGCGTTGCAACTGGGCAAAATCGACCCGACCGAGGCTGAAACCATCCAATCGGACCTGCGACGGCTCTCTCCACTTCCCCCGTTGGGAAACCTCACCTGGAAATCGATCCACCACCATATGCGCTCCGACAAGAAATTTACCGACCACCGTCTTCGGTTCGTGCTCCCACGCCGCATCGGCGAAGTGGAGATCGTGGAAGACACCCCACCCGGAGTCGTGGAAGCGGTCGTCCGGGAATATTTGCGCACGTCCCGCCGCATCCCATGTTGAGTCCACAAGCCAGTCAGATCCGTCAGATGTTCTCCGCGATCGCCCCCCGCTACGATCTGTTGAACCACTTGCTGTCACTCAACGTGGACCGGAGCTGGCGCCGACAGGCGGCCTCCCTGCTGGCGGACCCGCTGGAGGACCGCCAGGCCCTGTGCCTGGACCTCTGCTGCGGTACCGGAGACCTGCTGGTGGAGATGGCCAGGCAGGGACGCGCCCGAATCGTGGGTTCGGACTTCAGTCACCCCATGCTGAAGCTGGGACTGGAAAAACTCGCCAAAAGAAGCCTCGAGCGACGGGTTGCGCTGCTGGAAGCCGATGCCCTGCGCTTGCCATTCCCGGCCAACACCTTCGACGGGCTGGCCGTGGCGTTCGGACTGCGCAACCTGGAAAACTGGGGTGAGGGACTGGGAGAGATGCGGCGAGTGCTGAAGCCCGAGGGGCGGATCGTGGTTCTGGAATTCTCGCGGCCCACACTTCCGCTTTTCAGCAGGCTCTTCCAGCTTTACTTCCTTTGGATTCTGCCCACGATCGGCAAGGGCGTCTCCGGGCACGGCAGCGCCTATCGATACCTGCACGACTCGGTGCAGGAGTTTCCCGATCAAGCCCGACTCTGCCAACTGATGAAGGAGGCGGGGTTCGCCGGGGTCTCCTTCCGCAATCTCACCGGCGGGATCGCCGCTCTGCACTGGGGAGTCAAGGACGGAACGTCGACGCCGTGACCCCACAGGCCTCCCTGTGAATACCGCGCGACAAGACCGTCTATCCGGCTCTGGCGGATGTATAATGCAGCCTTGCAAGATTCAACAACGATCTTCGGTACCCGGTAATCTCCAAGAGCAACCCTTCAATCCCAAGGGTTGACGATATGGCGTGGGTCGCTGACTGAAACCCGTAGAGGGGTTGTCCAAGAAGGAGAACGACGAACCACGAATGGACACAAATGAACACAAATTAACGGATTGATGAGTAGGGCTCTTTGCAAAATTGCAGTGGGGCAGGTCACTTTGCCGGCAAACCTGAGGTTCTGCCTTTTTCAATGTCAGGTGCGACTTGGCGAAAAATGCTGTCTAACCACAAAAGGCACAAGAGTCGCAATTGGGGGGTTGTGCCTATTGTGGCCATATCCGGAAAATGTTCCGCTGCCGAATTTCGCAAAGGGCTCACCACAGTAACAAGACTTCAGAAGCAATGTGGTGCCGCTTGTGGTTGAAGAAGGTTTATCAGTATTGGTGTTTATTCGTGTTCATTCGTGGTTCGTCTTTTTTGACGATCGGCAGATTTTCTTCGAATGATCCGCACGGCAGGGCGGGAGCCTGGTGACCGGCGGCAGGGCCCCTGCAACATTGAGGCAACGCCTTTGGACAAGCCAACCCGATCGATGCTGCTTCGAATGGCGCCGCTGGTGCTGTGCCTGGCGGCGCCCCAGCTCGCAGCCGCTCAGGCGAACCTGGAGCAAAAACGGTTCTTCGAGGAAAAAGTCCGACCGCTGCTCGCCAGGCATTGCCTGGGCTGTCACAACAGCCAGACCGGAATGAGCGGGCTTTCTCTGGAGTCGCGCCAGTGGGTGCTGCTGGGTGGCGAGCGCGGCCCTGCCGTAGTCCCCGGGGAGCCGGACCGAAGCCTCCTGGTTCAGGCCCTGCGCCGAACGGGCGAGCTGCAGATGCCACCGGCCGGACCGTTGCAGAGCCGCGAGGTGGCGGTGTTGACCCGTTGGGTCCGGGCCGGGGCTCCCTGGGGCGTGGAGGCCGGAGAAAACGCCCAACGCGCCGGGCCTTCCCATTGGGCCTTTCAACCGCCCGGACAGATCGATCCTCCCCAGGTGAAGCACAAGGAATGGGTCCGCAGCCCCATCGACCGCTTCGTCCTGGCCCGGCTGGAATCCAATCGAATTTCGCCTTCGCCCGAAGCCGATCGGCGGACGCTCATTCGCCGCGTCAGCCTCGATCTGATCGGCCTGCCGCCAACTCCCCGCGAAATTGACGAGTTCCTGGCCGATACCAGGCCCGGCGCCTACGAGCGCCTGGTCAATCGCTTGCTGGACTCCCCCCATTACGGGGAGCGTTGGGGACGCCATTGGCTCGACATCGCCCGCTATGCGGACTCCAACGGCTACTCCAGCGACGGTAACCGTCCCATGTGGAAATACCGCGATTGGGTGATCGACGCGCTCAACCGGGACATGCCCTTCGACCGCTTCGTGACCGAGCAGCTCGCCGGCGACCTTCTCCCCGATCCAACCCGGGAACAACTGGTCGCCACGGGTTTTCACCGCAACACCATGGTCAACGAAGAGGGCGGCATCGACTTCGAGCAATACCGCGTGGAAGCCGTGGTGGACCGTGTCAGCACCACCGGCGAGGCATTTCTGGGACTGACAGTTGGGTGCGCCCGCTGCCACGATCACAAGTTCGACCCGATCTCACAGAAGGATTTCTACCGACTCTACGCCTTCTTCAACAACATCGACGAGCTGGGGGGCGAAGTCTCCGTCGAGCAAAAAAACCAGCGCAAGCTCGACCCGATGCTCGAGTTCGGGAAGCCCGAAGAGTTTGCACGACGGGAAGCCATCCGGCAGCAGCAATCGATCCTGGATAAGGAGTTGAAGGCCTACCAGGTCAAGCTGGAAGAAACACAGGACAACTGGGAAGAAGGACTTCCCCGCGAGGAGCGGGCTTCGATCGCGCCGCAAGTCCGGGAATCCCTCGAGATTCCGCCGGAGCGGCGAAAAATCTACCAAAGGCGCGTGCTGGACCTCTTCTTTTTCGCGCAAGACCCTGCCTGGCAGGCCCGCCGGGAGGGGCTGCGAGCCCTTCAAGAGGCCGAACCCACACTCGATGCGGCCCTGATCATGCGGGAGTTGCCCGAGCCGCGCACCGCCTACATCCATCTCGCCGGCGACTTTACCCGGAGAGGGGAGACGGTTCGCCCCGGGACTCCCGCCATTCTTCCGGGACCGCGAGACGGCCGGAACCTCAACCGCCTCGATCTGGCGCGCTGGCTGGTGTCACCGGACCATCCGCTGACAGCCAGGGTGACCGTCAACCGCATGTGGCAACGTTACTTCGGCTTGGGATTGGTCGAAACCGAGGCCGACTTCGGGTCGCAGGGATCGCCGCCCAGCCATCCACGGTTGCTGGACTGGCTGGCCTCGGAGTTTGTTCGCCGGGATTGGGGCGTCAAGGCGATGCATCGCCTGATCGTCACCTCGGCAACCTACCGGCAGTCATCCGAGGCCCGGCCCGAGGTGTCCGAAATCGACCCCGGCAACCGGCTTCTGGCCCGGCAGAACCGGCTGCGCCTGGAGGCCGAGATTATCCGGGATGCAGCTCTGGCCGCCTCCGGCCTGCTGGTCTCCACCCTTGGAGGGCCGAGTGTCTTCCCGCCTCGACCACGAGGGTCGGGCCAGTTCCCCCAGGTCAACCGCAAGTGGCC
>VXMN01000045.1 GCA_009841055.1 Acidobacteriota bacterium
TCTGTGGGGTGGTGGGGCGAGGTCGACTTCAATCGAGTCTACTTCAGAAACGGGTTGTGTCGTTTTTCCTCTCCTATGGTCGTGGGCGGGCCGTGGCCCGGGTAAACCAGGGTGTGGTCGTCCAGTTTCAGGAGGCGGTTTCGTATGGATTCGATGATGTCTCTATAGGAACCTCCCCAGAGATCGGTTCTTCCGATACCCATCTGAAACAGCGTATCTCCGGCGAACAGCCGGCCTGTCTGCTCGGCGAGATGCAGGCAGAGGCTCCCGGGGGTGTGGCCCGGGGTAAAGATCACCTCCCCGGAGTGCCGCCCGAAGGAGATTCGATCCCCCTGGTGGACGAAATTGTCTATCTCGGTTGTGGGCGGTGTCGATACGCCCATCCAGGAGGCTTGCATCGGCAGGTTTTGGTACAAGACCAGGTCTCGTTCATGCAGGAGGACCTCGGCGCCGGTCTTTTCCTTCATGGCCTCCAGATCTCCCACGTGATCGATGTGAGCGTGAGTGGTGAGCAGGTACCTGACGCTCAAGCCGTGCTTCTCGATCAGGGGAAGAATCAGCTCCACCTCATCCCCGGGGTCGATCACCAGGGCCTCCCGGGTCTCTTCGCACCCCAGAATGTAGCAGTTGCACTGCAAGGGCCCCACGGCCACCTGTTCAAAAATCACTAGCTGTCCTGTCTTCAGACTGCGGTGGGAGCCAGCCTGGATGCGTAGAGGGGGAATTGCTCCGTAAGGTCTCTGACCCGGCCCCGGATTTTCTTCTGGACCTCCACACTTTCGACATGGTCCAGCACTTCTCCGATCCACCGGCCGATGAGTTGCATTTCGGACTCGCCCATGCCCCGGGAAGTGAGCGCGGGAGTGCCCAATCGTATCCCGCTGGTCACCAGCGGGGGATGGGGGTCGAAAGGGATCGTGTTCTTGTTGACGGTGATTCCGGCCCGGTCCAGGGCGAGTTCCGCCTGTTTGCCGGTGATTCCCCTGGAGAAGACATCGACCAGAATCAGGTGGGTGTCGGTTCCCCCGGACACCAGGCGGTAGCCGCTCTCCAGGATGCTGGAGGCCAGCGCTTCGGCGTTTCGTTTGACCTGCCGGATGTAGCGTTTGAAGCCGGGTTGCATGGCCTCCTGAAGGCAGACGGCCTTGGCGGCGACGACATGAACGAGGGGCCCACCTTGAGTCCCGGGGAACAACAGGCGGTTCAGGTTCCTGGCGTGGGCCTGCCGGCACAGAATCATTCCGCCGCGCGGACCACGCAGGGTCTTGTGGGTTGTGGTGGTGACGAAGTCGCAGTGGGGAACCGGACTGGGGTGCTCGCCGACGGCGACCAGGCCTGCGGTGTGGGCCATGTCCGCCATCAGCAGGGCGCCGCTTTCCCGAGCGATCTCACTCATTCGCCTGAAGTCGATTTCGCGGGGATAGGCGCTGGCTCCGGCCACGATGAGCCTGGGCCGGTTCTGCTGGGCCAGTTCAGCCAGGGCGTCGTAGTCGATCGTTTCCGTGTCCTTCCGGACTCCGTAGGGAACGAATCCATACATCCTGCCGGAGAAGTTCAGCGGGTGGCCATGGGTGAGGTGCCCCCCGTGAGACAGGTCCATGCCGAGAACGGTCTCCCCGGGCTTCAAGGCCGTCATGTACACCGCTACGTTGGCCTGGGTTCCGGAATGAGGTTGCACGTTGGCATGTTCGGCGCCGAAAAGTTGCCTGGCCCGGTCGATGGCCAACTGCTCCACCACGTCGGTAAACTCGCAGCCCCCGTAGTAACGGCGACCGGGGTAGCCCTCCGCGTACTTGTTGGTGAACACGCTGCCGGTGGCCTCCAGGACGGCCTCGCTCACGAAATTCTCCGAGGCAATGAGTTCCAGTTGGTTGGCCTGACGACGGGTTTCCCGGTCGACGGCGTCGCAAACCTGCGGGTCGACCAGCGCAAGGCTTCGTGCGAGTTCGGGGTTGATGGCCACGGAGGTTGCCCCCTGAAAATGGTGGGTTTCTCGAACGCCGGACCGGGGAAGAACCCCGGCAAGCCCGGCATCCCGGAGTTCAAATGTTAACCAACAAACCCGATGCTGACAAACCAATATTCAGAGTGAATTGGCTCTCTTTCCGCTTCTGGTGGGGGTTTTCGGGAATTCGAGGCGGCTCCGAATCTTTTGCCGTCAAATATGCTATCTTCTAGCCCGCCCTTCATTTTCCCGGCTGCCGGGTGAACGTTTCCAGGCCGAACCGGGACGGTGAGGGGTTCCCCACGGGAGCGACGTGAGACGCCGTCCGTGCTCAAGGGCTTCCGGGTGCCGGCGGTCCAACAAGATGGACATTCCTGTTGAGGAGTCGGAATGCGCTGGAGTCAGACCTTCATCCCTACACTGAGGGAGGCCCCTGCCGAGGCCGAGGTGCCGAGCCATATTCTGCTCCTGCGCGGGGGATACATTCGGCAGCTGGCGTCCGGGATCTATTCCTACCTGCCTCTGGCCCAGCGGGTGGTGCTCAAGATCACCCGGATCATCAGGGACGAGCTCGATCGCATGGGCGCCCAGGAATTTGCATTGCCCGCCCTGCACCCGGCTGAAATCTGGCAGGAGAGTGGGCGTTGGGAGGGCATGGGGCCCAACATGTTTCGTCTCAAGGACCGCTCCGACCGGGACATGTGCCTGGGCATGACCCACGAGGAGGTCTTTGCGTCCATCGCTCGCAACGAGCTCCGCTCCTATCGCCAACTGCCCCAGATCTGGTACCAGATACAGACCAAGTTCCGGGACGAGCCTCGGCCCAAGTCGGGCTTGCTGCGTGTGCGTCAGTTCACCATGAAGGACTCCTACTCGTTCGATGTCGACCGGGAGGGCCTGGATCGGAGCTATCGAAAGCACTACGACCTCTATTGCCGCATCTACGACCGCTGCGGGCTCCGGTACCGGGTGGTCGAGGCCAGCAGCGGCATGATGGGCGGAAGCCAGTCTCATGAATTCATGGTGCTGACCGATGCCGGCGAGGACATGGTCGTCCACTGCGCCTGCGGCTACGCGGCCAATCTGGAGAAGGCGACCTCGGAGCTGGAGCCGCTGCAGGATGAAGCGGGACCCGAGACACCCCAACCGGTTGCCACTCCCGGACAGAAGACCATTGACGAAATTGCCCGGTTTCTGGGAGTCCCGGCTTCCCGTCAGATCAAGTCACTGATCTATCGGTTCGGCAACCAATCCCTGCTGGTTCTGGTTCGAGGCGACCATCAACTCAATGAAGCCAAGCTGCATGCGGTGCTGGGGGGCGAGGCCCGTACGGCCCTGCCGGAGGAAATTCCGGCGGTGGCGGGCGCCGACGCGGGTTCCCTGGGTCCGGTGGAGGTGGCGGGCCTGCGTATCCTTTCCGACCACGCCCTTCAGGGAAGACGGAATCTGACCTGTGGAGCCAATCGGAATGACTTTCACCTCTCCGGTGTGACCCCCGGGCGGGACTATCAGGCCGAGTATTTTGACTTGCGGGTGGTTCAGGCCGGAGAGGCGTGTCCCCGATGTCGCTCCTCGCTGGATATCCACAAGGCCCTGGAGGTCGGTCACATTTTCAAGCTCGGAACCAAGTACTCGGAGAGCATGGGCGCCACCGTTCTCAATTCGCAGGGCCGGGAGGTTCCCGTTGTCATGGGGAGCTATGGGATCGGAGTGGAAAGGATTCTTGCAGCCGCCATCGAAAGCGGCCACGATGACGACGGAATCGTCTGGCCACGTTCCATCGCCCCCTTCGACTGCCTGATTTGCGTGGTCAATGCCAAGGACGGCGCCGTGGTGCAGGAAGCGGAGAAGGCCTACCGCGGCTTGCAGGAACTGGGAGTGGAGGTGTTGCTGGACGACCGGAACGAGCGTCCGGGAGTCAAGTTCAAGGATGCCGACCTGGTCGGGATTCCCTACCGGATCAATTTCGGCAGCCGCAAGCTGGCCATGGGGAAGGCGGAATGGGTGGATCGGGCCACCGGAAAGACCACCGAAATCGCCCTGGTTGACCTGGTCTCTCAGGCTCGAAACCTGCTCTCGGCCGACGGCTGCCCAGCAGTGGCATAGAGCGCATTACCTGAAACAAACAAAAAAGAGCGATCCGCCAAGGGCCACCAAGAACGACGAAGGGCCACGAAGCGTAACGGCTCTGCCGCATCGGTAGGGCTGCGCCCCGGCAAGCCGGCGCCACCCTCTCGACGAGCAATAGCGCTGGGAGGGGTGCCCACCCGGGAGCGCGGGCGTCCCGCCCGCATGCACTGCCGTTGCGTGCCGCTCAGTTTCCCTGCGATGGGGCACCCGGTCACCCTGCCGGCGGGAACCGCATGGGCTGGGCCGAAGCGGAGCCCTGGCTCCGTTGCCGGTCGAGCAGGGTGGAGCAGATGGCCGAGGCTGTGCCAGGACTTGTGCGGGCAGGACGCCCGCG
>VXMN01000228.1 GCA_009841055.1 Acidobacteriota bacterium
GCGGAGGGAGGGTCGAGGTGCGGGGGGAGGTCTTCCTGCCGCTGGATTCCTTTCAAAAAGTCAATCGGGAGCGGGAGCGCAACGGGGAGCCCCTGTTCGCCAATCCGCGCAACGCCGCTGCCGGAACCTTGAGAACGTTGGACCCTGGCGTGGTCGCCGGGCGGAACCTGGATATTTTCGTCTATCAGGCCCTGGTGGACGGGCAGGTTCCGCGTCGGAACCATTCCGAAGTGTTGGAGTGGCTCAAGGAGGCGGGATTGAAGGTCAACCCCGAATGGAAGCGGTGTGGCTCGGTTCAGGAAGTGATGGACTTCTGCCGGGAATGGGAAGGCAGGCGAGAGGAACTCAACTACGAGATCGACGGCGTGGTGGTCAAGGTGGATCCCGTTCTGCTCCAGCAGGACATGGGGGAGACCTCCAAATTTCCTCGCTGGGCGGTGGCCTACAAGTTTCGCGCGCGGCAGGCCACTACGGTGGTGAACGACATTCAGGTGCAGGTGGGAAGGACCGGAGCTCTGACACCGGTTGCCATGTTGGAACCGGTTCGATTGGCAGGTTCCACCATCAGCCGCGCTACCCTGCACAATCTGGACGAGATCGCCCGTCTCGGGATCAAGATCGGCGACACCGTCTGGGTGGAAAAGGGGGGAGACGTCATCCCCAAGGTGGTCAAGGTCGTCGAAAACCTCCGGGTTCCGGGAGCACGAGACTTCGTCATGCCGGAGCGGTGCCCGGTCTGCCAAGGGGAGGTCGTTCGGGCCGAGGACGAAGCCGTCCTTCGTTGCATCGATCTGACCTGTCCGGCAAAGATCCGGGAGGCACTGCTGCACTTCTGTGCGCGCAGGGCCCTTCGCATCGAGGGCCTGGGGGAGGCGCTGGTCGACCAACTGCTGAAAAAGGAATTGGTTCGCGACCCGTCCGACCTATATGCCCTCAAGCTGGAAGACCTGGTCGGGCTGGAGCGCATGGGCCCCAAGTCCGCCGCCAACCTCCTGGCCCAGATCGAAGCCAGCAAGCAGAGAGACCTGGGGCAGCTCATTTTTGGATTGGGCATCCGCCATGTCGGCGAACGCACGGCCATGGTGCTGGCCCGGCACTTCGGCACCCTGGAAAATCTGTCCCGGGCCTCCCTGGAAAGTCTGGAGTCCGTCTTCGAAGTGGGGCCGGTAGTCGCCGAGTCGGTCCGGCAGTTCTTCGCCCAGTCCGGCAACCAGGGGATCGTGGAGAAGCTGCGTCTCGCCGGCTTGAATTTGGAGGAAGGGCAAGCGGAATCGTCCACCTCCGACCTCCAGGGACAGCAGGTGGTGCTTACCGGCAGACTGCCTTCGCTCACCCGCGAAGAAGCCGGCCGGATGATTACCCGGAGAGGAGGCCGGGTGACCTCTTCAGTCAGCAAGAAAACGGCTTTTGTGGTGGCCGGAGAGGATGCCGGCGGCAAGCTGGCCAAGGCTCGCCAACTGGGCGTCCCCGTGATGGACGAAACGGAATTTCTAGGGCTCGTCCGGAAACAATAGGACTCTCGAATGGTCCGCACGGCAGGCGGGGGGCAGCACTTGTCTGAAACAAACGCGAGTGAACCACAAAGGCCAAAAAAAGAAATCCACGAAGACACACGAAGAACGACGAAGGGCCACGAAGAAAATCGGCAAGAGGTTTATCCCTATTCGTGTCCATTTGTGTCCATTTGTGGTTCGTCTTCAAATTCGATCGACAGTTTCTTCCTCGAATGATCTGCCCGGCAGGGCGGGGGCGTCACTTGCCTGAATCAAACTAAAAAAGAGTGATCCACAAAGTCACACGAAGGATCAGGAAGGGACACGAAGCGGGACGGCTCTGCTGCATCGATACGGCTGTGGCCCGGCAACCCGGCCCGCGCTCCCGGTTGGGCTTCCTCCCATGACCTCTGTTGGCTGGAGAGCCGTTCAAAGTGGAGCATGGGCAAATTTTTGATTCACATCGATGCACAGGATGCACAGGATTTTCGGGGCTCCCTTCAGGAAACGGCTAGCGTTTCACGCCAGGAATCCGCTAAACCGCACCGGATCATCGCCTGAGCTGGCTTCTCGTGCTGGAAGCTCTCGTTCCGCTAATCCTGTTAATCCTGTCAATCCTGTGCATCGATGTTCAATAATCTTGTTCTCGACAGGCCATGAACTTCTCTTGTTTCACTCTCGTATGGTCCGCACGGCAAGGCGGAGGCGGAGCTTGCCTGCAACTTCTTCCTACCATGGCGCTGAGCCCGAACGCCACATCGACACAGCCCGCGGTATCCTCGCCGGTCTTGCAATAGTGTCCCGTTTGGCCAATAATTTCGGGTAGCCCTTTGGGATCATTCGAGACGCGCTCGAGATGGAACAGGCTCAGACTCCCTTACCCCGACACCCGCCCTGGCTTAAGGTTCGTTTTCCGGCCGGAGAGAACTACCACGCCCTCAAGAAGCTGGTCCGCTCTCACTCGCTGCATACCGTTTGCGAGAGTGCGCACTGTCCCAACATTGGAGAGTGCTGGGAAGCCGGCACCGCCACCTTCATGATTCTGGGAAATATCTGCACTCGACGCTGCGGTTTCTGTGCCGTCCAGACCGGCAGGCCCGTGGGCTACGACCTGGCAGAGCCCCTGCGGGTGGCCCAGGCTGTTCGTACGCTCCACCTGAGACATGCCGTTATCACCTCGGTGGACCGGGATGACCTGGAAGATGAAGGGTCTGAGGTTTTCGCCCGGACTATTCTCGACATTCGAAAGACCAGCCCGACCACCAAGGTGGAGGTCCTGATCCCTGACTTCAGAAAGACCCCGGCAAACCTCGACCGGGTTATCGAGGCCAAGCCGGACGTGCTGGCCCACAACCTGGATACCGTTCCCCGGCTGTTTGCCCGGGTGAAGCCCCGCGGCTCCTACCGCCACTCGTTGGATCTGCTTAAATATGTCAAGAAGAGGGATCCGGCCATCAAGACCAAGGCCGGATTCATGTTGGGTCTTGGGGAGGAGCTTTACGAAATCGAGCAGGGCATAGAGGACATGCTCTCGGCCGGTGTGGACATCCTGACCATCGGGCAGTATCTGAGGCCTTCAAAGAAACATCTGCCGCTATTGAAATACTATCGACCGGAGGAATTCCGCGAGCTCAAGAGAAAGGGGGAGGCGCTTGGAATTCCCCACGTGGAATCGGGTCCCCTGGTGCGAAGTTCCTATCACGCCGCCGAACAGGTGGACGATCTCCTGAGCAGAGACAGCCGGCCCCTCAATATCCTGCAGTAAGCGAACCCACCTGCTAGTCCCGTCGCATCACAAACCCTTCCAGCCCCTTGGACCGGAGTTTTTTCAAGGCTTTTCTCGCTTTGTCCCGGTTCGGGTAGTTTCCTGCCAGGACCCGGTGGAACACACCCCGGGGGGTTCGGACGAGGCTGACGGTCACCGGGTCGTAGTCCCCTTCCAATCTTCTCTTGAGGGCATCAGCCCGGGACTTTTGGGTGAATGAGCCCACCTGGATGGCCAGGCTCTCGATAACCGCCTCGATTCTCAGAATTTCGAGCCGGACTTTGGCCGTCCCCGGACCGACCATGTCGATCTCCCGGGCCGCGGCCCGGGACAGGTCGATAATGCGGCCCTTGACAAAGGGCCCGCGATCGTTGATGCGGACCTGGGTTTTTTTGCCGTTGTCCAGATTGTGCACGCGAACCACGGTCTGGAAGGGCAAGGTCCGGTGGGCCGCCGTCATGGCTTGCATGTCGTAAACCTCCCCGTTGCTGGTCCTCTGCCCGTGGAAGGGGTCACCGTACCAGGAGGCAATCCCGAAGATTTCGGAACGCGCCACCTTCAGATCCGGGGATCCGGGAACCGGGACGGTGAGCCGCCTTTTCCCACAGCCGGCCAGCAGCAGCAACAGGATCAATCCTGACCACAAGAAACGGCGGCATTGACGGTTGGGCCGGTGCATTGAACGAGAGAAATCAGAGGCGCCTGATTCTGGGCGAGGTGTTCGGTTTCTCAATGGGTGGGCCAAAGAGGAGAATGATGGGCGCGAGCCGGTAGTTCGGGGCACTTCGGACTATGCTGCGCCCGCAGAACTTGAGGGTCAAACCCTGGCGTCGTCTGTTGGCCAGCTATAGAGTCGGCCCTGGCGGCGACTGAATTCCAACTGTCGCTCTTCCCTGTCTATCAGTTCCTGAATGAACTCCAGAACCTGTTCCTGGCTCCGTTCGGAAATCTGTTCCAAACGATTGATAATGGCGTCACGCAACTGCGTATGATGGGCGCCGGCTTTACCGGCATCCTGCTGCGAGCAGGGATGGCTCATTGACTTCGAATTCTCCATGCTGGTTCCTTTCCGGAGGGGATGAACCCCTACTGCTCACCGGCACGCGGGCAGGGATGGGAATGCTTGTCTTAAGCGCCTGAAGGCGCAT
>VXMN01000294.1 GCA_009841055.1 Acidobacteriota bacterium
CAGTCGAATGTCAGGTCCGTGAGTCCACGTTCCAGCTCTTCGATTTGGACCTTGTTCAGGATCTCGTCCCGCACCTGGGGGGTGCGGTCGCAGATGCCTTGGGCGGCCGCCGTTTCTCCCGGAAGCAGGTGCGACCCTGCAATCCAGCAAAGGGCAAGGAAGGCTGGACGGAGCAGGCGAGGTCCGCCGTAGCGGGAGGTACTGGTGGGAAGAAGATTCAAGAAGCCTCGCTGTCGATGCCGGAACCAGGGCAAGCAGGGCCGCGACGGTTGGTCCGCTCCCGGGCCTGGCCCGGACGGGTAGTCCCGCGCCCGTTTACGCCGGTCTTGTCTCGCCAGGGCCGGCGGCATGCACCCCGCCACCGGCCCTGGACCGCTTCAACGCAGGCGACGATGCGGTTCCGGCTCTCCCCCGCGTGCCGCTCCGTCCAGCGGTCTGCTACTTCCGACCCGGGATATAGGCCCCGTCGCCGCTGCGTTGGCCGGGCGCCCCGCCGTCGTTGACCACCCCGTAAGCGAGGAAGGGGTTGTTGCCGGAGACCTTGCGGACCCGGACGTAGCCCTGCCGGGTTCCTTGGGCATGGTTAGCCAGAATGCTGTTGATCTGCCGCCAGCGCCGGGCCCGAAGCGGGTCGGTCGTGACGGTCCCGGCCAGCCGGCCGGTGTCTCCGTCGTAGATCTCGAGCTCGAAGACGCCAGGGCTTGAGTCGACTTCTCCGGTGTTGACCAGGGCCAGGTTGGCACGGTTTTCCGAGTCCTGCTGGAGGCCGTCGACCCAGGCGGTCTCGGTGAAAGCCGCCCCGTCGGGCACCGCCGGGTAGAAGACGCCGTACTGGCCCCCGCGTCCGTCCGAGGAGTTGGTGCGGGCCCCGATCACGATCCCGCTCATGTCGGCCCTCTCTGCCGTGGCGAACAGCGCCCCGGCCAGCCCACCTCTTGCCCGGGCCACGCCCGCGACGCCCTTGCGGCGCATCTCGGTATGGATGACATCGGGCATGATCCGCTGCTCGCCACTTTCAAGGGTCAGGGTGAAGCGGGCGGTGCGGTCGAGCGTCGAGAGCCCGTCGGCAACGAATTCGAAATGGATGGTCTTGGTCTGCCCGGAGAAGTTGGCCACCGTCAGCTCGCTTGTGAACGCCCCGGCCTCGACGATGACCGGCAGGGTGTGGCGTTGGCTCCCATCCAGTGATTTCCTGGACACCGGAAAGACGAAGGAGCCGTCGGAGTTTCCCTGGTCGTTGATGACCGCGTAGGCGTAGAAGGGGGCGGTGCCGCTGATCCTTTGGACGTAGACGTAGTCGCTGGGGCCATCGAGGAGAATCCCGGTAAACTGATGGAATCCGCCCGGCTGGAGGGTCACCTCCTGCAGGCGCCGTCCTCCCCGAACCTGCAGGGTGATGGGCCCGTCTTCGGGGTTTCCCATGTGCTGGATGGCGACGTTGGAGCGGTCCCGGCTGTTCTGGCGCAGCCCGCACAGATATACCTCCTCGTGCTCTTGGAATCCGGCTTCGGGCGCAATCCCCGCGTAGGCGAGGCCGGCCCGGCCCTCGGGCACCCGGGTCGTGGTCCGGACTACTGTTCCCACCCCGGCAGAGCCGAGCGCTTCCACCGCCAGGGTGCCGATCCGGTTGCCCGAGCCCCGCACGGGCACGCCCAGCCGCCTCAGATAGGCGAGGGCGTCGCGGGCGATCTTCTGCTGCCCCGGCGCCAGGGTATCCGAGGCCCTGCCGCTGCCCCCGCCGGCATGGGCCGTGTAGGTGAAGTCGACTCGGGCCTCGCGGCTTCCCGGGTTGGTGAGGATCAGCTCGGAGGTGAAGAAGGAGTCCCTCCGGCCCTCGGCGCTCAGGATGACCGGGATGAAGGAGCGGGAGGAGAACCTCGGGGCCAGCACCTCGATGGGGCCGGAGGCGGCCGGGAGCGCGTTGTTGGTCTCGCTTCCTTCGGCCACCCGGTCGAGATCGTCCACGACCGCTCCCAGAGTGTAGCGGCCGGGGGGGACTTCGAGAGGGACGGGAAAGGACCGCCGGCAGGTGGCCGTCTGTCCCGCATCCAGGCCCTCCTCGTAGGTGCAGGCGGCAAACCAGGTGTCATCGGCCGTGATCTCGGGGTCTGCCGACAGGTAGAAGCCCAGCCGGAAGGGGCCGGCGGCAACGTCGCCCTGGTTGCGGACGGAGGCGGTGAGGGGCGCCGGGCTGCCGGCGGTCGCGCTCCGGGGACCTGTCAGCGAGGTGGTGACCAGGTCGGGATGGTTGCCCCCCACTGGTTCGAAGACGGCGGTGATCCTTCTGGGGGCGTCGATCGCGACGGTGCAGCGGTTCCCATCCTCGTCTTCGCATCCCCGCCAGAGGGTGAAACGGTAACCGGGTTCGGGTCTTGCGGTCAGGGTCAGGCGGGTGCCGGAGGCATAGGACATCTGGGGCAGGAGGGCGTCGAGGGCGGCGTCGACCTGGATGCGGGGGCGGACGAGGCCGTTTCGGGAGTCGGTGACGGGGATGCCGGTCCGGGAGAGGACCGAGAGCATCTCTTCCAGCGAGGCGGTGGGAGCCTTGGACCTCAACACCGCCCAGGCGCCGGCGACGTGGGGGGCGGCCATGGAGGTGCCCTGGAAGCTGTCGAACCCGCCCCCGGGGACCGAGGTCCGGATGTCCAGTCCCGGGGCCAGCAGGTCGAGCTGAGGGGAGCTGTTCGAGAAGCCGGAGACCCCCTCGGGGGTGGCGCCGCCGTTGACTGACCCCACGCTGACCACCCCGGAGATGCAGCCGGGAAAGTCGATTGTCCGGCGGGACCCGCGATTGCCGGACGTGCTGATGGGGGCGATTCCGGCCGCGCGCAGGTTGTCCATGGCGGCCTTGACGGCCGGGAAGTCGGTGTCGCATATCTCCGGTTCGCTGACGAAAGCGCCGAAGCTCATGTTGACGGCGGCGATCTCGTAGCCGGCGGTGAGCTCGAGGACCCGCTCGAGCCCGGCCAGCCAGTCGCTGGTGGTGGAATCGATGCAGTCATCCCCACACCGGGAGAACACCTGGAGGGCGATGATGCGGGCCTCGCGGGCCACCCCCGAGAACTCCGACCCGTAACCGGCCGCGACCCCGGCCACGGCGGTGCCGTGAAAGCAGTCGCTGAAGTCCGGGGGGCAGGGCGCTCCCGAGCCTGGGAGGATCGATTCTTCGACTCCCCCGGGACAAAAAGAGGTCCCACTGCCTCCTCCCGAATAGCAGGCCTCTGAAACTACCTTGCCCGCCAGGAAGGGGTGGGTGGCATCCACTCCGGAATCGATAACGGCAATGGTCTGTCCCGAGCCCCCGTAGCCCTGGCTCCAGGCCTGGGGCGCCCCGATCAGGGCGGTGCTTTCGGCGAGGGACGGTTTGACGGTCACCTCTCGTTCAATGCTGGCCACCTCGGGATCGGCCGCCAGGGCCTCCAGCGCCGCGCCGTCCACTTCCATGGCCGCGTAGGGCATGAACTTGAAGTTCCGGATGGAGGAGACGTTATGGGAGCTCATGCGGACTGAGAGGGCCTCCTGCGCCCGGGCGATCGGCGCCGGGCGCTGCCTGGGGCCCGGGGCTCTGAGAGCGGTCACGCCGGACTGCCCGCCCCCGGCGCGCAGCCCCACGATCACCCGCACCCGGCCCTCCGAGCCCACCCGGGACCTCAAGGCCGCAAAGGCCCGCTCCCGGCGGGCCCTCTCGACCGGTTCTCCCCCGAGTTTCAACGCCGCGCCGGGGGTATCCCGGCCTCCGGGCAGGCTGCTGATGCCGGCGGTTGACTCCCCGCAGTTGGGGGCTCGGTTGGGGATCAGGGCGCCGCCGCTCCGGGGCGAGACCCGGGTGCTCAGGGGCACGCAATCGCCGGCCACGATCAGGGTCCGGGTGTGGTCGTTGTCGGATTCGTCGCTCTCTGAAACCGCGCGTCCCCCGTCGGCCACGATGCGCAGGGTATGGGTCCCGGGGGCGAGTCGTCGGATCAGGTAGTCCTCCCGGAAGCGATAGGCCCGGGGGGCCAGCGGCGCGGGGGCCTCGAAGGAGTCCCACAACGCCCCGTCCAGGTAGAGGTCGATCCGGAAGGGGGACCTGACCGGGGAGCCGCCGGCGTTGATGACGGCGAAATCCACATAGAGGGAGTCGGTCGAGGTCAGCCGGCGGGCGTTGAGGTGGTCCCCCCGCCGGGTCGAGACCACGATGGCGTCGGACCAACCCTCCGGTCGGTGGGGCTTCAGGTTTGCCGGACCGCCCTGGGAAGGATAGGAGCCGGGGGCGGCAAGGGACAGCAGCGCCGCCGCCGTCCAGGCAGCCGCCCGCAGGCCGGGTCTGGTGCGGGTGGATGGTTCTCTTGGGATTGCAGGGTTCACGGGCGGGGGCCTCCGGACGGGTTCTCGAATTCGTATTGGGTGCCGGATCCC
>VXMN01000374.1 GCA_009841055.1 Acidobacteriota bacterium
GTCCTTCGTGTGTCTTCGTGGATAACTCTTTTTTTCTTTTGTTTCAGGTAAGCGGTTCACCCGCATTCCTCACCGGGTCGCTGAATACATCCTGCAAGTACCGATCATCGCTCGGGTAGCTCCACCGCTCTGAGGTTTCGAAAGTCCAGGTTGGTGGTGGGGTCGTGGGCTTGCAGGCTGAAGGTTCCTCCCTCCAGGCGGGCTTCCTTCCTGGCATTCCTTCCTTCGGGACGCCCTTCCTCGAAGTCGGTGACCGGATAGCCGTTCACCCAAACCGCGATGTGGCGCCCCTTGGCGGTGATCGTCTTGGTGAAGAACTCACCGTCGCCTGGAATGACTCGCCGGGCGGGGTGGTAGAAATAAAGACCGCCCGTCCCGAAGTCCACCGGCCGGGTGCGATCGCCCTCCTCGAACTGGTTACGAATCTGGGATTCGTAGCCTGTCCAGAACCCCCCGGCATCACCGCGAAAGAAAACGCCGCTGTTGGGATGGGAGTCGGCGTCCGGGGCATTGGTCCGGATGTCGAGCTGGAATACGAAATCCTTGAAGGTCTTTTCCGTTTCGAGCTGGCCTGCTCCCTTTTCCACGTGAATCAGTCCCTCTCTGACCGACCATTCGTGCGGCATGGGCTTGTTTGGCCGGTCCACCTTGCGCCAGCCCTTCAGGCTCTCGCCGTCAAACAGCGATTCCAGCCCCAAGGGTTTGAGCTTGATGCTGCGAAATTCTATTTTCTTGTCCTGGTTGTATTGCAGGCCGATATGCCCGGTTCGGTGGGATTCGGTCCGGGCGTCCAGGATCTGTTCGCCATTGAGTCGCACCAGGAAATGGTCGCCTTGAGCCGAGATTTCGTAGCTCTGCCAGCGCTCCGGGTCGGTGGCTACCGGTTTGGCCTCGATGTGGTTGACCAGGCTGCCGGTGGTGTAGCTGGCATGCGAATCGCAAATCTGGAGCTCGTATCCGGTCAGGTGGGGTTCTCCCTCCTTGAGGGACCGTAGAAAGACTCCGCTGTTGCCGTCGGCGCCAGTGCGATATTCCAGCTTCAGCACATAGTCGGCGAATTGCGCATTGGTGGCCAACCACCCGGAGTTGCCGGAGGCGGCGGAGAGGATCCCGTTCCCGATCTGCCACTCAGCCCCTCCCAGTGACTGCCAGCCGAAGGTGGTCTCGCCGTCCCAAAGAAGAATCCAGCCTTGGCTGATTTCCTCGGGAGTCAGGGTATTGGGCACGGACCCGGTTTCCGGTCCGGTCCCGGATAGGGGCGGGGGAGTCTTCTCGAGCCCGCAAGCGAGCAGGAAAAGCGTGCAGACGATCAATCCACCGGTACCCATCCGGGAGTCCGGCTGTCGTCTGTTTGCAAGCGGCTGGTTCAAGATCGACCTCCTTGAATGAGGAATGAGGAATGATGAATGAGGAATGATGAATGAGGAATGATGAATGATGAAAAAGACCCTTCTCGCCGGGAGCGCGGGCCTCTCGACCTCCTGCTCCTGAATGCACCGTTCCACAGCCGGTCTCACGGCAAGCCGCCAACCCTGCCTTCCTGGGCGCCTGACCCCTGCCCTTGCCTGAATGGTGCACTGAGAATTGTCGGTGGCTGCCGCGGGGCCAAGTCGAATGGGAAGGCGCATGATACCATATCGTCGGTTGTTCTTTCCGCGTGGTACGCCAATGAGAATCGGGGGGCCGGGGGACACGGCACAAGGCGGGTTTCCCTCCAGTCGATACAGTCCATGGGTGCTGTCGATCCAATGCCGGTAGGGTTCCAGGGACAACGGGTGGTTGCCTTCGAGAGTCGCTTCGCGGAGGAAATGGCCTCGTTGATCTCCAGACATCAGGGTGTGGCTCAACTGGCTCCGGCCCTGGCTGAGGCCCCGCTGGAACAGAACGTCAGCGCCGTCCGATTTGGGGAACGACTGCTCCGGGGCGAGGTCGACGTAGCCGTATTCATGACCGGCGTGGGAACCCGAGCCCTGATGGAGGTGCTCCGGAAGCGCTACCGGCAACGGGACCTGCTGGGCGCCCTGGCCGGAGCCACGCTGATCGCACGAGGCCCCAAGCCCATTGCAGCGCTGAGGGCACTGGGCCTGTCCACGGTCATTCCCGTTCCCGAACCCAATACCTGGCGGGAAATTCTGGAAGTCATCGATACCAGCGAGGGTTGCCCCAACCTTTCCGGATTGACGGTGGCCGTTCAGGAGTATGGGACGCCCAATCGACTGTTCCTGGAAGAACTCGGGAAACGGGGAGCCGAGGTGCTGCAGGTTCCCGTCTATCGATGGACCCTGCCCGCCGACACCGGTCCCCTTTACCGGGCCATCGATGCCCTGATCGCGGGAACCTGCCAGGTAGCCCTGTTTACCAATTCCATGCAGGTGTCCCACCTGTTTCAGCTGGCAAGCCAGCAGCAAAAGGCCGATGCCCTCCGCCGCGCCTTGAACCATGCGGTAACCGCTTCCATCGGTCCCAATTGCAGCCAGGCGCTGCGCCGCGAGCTCGTCCGCGTAGACCTGGAAGCCGGACGGCCCAACATGGCCCGCCTGGTGGAGGAGACCTCCAGGAAAGCCGCCGCCAGGCCGCAGGACGAGGGAGTCCGGCCCTCTTCCCGGGTGGTCGTTTCAGTGAATGTCGAGTCTGGGACGCCGGTCCCTCGGACGTACAATCGCCTCGACGACAGTGTCTTCATGCGAGCCTGCCGCCGCCAGACCACCGAGTACACGCCCATTTGGCTCATGCGGCAAGCCGGACGCTACATGGCGGAATACCGGGAAATACGCTCCCGGACTTCATTTCTCGGTTTGTGCAAGAACTCCGACCTGGCGGCCGAAGTTACCGTTACCGCGGCCCACCGTCTCGGGGTGGATGCCGCCATCATCTTTGCAGATATCCTTTTGATCGTGGAGCCCATGGGTCTGGGTCTCACCTTCGAGGCCGGAGATGGTCCCAGCATCCAGGGGGTGATCCGTTCACAGGCGGAGGTGGACCGGCTGTCCGAGGTCAATCCGGAAGAATCCCTGTCGTTCGTATTCGATGCCGTGCGCAAGGCTCGGGCCGGGTTGCGGCCCGACCTGCCGCTCATCGGCTTCGCCGGGGCCCCCTTCACGCTGGCCTCCTACATCACCGAGGGAGGCGGGTCCAAAAACTACGTCCACACCAAGGAGTTGATGTACCGCCATCCCGGAGCCTGGGAACGCATGATGCAGTTGATTTCCCGCAGCGTTACCAGCTACCTCAACGGTCAGATTCTCGCCGGTGCTCAGGCTGTTCAACTCTTCGACAGTTGGGCCGGCTGCCTCGGTCCCGAGGACTACCGGCGTTCGGTGCTGCCCTACACTATCCAGGTGATCGAAAACATCAGGCCCCGCGTCCCGGTCATCTACTTCTCGACGGGTACCGGCGGATACCTGGATTTAATCGGATCGACCGGTGCCGACGTCATCGGGGTGGACTGGCGCATCGATCTGGCCCAGGCCTGGGGCAGGATCGGCGAGGGTCAAGCCATACAGGGCAACCTGGATCCCCTGGTGCTGCTGGGGGATCCCGACAGCATTGCGGAGAAAGCCGGGGAAATCCTGGATCGGGTGGGAGGGCGGCCGGGCCACATTTTCAACCTGGGCCACGGCATTCTCCCCCAGACCCCGGTAGATAGCGCGCTAAGGCTGGTGGACGCCGTTCACGAGCGCAGCCGGAAGGCTCGGTCATCCGGATGAAACGCTCCAGCCGGGGTTGAGCGGGCGGACTGAGGCAGCCAAAAACGGATTGACTTTCGAGGGGAAGCCTCTTAAGGTTTGGTGCATTGGCGGGAATAACTCAGCGGTAGAGTGCAACCTTGCCAAGGTTGAAGTCGCGGGTTCAAATCCCGTTTCCCGCTCCAGATTTCAAAAAGGCTATCGATCTGGGGGCGGTTGCTTTATGCAGCCTCTTCCGGTCGATAGCCTTTTTTTGAAGTTTGAAGTTTGAAGTTTGAAGTAAGAAGGTTGAAGGGGCAAAGAGGACGGGTGAAGTCGGATTTACCGGAGAGGACGTTTGAGTTTGCCCGGCGGGTGGTCGTGCTATGCCGATTTCTGGACGAGAAACCAGGGGTTGCGCGGACGCTGGGGAACCAGTTGCTACGGTCTGGAACCTCGATCGAGGCCAATGTAGAAGAAGGTCAGGCAGCGCAAAGTGAAGCCGACTTCGTTAGCAAGTACAGCATCGCCTGTAAGGAAGCCCGCGAGACGCATTACTGGCTCCGCCTTCTGACAGCCACCGAATTCCTTCCGCCGGATAGTTTGGCTGAACTGGAGATCGAATGTAATGAATTGATCTCCATTTTGACCAGCATCATCAAGAAAATGAAGAACAGACAGCAATGACTCCGAACTTCTAACCTTATCCTTCCCCCTTCAAACT
>VXMN01000104.1 GCA_009841055.1 Acidobacteriota bacterium
GCCGAGGTGGATGGAGACGGCAAGGTGGTGGCCCGTTCCAACGGAAGGGTCGTGCTGACGGCCGCCTTTCAGGACCGGACCGCCAGCACCGGGGTCGTGATCGACGGGATCTCCGAGGAGCGGCCCTTCAGCTTTGCTCGGGACATCGGTGCCATCTTCACCAAGACGGGATGCAACAACAGCGAGTGCCACGGAGGCGTCAAGGGACAGGGAGGCTTGAAGCTGTCGGTGAACGCGCTGTTTCCCAAGGAGGACTACCGCTGGATCACCGAAGGGGGGATCTACCAGGTGATGTCGGCGGAGGCCGCCGGAGAAAAGACCCCCCGGGTTGATCTAAAGGATCCCGAACAGTCGCTGCTGCTTCTGAAGCCCACGCTGGCGGTGCCCCACGGAGGAGGCCAGCGGCTCAATGCGGAGTCCTCCAGTTATCGCACTCTGTTGCGCTGGATCCGGGATGGCGCGCCCTACGGCGAGGAAGGCAGCGAAGAGATCGCTCGCATCGAGCGTTTGGAGGTCCTGCCCCGAGAGGTGGTCCTGGACCGCAAGGGGCGGCACCGTCTGCTGGTCACCGCCCATATGTCCAACGGACGCCGCGAAGACGTCTCCGAGCAGGTGCTCTACGAGTCCAACGACCACGAGATCGTGGAGGTGGACGAGTCGGGAGTGGTGAGGGCCATGGGGATCGGTGAGAGCGCCGTGATGATTCGAGCGGCCGGGCAGGCCACCAGCGCCCGGTTCGGCGTCATTGCCAAACCCCTGCCTCGCTATCCCGAGGTGGCGAAGCGGAACTACGTCGACGAGCACGTATTCGGAAAGCTGGAGCGCTTCAACATCATTCCCTCCGAAACCTCCAGCGACAGCGAGTTCCTGCGGCGCGTCTGCCTGGACCTGACCGGAACCCTGCCACCGCCCGAAAGGGTTCGCGAGTTTCTGTCGAGCCGGGATCCCGACAAGCGGGATGCTCTGATCGAGACGCTCCTGAACTCCCCCGAGTACGTCGACTACTGGACCTATTTCTTCAGCGAGGTGCTCAGGGTCTATTCCGGGGCGACGCTCAATGCGGAGCATGCGCTCATCTACGAGGATTGGGTTCGAAAGAACATTGCCGGCAACGCTCCCTACGACCGGATGGCGAGAGAGCGGCTGGCGGCCCAGGGCTTCAGCGGGCCGGCCTGGTCCTATTGGACTTTCCGCGACCTGACCCCGGTTCCCGAGATCGCCACCGAGCAGATCCGGGTGTTCCTGGGACGGAGGCTGGGGTGCGCCCAGTGCCACAACCACCCCTTCGAGAACTGGAGCCAGGACCAGTTCTGGGGGCTGGCGGCCTTCTTCGGCGACATGACCCAGATCATGGAGGTCGAGAAGATACGGGGCCCCTATTTCGTGATCGACGACATCGGAGGGCATGGCCGCCGCAAGGATCGAAGTCCGGCCAGGATCCTCCATCCCAGGACCAAGGAGCAGGTCCGGCCCAGCTTCCCCGACGGCAGCGTTCTTCCCGACAGCGAACGGCGGGACCTGCGCATGAAATTGGCCGAATGGATGACCGCGCCGGAGAACCCCTACTTTGCCGAGGCCATCGTCAATCGCGTCTGGGGCCACTTCTTCGGAAGGGGCCTGGTGGAACCGGTGGATGACTTCCGCGCGACCAACCCGCCGACCCATCCCGAACTGCTGAAGGAGCTGTCCCGGAATTTCGTGGATCACGGCTACGATCTGAAGGATCTGTTGCGAACCCTCCTGCGCTCTCGAACCTATCAGTTGTCGGGGCAGGCCAACCAGACCAACCGGGACGACAAGGTCAACTATTCCCGGGCCTTGCCCCGCCTGCTGGAAGCGCCGGTGTTGCTGGATGCCATCTCTCGGGCCGCGGGGGTGGATTCGGAGCTCATTGTCTCCGACGAACCCGATGCCTCCAGCGGTGCTCCTCCGGGTACGCGGGCCATCAGCCTGATTCCGGGAATGGTTCCTTCGCCCTTCTTCGAGGTCTACAACCGCAACGATCGCCGGGGCGTGCCGGAGAACAAGCCCCAGCTCACCCTGCTGCAGAGCCTGCACCGGCTGTCGGGACCGACCTTCACCACTCGGCTGACCCAGGAAGGCAGCCGGGTGGACCGTCTGTTGAAGCAAGGGGCCGGCGACCGACAGATTATCGAGGAACTCTACCTCTCGGCCTTGACCCGCTTCCCCTCCGACCGGGAGCTATCCGGGATCGAGGCCAAGCTGGGCGAGCAGCCGTCGCGCCGGGAAGGGTTGCAGTCTCTGGCCTGGGCGCTTGTCAGTTCGCGGGAATTTGTCCATAATCATTGAGGCTTGCGTGCCGGCTCGGCCGGACAAGAACAGGAGAATCCGATGAAAAGGCAAGGAAGGCTCCAAGAACCCTGGCCGCATCCTTTGGGACGGCGGGAATTCCTGAGGGTGGGCGCCTTGAGCTATCTGGGCCTCAGCCTGAGCGAGTATTTCCAGTTGTCCAGCCTTATGGCTGCCCCCACCGCCAAACCGGCCAAGGCGCAGTCCTGCATTCTCATCTGGATGCACGGCGGGCAGAGCCACCTGGATACCTGGGACGTGAAGGGGAACAGCGGCTTCAAGCCCATCTCCACCAACGTGCCCGGAATCCAGATCTCGGAGTTGCTGCCCCGGGTGTCCCGACACATGGACAAGCTGTCGATCATCCGCTCGATGAAGAACGAGTCCAACGCCCACTCCGAAGGCACCTACTACGCCATGACGGGGCATATGCCGACCACCACCACCCGCTTTCCCAGCGTGGGCACCGTGGTTGCCAAGGAACTGGGCACGCGCACCAGCGTTCCGGCCTACGTGACCACCGGACGGGGACGTCTGAACTGCCGCAGCGCCGGGTTCGTGGAGCCCCACTACGAACCGTTCATCATCCCGGAGCCGGGGAGCAAGGATTTCAAGGTCACCGACCTTGTCTTGCCCGATGAGGTCTCGGTGGACGCCCTCCATGCCCGGCACTCCTTCTTGAAGCTGGTGGACGAACGCTACCGGCGGATGGAGAACCACGCCAACTTCGCCAAGGTCGACTCCTTCAACGAGAGGGCGCTCAACCTCATTACCTCACCGGCGGTCCGCAACGCCTTCGATCTGTCGCAGGAATCGGAAAAGATCAAGGAGGCCTACGGCCCCGGAAGGTTTGGACAGGGAACGCTGCTGGCCCGCCGCCTGGTGGAAGCCGGATGTCGATTCGTAACCATCGACGGCTGGAACAAGGAAGCCAAGCACGACTGGGACACCCATTACAGGAACGACTACTACGTGAAGGAAGAACTCGTTCCTCCCTTGGATCGCGCCCTCTCCACCCTGCTGGTCGACCTCGAGGAACGAGGCCTGTTCGAGTCCACCATCGTCCTGGTCATGGGTGAGTTCGGCCGCACTCCCAACATCAATCCGGGTCGAGGGAGAGACCATTGGGGTCACTGCTGGTCACTGGTGCTGGGAGGCGGCGGCATCAAGGGAGGCACGGTGGTGGGAGCCAGCGACGAGCGGGGGGCCTACGTGGCGGAACGCCTCGTCACCATCGGGGACCTCTTCGCCACCGTATACAAGGCCCTCGGCATCGACTACACCAAGACCTACCTGGGTCCCGGACGCCGGCCCATCTACATCGCCAACTCCATCGGCGACAAGCAGGGAGAGCCCGTTCACGAGCTGGTATGAGGATTTGACCGGCGCCGACCGGGGAATCCGGGAGGATGCCAGAGAGCAAAACGGTCATCCACAGATTTCGTGGATGACCGTTTTTTGTTGCTCCCACCGATGATCGCCCGTCAGCGCGGGGTATGCCTTGCCCGCGTAAACCGGCGGATCGCCATGGGGCCCGAGGAGCGCCATCCTCACGCCCCGAGCATTCCTTGCCCACTACGTCCCGAAGTAAGTTTCCCCTTCCATCAGGTACTTCCGGGTTTCCTCTTCGTCCAGTTCCACCCCCAACCCCGGTCCCTCGGGAATATCGATGAACCCGTTGCTGATCTTGGGCCGGTATCCCTTGAGAATGCGGTCCCAGCCCGGCATGGCGTGGAACTCCAGCGCCAGCAGGTTGGGCATGGCGGCGCAGGAGTGAACGGCGGCGGCGATGCCGATGGGGCTGGAGGCGTTGTGAGGACAGGTCTGCAGGTGGTGGATGTCGGCCAGGTCCGCAATCTTCTTGGATTCGGCGATGCCGCCGCTGACCTGGATGTCGGGAGCGACCATGCGGGTGGCCGACCGCCGGAAGAACTCCAGGAACTCGTGGCGCAGGTGGAGGCCCTCCCCCACCAGGGTGGGGGTGTGGGAGGAGGCCGTCAGGGTCGCCCAGGCCCGGTCTCGTATACACCTCTGACGCTGCCGACGATCTTACGCGTGTAGATCTCGG
>VXMN01000227.1 GCA_009841055.1 Acidobacteriota bacterium
ACTCCTCGACCCGGCTCGACCGGCAACGGCGACAGGACTCTGCTTCGGCCGGGCCCATGCCGTTTTCACGGACAGGGTGGCCGGGTGCCCCATCCCAGGGGAACTGAGCGGCACGTAACGGGAGTGCATGCGGGCGGGACGCCCGCGCTCCCGGGGGGCGCCCATTCCAATCGCTCTTGCTCCTCAAGGGGACACGCTCCGGCTTGCCGGGCTGCAGCTCTGCCGGGCAGATCATCCGAGAATGAGACAGAAAAGGCTTCAGAATAAACACCCTTTTTTTCAACAAGTTCCACAATCTGTTTCAGGTAATCACTGATTCAGCAACGTTTCTCAGGCCCCTCCTTGAGTCGCAGCCTAGCCGAAAGGCGAAGGCTGATGTGGTGTGGCGGTCACGCAGCGGCGCCGTCCTCCACCTTTGCGATCAGCGACTTCAGATTGGCGTAGTTGATGTGCATGGCCTCGATCAGCGATCCGCTGGGCGGCCTGAAGTGGGTGGCCAGGGCCAGGACCGCATCCGAGTGGTGGTCGCGCAGGTTGCGCAGGATGGCGAGGTAGTCCACCTGGCCGTCTCCCAGGGCCCGCCAGCCGAAGTCGGCCCCGGGACCGTCCAGGATCCGGACATCCTTCATGTGGAGGCTGTGGAGGTAGGGCTTCAGATTGAGGAAGCCGGCGGTGGCCTGGTCCCACTCGGCGGAAAGCAGGGCGTCGGCGGGGGACCACTGGACCTTGAGTCTCCTGGAACCCAGGCGCTCGGCCAGCCGGCGGAAGTTGCCGGTCGAGCTGACGTAGTTGAAGGGCCTCATGCCCAGCACCAGGTCGACGTCGTACTTCTCGGCCTGTTCCAGCAACAGGGAAAAGGCCTTGACCAGCTTCTCCATGTCCATTTCCGCGATGATGCCGCCCCGGGTCGCCCAGCGCATGGGCCAGGTGGGTCCGCCGTAGCCGCGCTCCCCCGGCCAGACGAAGCTGTAGGAGAGCACCGAGGGCGCGCCCAGCCGGGCCGCAATCTGCATGGACCGGACCACGGCCTTGAATTCCTTGCGAAAGGCGGGATGCCGGGTCATGGTCTCGAGGTCCAGGTCCAGCAGCGGCAGGTTGTGGAAGGGAATCCAGGCGCTGAGCATGAACAGCTTGCGCCCATAGCGGGCCAGGCGCTCGCCCACGCGGTCCACCTCGGCATCGCTCATCTCGGGAATCGGCGCCAATCCCGGGACGGATTGGAACCAGACCTGCTCGATCCCGATGTCCCTTGCGACCTCCAGTTCCTGCTCCAGAGTCAGCTCGTCCGCGTCGCTCAACTCATCGATCCACATGGCCAGCTTGAACCGGTAGGGGACTCGTTCTCTGCCGGGCCGATCGGTG
The DNA here is from genome assembly GCA_009841055.1 of Acidobacteriota bacterium. Classification (GTDB taxonomy): domain Bacteria; phylum Acidobacteriota; class Terriglobia; order Versatilivoradales; family Versatilivoraceae; genus Versatilivorator. Next base: position 1,363 of record VXMN01000227.1, read on the forward strand.
GGCTCCGCCGAACCCGTCTTCGCCAGGAGCGTCGATGCCAGGCCGGCTTGCAGGGCCCGGCCCATAAATCTTCTGCGATCATGAATCATGCCGACCCCCGCCTGCCCCCGGCGGGTGCATCACCCGCAACATTGTTTGAAAGATTTCCGTGTGACCCCTTGCGGTATCCATGCTATTACTTCTCCGTAGATTCCGTTTGGAGATCATTTAACTCAAAGTTAAGTGATGTGTCCAGAGTGGCTCCAGGCCGCGGCTCCCAGGCTCGTGTTGCCGATCGATGGGAGAAACAGGAAATGCGCCTGGGGCGGAACCTGAGGAGGGAATGCCGATGGGTAATCGTATCGCCGCCCCGATCGCCATTGGGGCAATCATGACCATCTCTATCTGGTCGTTCGGATGCAGCAACGGGACTGGAGGCAAAAGCGACGGTTCCGGCCACGCCCAAAAGGAAGAGGGTCACAAGGGCTCTGCCGCGTGGAGCTATGCCGGGCCCACGGGTCCTGAAAACTGGGGCTCGCTCTCAGCCGAATCTGCCGCCTGCAGCGACGGGCGCATGCAATCGCCGATCGATATCGTGGATGCCCTTCCCGCCAAGGGACCCGATTTGGTCTTCGACTACAAGCCCTCGCCGCTGAAGATCGTCAACAACGGCCACACCGTTCAGGTGAACTATGGATCCGGCAGTGAGCTGACGGTCGCGGGCAGGCTCTTCAAGCTCCTGCAATTCCATTTCCATGCACCCAGCGAGCACGCCATCGCCGGCTCGCGCACGCCGATGGAGGTGCATTTCGTGCACGCGGACGCGGACGGATCTCTGGCCGTGGTCGGCGTGATGATGCAGGCGGGCAGCCAAAACGATCCGCTGGCTTCGGTATTCGCCAACATGCCGGAAGAGGCCGGACCGGAAGTCGAGGTCGCCGACACGACCATCGATGCCTCGGCCATATTGCCTTCCGAGGCGGGCGCCTACTCTCACTACAAGGGCTCGCTGACCACTCCGCCCTGCAGCGAAGGGGTGAACTGGTTCGTGATGGCGAAGGCCATCGAAGTGAGCGCAGAACAGATCGGCAAGTTCGAGGGGATCGCTTCGCCCAGCGCGAGACCGCTGCAGGGACTGCACGACCGTTTGCTGATCGGGACTCCTTGACCGCTCGCTGTCTCAAAGGCTGTCGGCGCCGTCGGTCAGCCAGTCCAGGGTGAAGCGGGCCAGGATCATCCTGGCATGCCATTCGGACTCGTACAGGCACAGCACCGTCATGTCGGGTGCGATGGCCATGTCCGAGTAGCCGGAGTATTCCCGATGGAGAAGTTTGGCCACCGGCCAGGTCCGGCACTCGTCATAGCTCATCCGAACCGTCAGAAGGGCCCGTTCGGTCCGGCTCGACGGGTGGGCAAGCAGGACGCGGTTTCTGCCGTGCGTGTCGGCGGTGGTGAAGCGGACCAGGCTGCCCTGCACCGACGGTTCGGGCATCCCCGGGTCGAAGGCGACCTCCGACCAGGTTTCTCCGCCGTCGTCGCTCCACGCGTAGGCACGCTGGAGCCTCTCCTGGCGGCTGCGCATGTTCATGTAGATACGCCCGTCCACCGTTTCCACCGACATCGACTCGTCCGAAAGGTCGATGTCCAGCGGTGGGCTGCGCCGCCAGGTCTCGCCGTTGTCATCGCTGTACATGGCATAGGAGAACTGCACCTTCCCCCAGCCGGCCGGCCTCCAGGTTCTGGGTCCCGGGGAAAGGTCGCCCCAGCTCGAGACCAGCAGCCGGCCGCTTGAAAGCTGGATGCCGTGTCCCGGACCCACGCCCAGATAGCTCCAGGAGGGATCGGCGGCCTGTTCGGTGATCTCTCGCGGTTCGCTCCAGGTCGCCCCTTCGTCGCCGCTCTTGGACACGAATACCCGGTGGTTGTTCTTGCAGAAGACGAAGACCACCTCTCCGGTTTGCCGGTTCACCACCGGCACGGGCTGATTCACCGACAGATCGCCGTCGTCGAAAAGAACCTGAAGCGGGCCCCAGGTGAGCCCCTGGTCGGTGCTGCGCTTCAGAACCAGGTCGATGTCGGCATCGTCGCGGCAACTGTCCCTGCGTCCCTCCGCAAATGCCAGAGTCGTCCCCCCGGGCGTCATCACCAGCGCCGGAATGCGGAAGCAGTGGTATCCCGCTTCCCCCTTGGTGAAGACGGTGATTTTCTGCAAAGGCTCGGGCCGGCCGTCCCCCGGAGATTCGGAGGTCGTGCAGCCCGCGCTCCCATTTGTCAGAACGACGAGAAGTAACCAAAATATCGAACCAGTGATTCTCATCCGAAACTCCCTGTTTCTCCCTCCCGCTCAACCCGCCAGGATGGATTCGGCGTAAAGCAGCTCGCCCGTGAGCCCGTCGTAGTACTGAAAGATCACCTGGGGCCGGCTGTAGGCCACCCAGCGGTCGGTCCCTGCCTCCACCGGGTTGTTGAAGGCGTTGTTGACCTGAACCACGCAGTAGACCGGCCGGTTGCGCATCAGCAGAGGAGTGTCCGGCTGCATGAAGCTGGACCAGCGTATCTCCACCCGGCGTCCCCGGGAATCGTAGGGACCGTTGGTGGGGCGCCCTCCCTCGCTGCTCAGCGGGTGGTTGCTCGAGTTGTGGGGTCCGGAAGCGAACTCCCAGACGCGGTCGGTGATCTTGATGGCGAAACTGTTGTGCAGGTCGCCAGTCAGGACAAAGACCGGCTTGTCCAGCGAGTCCCAGAACCGGATCAGGTCCTCCCGCTCCTCCAGAAACACCGTCCAGGCGTCGTCCTTGTTGGGGACGGGTTCCGGCCCATAGGCCCCCACGTGAGGGATGGTGAAATTGACCGAGGAGACCACGAAAAACAGATCGGCTTGGCTGGCTTTCATCTCTCGCTTCAGCCAATCCCTCTGAGGAACGCCGATCATGGACACCCCCTTCTTGCGGGGTTGGTTCATGTCGTGCATCATGCGGTGGCTGCGGGTGTCCAGGAAGAAGAAGTCGGCATTGCTGACCGACTTCCGGAAGTGCGAAACTCGCCCGATGGAGTAGGCGGCCTTGCCGTCGGCCCTGGCGGCCGGCCGGATCTTCAGCCGGTTGGCATCCAGCACCTCCACGATCCGGTAGACCCCGGCATTGGGGTCTCCGCCTTCGGTGTCGCTGGGACCGTCCATGACGCCGGCGTCGGGTGTGCCCCAGTGCACGTGCAGGGTGGCGGCCTCCCGGGGATCCAGTTGGCTGAAGTCGGCTTCGGGATCGGTCAGGATGGAGTCTCCGGCGGTGAAGGAGGCCCGTCCGAACCGAATGTGCCCGGAGGGATCCACCGGATTGCTCCAGCCCAGGTAGTCATACCATGCCTTCAGGGCGATGTCGCGGAAGACGGGGCGCCGGTTGCGCAACCCCACCTCTCCGGCCCCGTAGACGTCATTGACGATCTCGTGGTCGTCGAAGGTGAAGTAGGAGGGGACCCCCCGGTGCCAGTCGCCCAGGTTCTCTCCCCGGTCCAGGTAGAGCTTGTAGTTCTCCCACACGCCCACGATGTTGGGCATCAGGTCCACCACATTCGGCGTCCGGTCGGCGGGGAGGCCCACTTGCCGCAGCCAGTCCTCGGGCGGGTAGGCACGCTCCTCCTCGTACAGCCAGTCCCCGTTGAGAATGGCGAAGTCGATCCGAGCCCGGCTGTCAGGCCCCTGAAGCTGCTCGAGCATGGTGGCGAATGCGGGCAGGCTCCATCCGAAGGCCCCCGGACTACCGGTGTTCTGGTTGTTGCCGCAGGCAAACTCGAACCGGAAGTTGAAGAGTCCATCCGGATTGTGTTGAGGATGGCGCATGTCGTCGGCGCTGGGCAGGGTATGAAAGGTTCCCCCGGGCCCCGGGATCTCCTCCGTCCCCTCCAGCCAGACCAGCCGGTAGTGGTACCGGGTCCCGGAATCCAGCCCCGCAAGGTGAACCCAACCGGTGTTGTCGCGCTCGACCCGGGTTTCCACCGCCGGGGACAGGGAGTCCAGCCGGTCGGCCCCGGTTCCGTACCTGACGGCGAATGTCCCGGACCGGGCCGTGCGGGCCCAGACGCCCATCTTGTGGGCCTCCACCCGGCCCAGCATGGGACCGTGGGTGAAGTGGGCACTCTCGTCGGCCCCGGGACGCGGCTGGGTCTGACACCCCGTTCCGGTCAGAGCAATCGTCAGGGGGATCAACCAGGCTAGGAATCTCATGGGACCTCCTCCGGAAGATTATCGAAGACTCGGCTATTGTAGGTTCGAATTCCCTCCATCTCCCAGGCGGTGAGGGCGTGAACCCTGGCCCCGTCCCTGGCGGCGACCAGCGACACCCCCAGGCTGTCGCCGCGGGTGGGGTAGATCCTCTGGGTCAGGCACTGCCGCCCGTTGGCGAACACTTCCAGCATGGTGCGGTCCAGGAAGACTCGCAACTTCAGCCGCTCCCCGGAACGAAGCTGGAAGGGGGCCGTCTGTACCGGCACGTCCTGCGACTCCGCATCCCTCCTCATGAGGGGGAACGGCCTCCAGACCCCGGGATCCAGGCTGGACCGGGTGGTGTCAATGAGCAAGGCGCCTTCCCGGCGGTCGCAGAGAATCACCGTCTGCTCCTCCCCGCCCGGGCTGCAGCAGACCTTGAGCGCCAACGCCCCCGCCTCCGCAAGGCCGGCCTCCAGTCCCAGTTCCAGGCTGTCTCCCCGGAACTCGTCGAAGGAGAGCTCCCGGCCGGGAGCCAGCTCCAGGTCCCGCCATTGACCTCGGCGCCTCCGCAGGCTCTCCAGTTCCGCGGCCGGCTCGATCCGCAGGGAACCCTCTCCGTCCAGCGACAGCACACGGGGCAGGGTCATCACGCCGAGTCCGCGGAGCGGCTTCTCCCGGTTCTGCTGGTCCAGGGCCCAGGTCCAGAAAATCCTCCGGCCCCGGTCGTCCACCAGGCTCTCCGGAGCAAAGCAGGCGCCTCCCGGCCAGTTCATGCGGTGGTGTTCCTCCGGGAAGAAGGTCCCGTTTCGGTAACTGCCCAGATAGCAGCGAGCGCCCCGGGGGTGGCTGATGCAGAGCAAGGCGTGCCGATCGCCCAGGGGAAAAAAGTCCGGACAGGCGCAGTCCTCTTCCTCCCCGGTCCAGCGGCGTTCGGGACGGTAGAAGGGCCGCAGGTACTCCCAATGAACCAGGTCGGACGAGGTGAACAGATAGGCGGTGTCCCACCGGTCATCCGGCTTCACCTTTCCGCCCAGAATGGCGTAGTAGCGGTCTTCTTCCAGCCAGGCATGGGGGTCGAACACGTTGTAGACGCCCCAGCCGGGCGTTCCCTCCCTTGGCTCCGGAATTACCGGATTGTGCGGACTCTTGCGCCAGTGGATCAGGTCGTCGTCGCCTGGGAACGCCAGGCAGGTCCCGGTGCCGACCCCGTGGTAGATGAGCGTGGGCCGGCCCTCTCTGTCGAGGAAGGCGCCGCCGCTGAAGATGCCCACCTCCGGATCCCCCTCGGCCGGTTTCAGGGCCGGGGGATGGAGGGTCCAGTCCACCAGGTCGGGGCTGCTGGCGTGGCCCCAGCAGTGCCCGCCGTGCGACAGGCCGGGATCCTGGAAGATGTAGAAGAGGTGGTAGCGCCCCCGCCAGAAAATGGCCCCATTGGGGTCGAAGGGCCGGCAAACCCCCTCGGGTGCGGTGAAGTGATAGCAGGGATCTCGAGGGTCGGAAGCCATTCTTCAATATGCTATCTTTGTCCCCAGGTTGAACGCAACGGCCCCCGATGCGGCGAACGGGCCGAACCGGAAATGGGATTCCGGAAATGCTGAACGAGGAATGACATCGTGAAGATCGATCGCATCGATACGGCCTGCTACCGCTTTCCTCCCCACCGGCGGATCGTGGACGCCATCCAGGAAGTCGAGTGCCTGGAAGTCATCGCTGCCACCCTTCATACCGACACCGGAGACGAGGGGTTCGGCTTTACCTATACCATCGGACGCGGGGGAAAGGCCACCAAGGTGATGCTGGACACGGAAGTCGTTCCCCTGGTGCTGGGGGAAGACCCCAGAGACACCCAGCGGCTCTGGGAGAAAATGTGGTGGGGTCTGCACTGGGTGGGCCGGCATGGGGTGACCCTGCTCGCCGCCTCGGCCATCGACATTGCCCTGTGGGACCTCAAGGCCCGCCAGGCCGGCCAGCCGCTCTTCCGTTTCCTGGGGGCGGCTCGCGACCGCACTCCCGTCTACAACACCGACTGCGGCTGGCTGAACCACGGCGTGGAAGAAATGGTCCACGAGGCTGCCGGTTGCGTGGAGCGGGGAATTCCCGGAGTCAAGATCAAGGTCGGGAAGGAAAGCCGCCTGGAGGACGTGGCCCGCGTCCGGGCGGTGAGGAAGGCGGTGGGAGACGACGTCAAGCTCATGGTCGACGCCAACCTGCGCTGGACCGCGTCCGAAGCCATGGCCCGCTGCAGGCTCCTGGAAGACCTCGACCTCTTCTGGATGGAGGAGCCCCTGGATGCCGACGACGTGCTGGGGCACGAGCGATTGAGCCGGCACACTTCAATCCCCATCGCGCTGGGCGAGAACCTCTTCAACCGGCACGTCTTCAGGGAGTACCTGGCTCGTGGAGCCGCCGGCATCGTGCAACCCGACGTCGGGCGGGTGGGCGTCACCGAATGGCAGAGAATCGCTGCCCTGGCCCACAGCTTCAATGCCTCGGTGTCGCCCCACCTGATGATGGAGGTCCACGTCCACCTGGTGTGCGCCACCCCCAACGCCCTCTTCGTGGAGCAGGTCCCCATGCTGGAACGCTTCCTGCGGCACCCGCTGCGGATCGAAGACGGTTACGCTGTTCCTCCCGAGCGTCCCGGCCACGGCGTAGCCTTCGACCAGGACAAGGTCAGCCCCTACTGCCTGGAGAAAAGCTCCTGGCCGTAGACAGGAGGACAACCGGAAGATTGCCGCCTTCTACGCGACTCGAGTGATGGAACTGCCATATCCCAGTGCCACGGACGCCGCGCCAGCGCCCGGGAAAAAGTTGTTGAAAAATCCTATCCGCCGGCAGTGACGTGGTTTAAGGGAGAGCTGCGAAGCTGCGGTTGGCGTGGGTAGGCAAGGAAACGCTTACTACAGGCCATCCTTATAGAGCTGCGAAGCAGCGGCTCAGGGTCGCCTGCAGGGAAACGTAGGAGAAACCGGGAATAGTCGAGTTTGGCAGCGAAGGCGGTTTCCTCCTGCCAGCGGAGGTGTCAACCCGGGGTCGTATGGGTTCAGCACGAACCCAGCCGCTAATGCGGCGAATACGAGGCATCCTCCCGAAACGCACCAACTCTCCAAAATGCAGTCAATCGCTCCCCTCACTCCTCTCAAAAGCAAAACCCCCCGCAACAAACGCGGCCCCTTGCTCATCTGGCTGTTTGCAGCCCTTCTTCTGCCGGCGTCTACACCGGCCCAGGACAGGGCGACCACGGGCAAATTCACCGGTATGGTTTCAGACACCACCGGGGGTGTGTTGCCGGGCGCCTCGGTGAGGGCCGTGAACCTCGACACCGGTCTGGTCCGTAACGGTATGTCCGATGACTCGGGGACATACGCCTTGGCGCTGCTGCCTCCCGGCTCCTACGACATCGGCGTCGAGTTGGCCGGCTTCGGCGCGACCGAACTCAAGGACGTGACGCTTGCCGTCGGCGCCGTCCGCACGATCAACTTCACCCTGGCTCCGGCCGGCGTCGCCCAGACGGTCACCGTGACCGCCGAAACCTCCCTGGTTGAAACCACCACCGATACGTCCGACGCGGCGCTCGACAGCCAGGCCATCTCCAACCTGCCGATCAACGGCCGGAGGTTCCACGATTTCGTCACCCTGACACCCACGGCTCAGGTCGAGCCTCAGCGCGGACAGATCTCGCTGGCCGGGCAGCGCGGCATCAACGGGAATGTCAGCATCGACGGCGCCGACTACAATCAGCCCTTCTTCGGTGGCATCCGGGGCGGCGAGCGCTCCCAGTTCACCTTCACCATTCCGCAGGAGGCGATCCAGGAGTTCCGGGTTGTCAAGGCAGGGTACTCCCCCGAGTTCGGGCGTTCCAGCGGCGGGCTGGTCAACGCCATCACCAAGTCGGGGACCAACACTCCGAGGGGGTCGGCGTTCTACCTGATGCGCCCGGAGCGACTGGCGACCCGTAACGCGTTCGGGCAAGACGCGGCCCCCACGCAGCACCAGTTCGGCGGTTCCCTGGGTGGAGCGCTGGCACGCGACCGAACCTTCTTCTTCGTCGCCTACGAGCAGCAGGAGTTCAAGGCGTCGCGGGAGGTGCGGTTCGCGCGGCTCGACCACTTCACACCCACGGCCGCCAGCCGGGAAGGGTTCGACCACTACCGCGGCCTGGAGACGCCCTTCGAGGTTACCAACGACGCCAAGGCCTGGCTCGGCCGTATCGACTTCAACCTGCTTGGCGGCAACCGCTTCAATGTCCGCTACAACGGCAGCACCAACCGGGCGCTCAACTCGGACGGCGTGGGCAACGTCATCACACCCACGACCCACCGGTCGCTGGAAACCAACGGAACCGAGGAGGACGCCACCCAGACGGTGGTGGGGCAGTTCACCAGCGTGGCGTCGTCGGGCCTGCTCTTCGAGCTGCGCGGACAGTACTCGAGGGAGGATCGCCCCCGTTCCGCCAACGCACTCAAGCCGCTGGTGGACCTCTCGCTGGGTGAGTTCGGGACCCGCAGCTTCCGCCCGACGACCCAGTTCGACTGGCGGGCCCAGGCGGCCGGCAACCTGACCTGGCTCGTCAACGGCCACAGCCTGAAAGCGGGATTCGACTACAACCACGTCTTCATCGACCAGAAGTTCGGCTTCTTCCAGAACGGCGGCTACCTGGTGTTCGGATCGGATGTCGAGAGGACTCTGGACATCATCGGGATCGGAGGAGCCGTTCCCAACCGGTTCGACTCGCCGTCGTTGGTCTATCTGCAGCAGATCGGCAACCTGAAGGCATCCTTCGCAACCGACGAGGTCGGCCTGTTCGTGCAGGACCAGTGGCGAGTGGCTCCCACTCTGACGGTCAACCTCGGCCTGCGCTGGGACGGCCAGTTCAACCCGACCCCGGATGCCGGAAACCAGTTCCTGATCGATCAGTTGCGTGGCGTGACTTTTCCCAGTGGACGACAGGTAGACCCCACCACCATCCCCAACAGCGGCAGCCAGTTCGGACCGCGGGTCGGCCTGGCCTGGGATCCGGCCGGAAACGCCGGGACCGTCGTGCGCGGATTCGCCGGCGTCTATTACGCGCGAACTCCTCTGTTGTTGCTGGCCGCTCCCGTGAACAACTTCGGGCTGCCGCCGGGAGACCTGAGCGTTGCCCTGCCCTTCCCGGCGCCGGCCGGAAGCCCGCATGTCACGCTGTACCACCAGATGAAGCTCATCGGGATCGATCTGAACCGGCGGTCGCTCGACAATCTGCCGACACTGGCTACGGATCAGATCACGGCCATCGCCGAGGCCCTTGGAATCGAGAGCAACCCGTTCGCAGGAGCCCGTGTCACCATGGTGGACTCAGGGTTCAGGAATCCGATGGCGCGCCAGTTCGGCGGCGGCCTGCAGCGCGAGATCCGTCCCGGCTGGTCGCTGGGGGCCGACCTGCTCGTGGTCGATACCACCCGCCTGGAACGGAACCGGGACCTCAATGTCCCCTTGCCGGAGGTACGGCCGGACGACCCGGCCGAACGTCCCTTCTTCGGTCTGCGCAGCGGAACCCGGCGGCCGGTCCCGGGGCTCGACAGCGTCACCGTGCGTGAGTCGACCGCGAAGTCGTTGTACCGGGCGCTGACCATCAGCTCCGAGTTCCGTCATTCCCGGGGACAGCTCAGCGCCCACTACGTGCTGTCGAAGAACGAATCGAGCGACGACAACGAGAGGGACGCGGGGGGGATATCCTACGAGAACGGGTACGACCTGGCTTCCGAGTACGGTCCCAGCCTGCTCGACCGGCGCCACCAGTTCCACGCCCAGAGCGTCGTCATGCTGCCCGGAGCGGTCGACCTCTCGACCGGCATGCACTTGCTGTCAGGCGCCCCCTTCGACGCGCGCATGGGAACCGATTCGAATGAGGACCGGGGCGGCGCCGACCGTCCCTTTCGCGCCCCCGGCGTGCCGTTCTCCAGAAACGCCTTCCGGAACAAGCCGACCGCCGACATCAACCTCCGGGTGCAGAAGCGGATTCCACTGGGCGAGACCCGCCATGCCCTCCTTTCCCTGGAGTTCTTCAACCTCCTGAACCTCGACAACGTGACGCTGAACCAGTGGTTCCCGACCGTGGCCAACTACTGCGCGGACTCGGGCGACCCGGCCTGCGGACTGAGTGGACAGCCGACCAATCCGAACTTCGCTCAGACCCGGGGCCAAGACGGCCGGTTCCTGACAGGGAACATCCCCGGGCCGCCATTCCAGGTGCAGATCGGCTTCCGGCTGCTGTTTTAGCGGGGCGAGTCCTCAGATCGACAAGCCAAGAAAAGAGTTATCCACGAAGCAACACGAAGGACGACGAAGGGGCACGAAGAAAAACCAAAAGAAGAGGACAGAGGTCTCAGGGGACGGTGGGGCCGTCTCCGGCCAGGGTGGTGCGGTGCATGATGCGCTTGTAGACGCCGTTGTCCCAGGGGCGGCCGCGGTGGAGGCAGGTGCGGTTGTCCCACATCACCAGGTCATTGGTCTTCCACCGGTGCCGATAGACGAATTGCGGCTGGGTGGCCCATTCCAGGAGTTCCTCCAGCAGGGCGCGGCCCTTGGGGATGTCCCATCCGATGATATGGGAGGCGTAAGACCCCACGTAGAGGGCTTTCTCTCCCGTCTCGGGGACGGTTCGGACCAGCACGTGGCGGACCGGGGGCGTCTCCTTGCGGAAGGCCTCGGTCAGCAGCCCGGGGCCGATCTGGGCCCGGGAGTGGGCCATGCTGTGCTCGGCGACCAATCCGTCCAGTTGAGCCTTCCTGGGCTCGGGCAGAGCCGCGTAGGCGGCTCGGAGGCTGGCGTATTCGGTCTCGCCCCCGCGGGGCGGCACCACCCTGGCCGACAGCATGGAGGCCCGCAGGGGGACGGCCTTGAAGGAGCCGTCGGAGTGCCAGAGCATGTTGCCTGCCTGGTAGAGGGAACGCTTGTCCCGGGGTGGAATGAGGCGGCCTTCGTCATCCACGTTGGCGATGCGGTTGATGAAACCGCCTCCTCCGTAGGGGTCGCTGGCCAGGGTCTTCTGCAAGCGGCCGAAGCCCCGGGTGAAGGCCACCTGTTGTTCGTCGGAGATGTCCTGGTCGTGGAAGACCAGCACCGAATGCCTGAAAAGGGCGCGGCGCAGTTCGGCAAAGGTCTCCTCGCTGTGGGGAGAGTCCACGTCAACCCCCCGTACCTCGGCCGCGATGTGTTCTTCCAGCGGGACGATGGTCATTTCCGTGGAGCCTTCTTTCAGGAAATCCGTGGCCTGACTCAATGCCCCCGGCGGCCGCTGCGATACTCGTCCCGGACCTTGCGGGCAAAACGCTTGAGACCCCGCCCGGCTTTCTCGATTTCGGGGCGGGCCTCCCGCCAGGCCTCCTTGGCCCGGGGCTTGACCTCCTCTTCCAGAACCTCCCGGGCCTTGGCGCGGGCCTCCGGATTCTGGACCAGGACGCGTGCGGCGGTAATGACCAGGCGGCGAAGGAAAGGCATGGCAGGTTGTCCTTTCTTTGAAATCCCGAAGAAGGCCCGGATGCCGAACCGGTCGGGGGACGGCTATTCGGGATTATATCCTCTCCGGTGGTGCCTCGCGTCCAGCAACATGCGGACAAACTCTTTCATGTAGAGCGCGTTGTCGTGCCAGGTGCGGGCGCTCACCAGGTTGCCGTCCCGCACGCAGCCGTGGTCCACGAAGGTGGCGCCGCAGATCTCCACATCGAACTTACACTTGGGCACGGTGGCCATGCGCCTTCCCCGGACGCAACCCGACGCCGCCAGGATCTCGGCTCCGTGGCAAACCGAGGCCACCGGCTTGTCCGTCTCAAAGAAATGGCGAACGATGTCCATCAGGTGTCTGTCGTAGCGCAGATACTCCGGCGCCCGTCCCCCTGAAACAAAGAGACCCGCATACCCCTCCGGCTCCACGTCCCGAAAGGCGATGTCGGAGTTCCAGTGGTAGCTGGGCGATTCCCGGGTCACCTCCCACCCCGGCGGTATCTCATGGATGACGAGATGGTAGCGGCGCTTTTCCGGAGCCGCCACCACCGCTTCGAACCCCTCCTCCTGCACCCGGTAGTAAGGGTAGAGAGTGTCCATGGCTTCGGAGGCGTCGCCAATGATGATCAGGATCTTTTCCATTCGGCCCTCCCGATTGCAAATTTTTCTGGTTTCCCCGACCGATGCCGTCTGTCAACCCTTGCGCAACGGTAACAGGAAGAGACCGCAGGCGGCCAGAAAGAATAGTCCCGCAATGTAGTAGAACACGGCATGCACGGCCTCGGGACGATACAGCCACCCCGCAATCACCGGAGAAGGAGCGCTCAAGGCCAGACGGGAGAAGGAGACGAACCCGATGGCGGTGGTGGTGGTGCGGCCCCCGGCCACGTCCAGGGCGGCGGCGGTCAGCACCGGCTGGTCGCTGTAGAGAAAGACCCCCATGAGCAGCAGCAGCAACGGGAAGGCTCCCAGGTGACCGTACCAGGCCATCAGCAGGGTCAGCACCCCCAGAGCCAGCAGGTTGGGCACCAGGACCATCTTTCGGCCGAACCGGTCGGAGAGATGGCCCAGCAACGGCGAGGCGGTCATTCCGACCAGGCCCAACAGCGAGAAGTAGTAACCCCGCGCCTGGTCGCTCAAGTCCAGCACGTCCTTGGCGTAGAGGGCGACGACCGCGGTGAAGGCCACAAAGGCCATGCCCCGCAGTCCCGCGATGGCGATGATTCCCCACAAGACGCCGTTCCTGAACATCTGCCGGGTGTAACCGAGCTGGTCCGAAAGGTTGGCCCTGTCCGGAGCGGAAGGCGTGCCGGGCTGCCGGCTTCCGATGTCGCGAAAAGCCCAGTGAACGGGGAACATCAAGAGCAGGGGAAGCAGGGCATAGGAGCCGATGATGCTTTGCCAGGTGAGCATGCCCAACAGCAGGCCGGTGGTGGCCGGTCCCAGGATCTCACCCACGTTACCGCCGACGCCGTATACCGACAGGGCGAAGCCGCGGCGCTCGGCGAAGCGGTTGGAAAGTGACGCCATGGCCGGCAGATGCCAGAGGGAGGAGGATGCGGCCACGATCGCCATCCCGGAAAGGACCGTCACGTACCCGGGAGCCGACCCGACCACCAGCCAGCCGATTCCGAAGCCACCCATGCAGAGGGTCATTACCAGGCCCCAATATCGCTTGAGCAGGTCCATCGCCACCCCTCCGGGCAGATCGATCAGGCCCGCCACCACTTCCTGCACCGCCGAAATGGAGGTGGTCTGCAGATTGGAAAGGGCGAAGGTCTCCCGTATGTTGGGAAACAACACCAGAAGACTGTGCTGGAAGGCGTGGAACAGCGTGTGGGAGCCGGAGATTCCAGTCAGGATGAAGCCGCGCTTCCCTCGCAGGTCCCCCGTCTGGCCGCCTTGAGTGTGGGGCTTGTTCATTCCGGTTGTGGGAGGAGCAGAAAGCACTAAAATCGGTGCAGGTCCGAACCGATATCGGGGCGCAACCATAGCGCCTTGGGTGGGAATTGTAAAGGAGATCCGAGCCGATCAAGGAGCGATGGCGGGCTGGGCTGCAGACTGGGCCAGCCGCACCAGTTGAAGAAACTCGGAGCGATAGCCGAAGCGGTCTTCCCCGCGGGCTTTCCGGGCCAGTTCGATCACCTGGTCGTAGTCGAACTTTTCCGTGTAGGGACTTCCCCGCAGCAATTGACCGAACCCCGCGACGGCCATGGCAAAACGCACGTCCGGGGGAGCGTGCTCGATCCGCTCGTGTTGGTTGGCAGAGGTTACCGCCCGGGAGATCAGGGTGCTGGTTTCCGATTTCGGCAACTTGTAGCGGATCTTCACAAAGGCGTATTCGCCGCTTGCCGCGCCTGGCTGCGGTTTCTTGTCCGGCCCGTAGCGTAGTGGCGGCACCCGCTCCCCTCCGGAGCCGACCGGGGTGATTTCATAGATCGCGGTCACCCGGTGGCCGGAGCCAACTTCCCCGGCGTCTACCCGATCATTTTGAAAGTCCTCGCGGGCCAGCATGCGGCTCTCGTAGCCGATCAACCGATACTCGCTCACCCGGGCCGGGTTGAACTCGACCTGGATCTTGACATCCTTGGCGATGGGGAAGAGCGTCGAGGTGGCTTCGTCAACCAGGACCTTGCGGGCTTCGGAGAGGGTGTCGATGTAGGCGGCGACACCATTGCCGTTCTGTGCCAGGGCCTGCATGAGCCGGTCGTTCAGGTTGCCCATGCCGAAGCCCAGCACCGAAAGGAATACGCCGCTTTTTCGCTCGCGTTCGACATAGCCCTGCAGTTGGTCCAGGTCGGTGATCCCCACGTTGAAATCGCCGTCGGTGGCCAGAATAACGCGGTTGACACCGTCGGCGATGAAGTGCTGCCGGGCCAGTCGATAGGCGTGTTGAATTCCCGAGGCGCCGGCCGTGGAGCCACCCGCTCTCAGTTGACCGAGGACGGCCAGGATCTTCTCCCGATCGCTCACCCGGGTGGGCTCCAGGGCCGTGGCCGAAGATCCCGCATAGGTCACGATGGCCACTCGGTCCTCCGGTTTCAGGGACCCAAGCAGCAGGCGGAGAGAATTGACCAGCAGCGGCAGTTTGTTGGGCTGGCCCATGGACCCCGAGGTGTCGATCAGGAACACCAGGTTTGCCTGCGGGCGAGGACCCGTCAGCTCAAATCCCCGGATGCCGATATGCATCAGACGGGTCGAGGGGTTCCAGGGAGCAGGAACCACCGTCACCTGGGTGGCAAAGGGGGTGTCTCGACCCGTGGGAGCCGGATAGTCGTAGCGGAAGTAATTGATCAGCTCCTCGATGCGTACGGCCTCCTTGGGCGGCAGCATGCCTTGCTGGAGAGAGGCGCGCAGAAAGCTGTAGGCAGCAGTATCGACGTCGATCGAGAAGGTCGATACCGGTTCCTCGTCAACCACCTTGAGCCTATTGGGATCGACGCGGGCAAAGCGGTCTCCTGGTGGGGCGCTTCTCTCCGTGAAAATTCCGGGGTCCTCGGCAATGATCGTCATCCTGCCGCGACCAGGACCGGAAAGGCGTTCCGCAGCCTGGCCGCGAACCATCGCGGACCTTGAGGCAGAGACGCTGCCGAAGGCCGCTGCCGACCCAGGCAGAGGCGGCGGCGGAGGAGGCGGAGGTGGAGGGGCAGGGAAAACAGGCGAGGCAGGCGCGGGTGGTTGGTTGGGATCCGCATGGGTAACCACAGGGGCTTCCATGCTCAGAACCGCTCCCTGGCTCGGCGCCTCGACGGTGATAGCCTCCGTTGCCACCACCGGCGCTGGATCCGCGGAAGCACCCGGGGCCTTGGCTACCACGTTGGCGGTTCGGCCAGTTGGTTTTTGCGCAGGGGCCGGTGCGGAGTCGGCTACAGGCGGAGAACCGGCGGCCTCGGCCGGGGCGCCCTCTTCGGCGGGTTCAAGCGCCTCGCTTTCAACAGGAGCCGCCGCAGGTTTGGGCTCCAGCTTGGCAACCTGGCTGGTTCCCGCCGGTTCGGTCGACCGGGTGATCAGCCAATAGGTGGCGGCAGCCCCGCCAACTGCGAGGCACAAGGCACAGGCAGCCGCCGCATAACGAAGTTGAAGGGGATGGATTCTCTGTTTCAGCCAGGACATGATATTCGCCTCCTGCCCTGTCTGACGCGGCTGAACCGGCAATCCTTGGTGGTGTCCGTCAAAGGCCTTCATGGCCTTCGAAAGCGTCTGCTTTTTGGCCTCGGGATTCGGCTTGGGCGGCCTGTGCTTCAGTTCCTTTTCAAGCCTTTCCAGTTCGTCTCTCACAGTACCATCCTCTCAGTCTGCGCCTTTTGGCCGCGCAACTGCTTGCGCACCTGGTGCAGCCGCCAGGAGACCGTTGCTTCGCTGACTCCCAGGATCTTGCCGGCTTCTCCGTGTCGAAGACCCTCCGCCAGCACCAGGATCACGGTGGCTCGCAGCTCTTCGCTCAACTGCCCTAGCACCTGTTGCAGCCAAATGGAATCCTCACCCCCGCTGCTGCTCCGGCGATGGCCGCGAACGTCCTGCTCCACGAATTCCTGCTCGTTTCGGCGGCGGGTGGCGTTGCGGCGCATGGCGTCCCGAGCCGCGTTCACCACCACCCGGTAAAGCCAGGTGGTGAATCGACTCTGGCCGCCGTAGGACGCCAGCCTGGTCACCAGGCCCACGCAGACATCCTGCGCCAGATCCTCCGCCTCCGCTCCGCCTCCGAGCATGCGCGCGCCGACGCGGTAGATCAGGTCGTAGTGGCGTTCCAGCAACTCCGAAAAGGCGTTCCTGTCTCCCGCGGCGGCCCTGCGAGCCAGGATTTCGTCGGCCTGCTTGGTCATTGACTTGGAGGGGTTCTCCGAGAAGAATCGGAAAGGGGTCGGAGCGACATGTTTGCTTGGATCAACGGCGCCACCGTGCATGGATTTCCAGCCTCATCCATTGAGACGCACGAGGCGGCCGTTTTCTTTGAAGAATTCTTTAGGTACCGGGATGCACTCAATGCTGCGGGGATGTCAATGTTGCATCGACTCCTCAATGATTTCCGCCGCACCAATGAGCGGGAGGAGCCTCAACAGGGTCTCGCGGAATTTTTCTCGATCCGCGGCCACGATTTTCTTAACGCTGCGATCTTTCCAGGACAGGGTTTGAATCAAGCTCGCCACGATTACGGATGGTTTGCCGAGATTGGATATGGGCACTTCAGTGGCGGCGCCGCGAATGCTGGTACTGATCGGGCAGCAAATCAGCAAGCCGGTCTTGCGGTTGTACTCTCGACTGCTAAGCACCAATGCGGGCCGGTATTTTCCGATTTCCGATCCCCGCGTCGGTTCGGAATCGAGCCACACCACATCCCTGCGTTCCGGGATGTACCGCTTGAACGCCATCTAGTCTCCAAACTCGGACGCTGTCGGTTCAGCCAGTGCATCGGCGTGGGCGTTCTCCGGGGTCATCCCGGCCAGCAGCGCCTCTTCGCTATAGGGGAAGCGGAATCCTCTCCCCTCAGGGGTCGCAGGCTTAACCGTAAACCCCTCGTCCGTGACATCGACAATGACTTTGGTTCCGACCTTGAACTTAGGCAGTTCGGCCATGATCCCGGTTACACGCAGGGCCAGGCTGTTACCCCACTTTTTGATTTCCGACTCGATTCTCATCACCCGCTCTATATCTACAATGTATCTACATGCAATTCTATCCGGTGCGCCTGCTCTGTCAAGAACCAAGGGCGAGCCCGCATTTCTCACCAAGGGGCGTGGTCATGGCGCAGTGATATTCCCCTCAGCGCGTGCTCGTGAGTGAAGAGCGTAGCGGTTTCTACGGTCGAGCGAGCATGTGCGCGCTAAGGGGAAAAGGACAAGCCAGGGCGCGCCCAGCGCCGTGTGTCGTTGCAAGAGGTCTCAACACGTCCTATAAAGTGCTGAATATAAAAGGTCTTCTTAAAGTACATTCAGCGACCTGGTGAGAAATGCGGGCTAACCCGGCAAGCCGGGTTGAACAGTCCACCAGCATCCGATATAGATTAGGTGGCAACCCGGAAGCAAGTGGATGCCGGCGCCGTCGAAGGCTACGAGCCACTTCGACCGCCAGCTTGCGTTTCTCAACGGAATCCGAAAGTCCTCCGCCCAATCGAGCCTCCACCGTGGCGCCCATAGATACCGGAATCGTCGTGCTTTACCTGTGCGGGGTGGCTCTGCTGGGGGTCTACTTCTCCAGGCGGCAAAAGACCACCGAGGATTACTTTCTGGCGGCGCGCAGCGTTCCCGGGTGGGTGGTGGCGTTCTCCATCCTGGGCACCATTTGCGGGAGCGCCACCTTCGTGGGACACCCGGGAAACGTCTTCCACGACAACATGTTTCTGATCCCCGCCCACCTGGTGCCGCTGATCGTGATGCTGCTGCTGGCCCGGCGCATCGTGGTGTTCTACCGCCACAACGTGCGCATGACGGCCTATGAATACCTGCAGCAGCGGTTCGGCTACCCCGCGCGCGCCTACGGCGCCGCCACCTTTCTGGTCAGCCGTGTGGCCGACGTCAGCGTCACCTACTACTTTCTGGCGCTGGCCACGGCGGTGCTGACCGGATGGGACGTCACCGGAGTGATCCTCATTCTGGGCGCCATAACCGTGCTCTACACCCTGATCGGCGGCATCCAGGCCGTGGTCTGGACCGACGTGGTTCAGGGCGTCTTCCTGGTGGGCGGGGGCCTGCTCTGCATCCTGCTCATCCTGTTCGGTTCCGATGCCGGTCCTTCGCAGATTCTTTCTGCCGCCTGGGAGGGGGGCAAGTTCGAGATCGGCCGCTGGCAATGGGACGCCACCCAAAACAACCAGTGGCTTCTGATTCTTGGCTCGATAGTCGCCTGGCTCCAGTCCTTCTGCTGCAACCAGCACAACGTGCAGCGCTACCTGCTGGCCCGCTCCGATCGGGAAGCCGTCCGCGGCGCCGTCATGGGAGCGGGGGCCTGCGTGCCGGTGTGGCTGCTGTTCATGCTGCTGGGAGCCCTCCTCTGGTCCTACTACCAGTTCAGCGCCGAGGTGGTGCCGCCGGAGGTCATGGCGGTCAAGGACCGCATCGTTCCCCACTTCGTCAGCACCCACTTTCCGGCCGGTCTCAAGGGCATGGTTCTGGCCGCTCTCATCGCCGCGGCCATGTCCTCGCTGGATTCGGACCTCAATTCTCTCGCGACGGTGGTGGTCAACGACTTCTTCGGCAAGCTGCGCCCCCGCGCCTCCGAAAGCCTCAGGCTGCTGGCGGGCAGGATCTCCGTCGTCGGCCTGGGCGCCGCCTCCATTCTGCTGGCGCTGCAGTGGACCCGGATCGACAGCGCCTCCCTGGTCGAGTTCTCCCTCACCATGACCATGATCTTCACCGGAGGCATCCTGGGACTGTTCGCCCTGGGCATGCTGTTCCGCTGGACGCTGGCCGCGGGAGCCTACCTGGGCATCCTGGCCTGCCTCCTGTTTACCGCCTGGGCAACCCTGACCCAGGTGAGGATGCCGGGGAGCGCCGAGCCCATCCTTGATCTGGGGAGCTTCAACTGCACTCTCAGCCTGTGGCTGACCGGGGTGCTGGGCCACCTGGTGCTGGTGTCGGTGGCCATGGCGGCCAGCCTGATCCTGCGCCGGTCCGAGGGAGGTCGGGGGTAGAGAGGAATGAGCAACTTGTTTTAGAATCGTTCGAAATTACCGTGATCCGGGAGGGAAATCCATGGCTCAAGCAAACATCGACTACCGCGACTGCGACCGGCAGGTCTGGGAGGAGGAACTGGCGGACTTCGTTCCTTCCCGAATCCTGGACGCCCACATCCATTGCTTCTGGCGCTCCGCCGTCACCGGAGTGGACCCGGACTCGCTCAAGAAGGAGGACAACGACCTGGAGACCTTGAATCAATGGGCCGAGGTCCTCTACCCGGGCCGGCGCATGCAGTACCTCATCCTGGGGCACCCTTTCCCGGGAACCGACGTGGCCAAGCACGTGGAGTTGAACCGCAGGGAGATCGACGGGGTGCCCGGTGTCCGCCACAACCGCCTGGTGACGCCCTCCTGCAAGATCGAGGATATCGAGCGTGACCTCAAGCACCCCCAGTTCGTCGGCCTCAAGCCCTACCGAACCCACTCGGTCACCGGGGACATCGCCCAGTGCCGCATCCATGAGTTTCTGCCCCACGAGCAGATGGAGTTCGCCAACCATCACGGCTTGTGGGTGACCATGCACCTGTCCCGATTTCACGGATGCGCCGACCATCTCAACCTGCAGGACCTGGAAGAGTACACCACCAGGCGCTATCCCAACCTCAAGTGGCTGCTGGCCCACTGCGCCCGCAGCTTCACCTACTGGCCCATGCAGGAGGCGGTGGAACGGCTCAGGGACATGCCCAACATCCACTACGACACCTCGGCGGTGACCGACCCCCGACCCTACATCTCCCTGCTTACCAAGGAGGACACCCGACGTATTTTCTGGGGTTCGGACGGCGTGGGGGCTGCCTTCTTCCACGGCCACTACGCCGCCCTGGGGCGAGCCTGGGAGCACTACGATGCCGACCGGGGTGACCTGCAGTTTCCCCACTGCGACGGCCGGCCCATCCTGGCGGTCTACGAGCAGCTCCTCTCCATGAAGTTCGCGGCCGAGATCGCCGGCCTATCCAGGGATCAGATCGAGGGCCTCTTCTGGCGGAACGCGGCCACGGCGCTGGGAATCGGTGAAGAGGAAGGGGCGAGCAACGACTAGGAAGGCAGTCCCCACCTCATGGCTCCTCTTCCCGATCGATGACTCGGATGTTCCGGTTGACCTCGTTCAGTCGGATCACTCTCTCGGCGAAGATGTCGAGAATCGTCATTTTGTTGGGGTATGTGGGCTTCATGGTCTTGCCTCTTCCGAGGCCGGCGGCGCGGTCCTCTCCTGCTGGAGCGTCTCCACGACCCCTGTGATGACTAACAGGATCAGGAAAAACGCGCAGGCAAGGGTCGCTCGCGTGCGGGTACGGAGACCCAGCTTGGGTTGGGGCTGGATGATGGAAGCAAAGGAGAGGCCCATGCCTGTCAGGCAGATCACGAAGGCCGCAAACAGGATTGTGCTCATGGGTGCCTCCCACTCAAGGGTCGGATTGAGTGTCGCTTCGGCAACCCCATCTCTGGTCAATCCCGGTGCCCTTGAGAAACCGGGTGATTCCTGAACGAATGCCGGGGTGGGTCCGACTGCGGAGCAGCCGTGGCCGCGCGGATGGGTCGACATTCATCGTCACTCGCTCCTGGTCACGACCGACCACAGGTAGAGCACCATGCCGCTGCCGACAAGCAGTGTCCCTGGCCCCAGAAAGAGAAGGAACGAGACCGTATGGTTCCAGAACAGGGTGGGCAGCTCGACAACGATTCCCAGCGCAATGAATGTGGCCGCCCACCGAAGACCGCCTGTCTGTCGGCCCGAAAGCCTCGATCGGTGACGCGGAATCACGACTACACCTCCGGGTTCCATGACCCGAAGCGGTCCAGCTTGTCTACTTCGTGCACCAGGTTGTGACACATCAGGCACGAGTTGGCGCCTGTCAGCAATTTTTCCTTGAAGGGCGCATGCTCGATCTGCTCCTCGTAGGATCTTGCCCCCTGGTGGCACTGGAAGCAGGCCCGGTTCGGATAGGGCTCATAGAGTTGGATGGGGGCCGAGGCTGTTCCCCAGAAGTTGTGCCACAGGTGCCTCACCCCGCGCAGCTTGTCGTCCACGTCTCCAAACATAGTGTAGTCGGTATGGCAGGCGTAGCAGGCCCGGTCGGCGGGAATTCTCTTGTTCTGAAAGTGGGAGGCGGGAAGAAAGCGGGCATCGTCGACGAAGAGACTGTCACCAAAAGGTTTGATGGCGTGACACGACAGGCAGAACTCGGTCGTCTGGGCCTGCTTGTAGTGCAGATTGGCTCCCCCCAGCAACAAGAGTCCCGGCAGAACGAAGAGAGCCACAAGCGCCAATACCCGGCCTCCCACCGTGGCCGCCGTTTCCGGCCGGCGCATCAGAACGGCATTGATGCCGAGGTTTACGGCTGCCAGAAGCACCAGGACTACAGTCAAGCCGGACAACATTCGCCTCCCTGAATCGTCTAACGGTTTCTTCCGCGCAGTTCCCGGGCCAACGTCCTGATCTCGGTCAAGTCCTGCACCATCTCGCTCCAACCGTACCAGAGCGCATAATCCGGGTTGTTGTGGAACGTTCCCTGAAAGGCTCGCATCCGGTGTTCCAGATGCATTTTGAAGAGCTTCTGCTCGATGACGGTAGGAGCGTCGTGGAAGGCCAGCAGATCCGGATAATCGTAGGTGTAGTGGTCGGGCTTGCGCAGCACTCCGTCGCGATAGAGAGCGGCGACAATCCGGATCGCTTCGGCCAGCAATCGGTCCGCCTCCCGGATCATCTCATCCCCTTTTTTCAATTCGGCCCGAACGAGATTGGCGGAGTGGCACTGCTCGCAGACCTGGATCATTCGGTCCCGCTCGACTTGCCAATCCTCCTGAGTGAGCCGGGCGACGTCTGCTTCCTTGACTACCTCCAGGCGCGCCGTCGGATTTCCCTGGGGGTCCAGGACTCCCAGCGCCTTCAGAATCGTGACCTGATCGGCCGCCCATTGCTTGTCTTCCGGCAGGGGTAGCCGCACCGCCAGAAAGCCCCAGGCTGTCCGCACTTCGTGATTCCCCTTGGGCATGTGGCAGACCTGGCAGGTGGGCGCCGCGGCATCTTCCGGAAGAATCCCGCTCTGTTTGAGGGAGTGACGTACGCCGTGCTTCGACGAGGAGTACATCTCCCACTGGGGATGGTCCATCCCCATGTGACAGGTTCGGCAGGCCTGTGGTTCCCTCGCTTCCTTGACCGAGAAGAGGTGCCGGGTATGACAGGCGTCACAGGAAGCCAGACCGAACAGAATTCCTTCCTCCTTCAACTGCCGAATCTCGTCCTCGCTCTTGACCCCGATCTGATGGCAACCCCCACATCCCTTCATGCCGCCGGTGAGCGCCATGGGCAACCAATGGGTAGTGGGCATGGCCTTCATGCTGGCCCACCCCAAAGCGTGCTTGCCGGCATTGAACTGCTCGGTCTGGATCGGATGGCAGGTCCCGCAGACCTCCGGCGTCGCCGTCTTGACCAGAGCCACGTCGTCTGCCGATCGGTGCCGGTCGCCGTGGCACAGAGAGCAATCCACACCCTCGGAACTGTGTCGACTCAACTCCCAGTCGGTGACGATGTTTGGCGTTGCCTCCCTGTGACAATCCACGCACTCGGAGGTGGCTACCGGCGAGTTCTCCCCACCGCCACAGGCTGTGAGAGCCAGAAGGAGCGGCAACAGGCAGCTGAACCGCCCCGGCCGCCTTGCCCCGGGCCGGGTGCGATTTCGCCACCGTCGCTGCCGGCTGTCGCGCCCTCTGGGAGCACCTGTTCCGCACATCCGTGTCATTGTGGACCTCGCGGGTAAGTCCCGTCCCAGCCCGGACTCTCTTAAGGAGTGCCCCCAGGAGGAGTCGAGTTCTGGCGGCACCGGGGGACGACAACTGGAGCGGGAAAATCCTCACCCCCAGTGAGAGATGCGGGCTCGGTCGGATCATTCCAACCGGAGCGATACCTTCACGATTGAGGATAGCCCCGCTCCGGACCGGTCACAATGATGCAAACACTTCATTCATGTGATACGTTTTTATCAATTTACCCGGGTGTACATTGCTGGTCGATGGAGAAATGGGCCGGGCCGGTAGTCAGTCTGCGACACCCCGTTCGGCGCCATGTTGTTGTTGTGTCTTCGCTCGGAAAAGACCAATGGTTCGTCGGGAACTGTTTGAGTTGTTGGAAACGGCTGGGGACGCGGCGTTCGCCGTTGATCCACAGGGGTCGATCTGCTACTGGTCGCGGGCCGCGGAGGAACTCCTCGGCTTTTCGCAGGGGCAGGTCTTGTCGAGAGGTTGCGCCGATATCCTGGCCGGGGTGGATGATGCTGCCTGCGCCGTTTGCACTCACGACTGTCACATTCTGGAGATGGCGACAAAGGGAGGGCAGGTCCCCTCTTTCGACCTCCATGCGGCAACGGCCTCCGGCAAGCGCAAGTGGCTGAATGTAACTACCCTCGTCGCTCACTTGGACCGAGGGGCGTCACCGCTGGTCGTCCATCTGATGCGGGACGTTGATCGCCGGAAACGAGTTGAGGAGGTCACTCAAGAAGCCCTGGTCGAAATCCGGCGGCTGACTCGCGATCAGGGAGGTCCAGACCCACCGCAGGGCTTATCGCAGTACCCTCCGGTCGATCTCACGCCGCGCGAGCTTTCCGTCCTGCGACTCCTCTCACTGGGACGAGGCACGGCAGATATCGCGAACCATCTTTACATCAGTCCGGCCACGGTTCGAAACCACATCCAGAGCGTACTCTCGAAGCTGCGGTGCCATACACGACTTGAGGCCGTCCTTCGGGCGGTTCGGTATCATCTGATCTGAAAAAAAGTGTCCGCGATGCGAAAGCCTACTTGCCTGTGTTTCCTTGTCCTGGTGGGACTCGTCTGGAGTGGTTGCGCCCCACAGCCGGAATCGCCCATCGACATCGGGTCGCGGCGCCAGCTCCTGGTGGACGACTTCCTGACGGCGCGCGCCGCCGGGAAGGTCGAGTTGCGCCTGCACTCACCGGTGGAACGCGAGGTGGTCTTCGTCCATGACCGGCCCTGGGAGGGCGGTTATTCCGGATACAACACCCTGTTTCGCGACGGCGACCGCTACCGCATGTACTACCGGGCAGCCGCCTGGCCGGGGATCGGCAAGGAGCCGACCCTGTCGGTCTGCCTGGCGGAAAGCCGGGACGGCATCCGCTGGGTGAGGCCGGAGCTGGGACTGGTGGAGTTCCAGGGCTCCAGGAGGAACAACATCATCCTCTCGGGGGAAGTCTCCAACACCTTCGTTCCCTTCAAGGACACCAATCCCGCCGCCAAAGCCGAAGAACGCTACAAGGCCCTGGCGGCATTGAGCGATCCACGCGGACTCTACGCCTTCGCCTCCCCCGACGGGATCACTTGGCGGAAGATGAGCGATGCTCCGGTGATCACCCGGGGCAAGTTCGATTCCCAGAACGTGGCCTTCTGGGACAGCGCGCGGCAAGGCTACCGGGCCTACTACCGGGAAATACGCGGCCCCAACGACGAGATTCGCCCCGAGGGACCGCAGTTGGGGCTCGACCCGGCGGGGCCGGCCCGGGACGTCATGACCTGCACCTCTCCGGATTTTCTCGACTGGAGCGAACCCCGTTGGCTCCGATACCCCGGGGCTCCCCGCGAACAGCTCTACCTCAACCAGGTCCGGCCCTATTTCCGGGCTCCCCATCTGCTGGTGGGGTTTCCGGGGCGGTTCATGGCCGGGCGCGAGATTGAAGAGGGGCTGCCGATTACAGAACATCCCTCCTACCGCTACGGTTCCATCTCGGAGACCCTGTTCATGAGCAGCCGGGACGGCTTCTCCTTCAAGCGCTGGGGCGAGGCCTTCATCCGACCCGGCCCCCGCAGGGAGCGCTGGATCTATCCCGGCTCCTTTCCCGCCTACGGGTTGCTGGCGACCCCGGCGGAAACGGCCGACCGGCCGGAGGAACTGTCGCTCTATGTCAATGACGGCGGGTATTGGACCGCCAGCGGGAAGGCTTCGCGGCTGCGGCGCTACACCCTGCGGCTGGACGGCTTCGTCTCGGCCCGGGCGGGGTTGAGCGGCGGGGAACTGGTGACCCGGCCGCTGGTCTTTCAAGGCAGGGAGCTGACCCTCAACTACGCCACCTCGGCCGCCGGCAGCCTGCAGGTGGAGATTCAGGACGCCGCCGGCCGGCCGGTTCCGGGCTTCAGCCTGGCCGAATCGCCGGAGATCTTCGGGGATCGCATTGACGGTGCCGTGGCCTGGAAAAGCGGCGCCGATCTGGCCGCCCTGGCCGGAAAGTCCGTCCGCCTGCGGGTGGTGTTGAAGGACGCCGACCTCTACGCCTTCAGGTTCGGTGGTTCCTGAGGTCGGTCAACTGCGCCAACGCCTTCGGACCAACTCCCTTGCTTCAAATTCGCGCCTGGTAGGTGTAGAGCCTGTGGTAGCGGCCCTGGCTGGCGATGAGCTGATCGTGGGTCCCCCGCTCCACGATCCTGCCGTTCTCGACGACCAGGATCTGGTCGGCCTTGCGAATAGTGCTCAAGCGGTGGGCGATGACCAGGGTGGTGCGGCCCCGGATCAGCTCGTTCAGGCTTTCCTGAATGAAGATCTCGCTCTCGGTGTCCAGGTTGGAGGTGGCTTCGTCCAGGATCAGGATTCTGGGATCGGCCAGCAGCGCCCGGGCAATGGCCACCCGCTGGCGCTGTCCGCCTGAGAGCTTGACTCCCCGCTCTCCGATCAGGGTGTCCAGTCCGTCCTCCAGCCGGTCGGCAAACTCCTTGACGTGGGCCGCCTTCACCGCGCTCAGCAGGTCGGCCTCGCAGGCCTTGGGCTGGCCGAACAGGATGTTCTCCCGGATGGTCCCCTCGTATAGGAAGTCGTCCTGCAGCACCACACCCAGCCGGGACCGATAGCTGTCCAGGGTCACCCGGGACAGGTCGATTCCATCCATTTCCACCACGCCCTTGTCCGGCGTCAGGAAACTTGCGGCCAATCCGGCGATGGTGGTCTTGCCGGAACCCGAGCTGCCCACCAGGGCGGTGACCGACCCCGGAGGAGCCTCGAAGGAGATGTCGCTGAGTACCTCGGTGCCCTCCTGGTAGGAGAAGTGGACCCCTTTGAAGACCAGGTTTCCCCTCACATCCTCCAGCCGATGGGTACGAAGCGGGTTTTCGCTCTCCTTGGGGACGCTCATCAGCTCCCTGGTGCGGTCCAGACCGGCGAAGGCCTCGGTGAACTGACTTCCGATATTCCCCATTTCGATCAGGGGAGCCACCAGGAACGCCAGGTAGGCAATGAAGGCCATCAGGTCTCCCCGGGTCATCTCGTCCTCGACCACCATCGAGCCCCCCACCCACATGATGCTGACCGCCGGCAACCCGATCAGCAGGGTGCCCGCACTGGTGACCAGGCTGGTGGCCGTGAGGGTCTTCCTGACGTTGTCGAAGATTCGCTCCACGCCTTTCTTGAAGACCGCGACCTCCGACCGCTCGGCATTGAATCCCTTGATCACCCGAATCCCTCCCAGCGATTCGGTCAGGCGACCGGTAACGTCGGCATTGACCTTGGCCCGTTCCCGGAAAATCGGGCGCACGTACCCGAAGGCCTTCAGGGAGATCAGGCCGAACAGGGCCAGCGGCACCACCACGTAGAGGGTAAGCTGGGGGCTGAGGTCCAGCAGCAGAAAGAAGACCACCACCGAGGTCAGGATGCCGCCGAACATCTGGACCAGACCGGTGCCGATCAGGTTGCGGACTCCCTCCACGTCCAGCATGATCCGCGAAACCAGCTCGCCCGACTTGGTGTTGTCGAAGTAGCGCACCGGCAACTGGATCACGTGCCGCTGAACGTCGACCCGCAAGATGGAGATCATGTGCTGGGCTTCCACGCTCAACAGGCGCGTCAACACGAAGGAAGTGACGGCCTGAACGAACAGGGCGGCTCCTACGCTGAGCAGCAGGATCTCGAGGAGGTCCGTGTCGCCCTTTCCGATGACGTCGTCCATGAGGTACTTGGTGGACCCAGGCAGAATCAGGCGCGAGAAGCGGTTCACAATGATCAGGATCACCCCGAAGATCACCAGCTTCCGGCGCGGCCAGATGATGTGTCGAAACACGTACTGGAGCGAGGAGAGGGAAAATTTTCCGGGTTTTTTGCGTTGCTTGTCCTGGCTCATGCCGGCTGCCTGAAGGCCTTTCCCGTCAACGCGGAGGTCGTGCCTGCCCAATGAAAAAGGGATCCAGCGGGAACGGTTTCGCTGCCGTCCAGCGGACCCGGGGGCAACAGTCTGTAATTCCCGACAGATATCTGCATTTTAGCATGGGGCCAAGGCAGGGCGGGGAAGGGGAGACGGGCAACACCGGCGCCTGTGTGGTTGAAGCGCGGGGCGATGCAATGATTGCCGGACGCTCGCCCAGGGACAGTCCATTTAGATCCCGATTCTCCCGATTCTTCTCCCGATTCTTCTTGACAGCGGGCGGGGCTGGATTTAACTTACCCTGTATCCGTAACTCTAGGGGAGATCACCATGAAACGACGGATCGACACGTCAGGCGCCGGATCGCATCTGCCAGGGCGGCGGGCTTTCCTGAAAGTAGGCGCACTCAGCTACATGGGGCTCAGTCTGAGCGACTATTTCCAGTTGTCCAGCCTGATGGCCAATACCAACCCAAAGGCCAAAGCCCAGTCCTGCATCATGATCTGGATGTTCGGGGGCCAGAGCCACCTGGACACCTGGGACGTCAAGGGCAACAGCGGGTTCAATCCCATCTCCACCAATGCGCCCGGCGTCCAGATCTCGGAGATCCTTCCCAAGGTGGCCAGGCACATGGACAAGCTCTCGATCATCCGCTCCATGAAGAGCGAGTCCAACGCCCACTCGGAAGGCAGCTACTACTCCATGACGGGCCATCTCCCCACCACCACCACCCGCTTCCCCAGTGTGGGTTCGATCGTGGCCAGGGAGTTGGGTCAGCGCAACGAAATGCCCGCCTACGTGACCACCAGCCGCGGCCGCTTGAACTGTCGCAGCGCCGGGTTCATCTCCCCGATGTACGAACCGCTGACCCTGACATCGTCTGACCGGATCAGCGACGGCAAGGATTTCAAGGTGGCCGACCTGACGCTACCCGGAGAGATCTCGGTTGAGGCCCTGCAGGCCCGGCACTCCTTTCTGAACCTGGTGGACGAGCGCTACCGCAAGATGGAGGCCGCCGCCAATTTCGGCATGGTGGATGCCTTTGACGAACGGGCGCTGAGCCTGATCACTTCCCCGGCCGTCAGGAAGGCCTTCGACGTTTCGCTCGAATCCACCAAGACCAAGGAAACCTACGGGACCGACCGCTTCGGCCAGGGAGTCCTGCTGGCCCGCCGGCTGGTCGAGGCAGGCTGCCGGTTCGTAACCGTCGACGGCTGGAACCCGGCCGACGGACACAACTGGGACACCCACTACAAAAACGACCACTACTTGAGGAACGTCCTGGTTCCTCCCCTGGACCGGTCACTCTCGGCGCTGATGGAAGACCTGGATCAGCGGGGCCTGCTGGAATCCACCGTCGTCCTGGTGATGGGCGAGTTCGGCCGCACCCCCAACATCAACCCGGGGCGGGGCCGGGACCACTGGGCCCACTGCTGGTCTGTGGCGCTGGGAGGCGGCGGCATCAAGGGAGGCCAGGTAGTGGGAGCCAGCGACGAGCGGGGCGCCTACGTGGCCGAGCGAATGGTCACCATCGGAGACCTGTTCGCGACTGTCTACAAGGCCCTGGGCATCGACTACACCAAGACCTACCTGGGTCCGGGGCGCCGGCCCATCTACATCGCCAACGCCATCGGCGACAAGCAGGGTCAGCCCGTCCACGAGCTGGTCTGATCCGGAAACCCCTGCCCAAGCCGGCAGCATCCGCCGATTGGAAGCTGCCGGGCCTGTCGAGCCGCCACCGCCCTCTTGGCTCGGCGGGCGGGCAGCACACGACAACACCCGATCCCCGGATTTCCTGACTGACGGTATCCTTCTTGCCCATCTCCGTCCGCCCTCTCGGTTTGTCCTCATTCGTTCCGGCTCCCCGCTGCCTCCTGCTCAGCCTGGCCACGGCTTTCTTGCTGCTGGGGGCCGCCTGCTCCGGTCCCGCCGAGCAGGAACCGGCGCCCGATCCCTCCCGGCCCGCAGCCACGGGGCCGGCCCAGCGCTCCAAGCCGCTCCCGAAAATCGCTGCCGTGGTTACCACTTTCTTTCCCAACAGTCACGCCGGCGTGATCGTGGACAAGTTTCTGCGTGGGTTTCCGACCGACGACGGCCTGGTTCCTCCCCGGACCGCCATCGCCTCGATCTACATCGACCAGATTCACCAGCGGGACGTCGGACGCCAGTTGGCCCACGAGTTCGACATACCCGTCTACGAAAGCATACGGGCGGCGCTGACCTTGGGTGGCGACAAGCTGGCGGTGGACGGGGTCCTGCTGATCGGAGAGCACGGGGACTATCCCGTGTCCAGGCTGGGACAGGAGATGCTGCCGCGCCGCTATTTCTTCGAGCAGATCGCGGGGGTCATCGGAGAAGGGAACCGGCCGGTGCCCGTTTTCAATGACAAGCACCTCTCCTACCGCTGGGAGGACGCCCGCTGGATGGTCGAAACGGCCCGGGAGATGGAGATACCCCTCTGGGCCGCCTCGGCCCTGCCGGTGGTCTGGCGCAGGCCCAACTGGGAACACCCTCAGGGAGGGAAGATCGACCGGGCGCTGGTCATCGGTTTCCACATGGTGGAGCGCTACGGGTTCCACGCCCTGGAAGTGCTGCAGAGCCAGGTGGAGCGGCGCCGGGGAGGCGAGACCGGCGTGCGTTCGGTGCAGTGCCTCTCGGGCGAAGAGGTGTGGCGTGCAGGACGTGCCGGCAAGTGGTCCATGTCCCTGGCCAATGCGGCCTTGCGCAGCATCGAGGACGGACCCTCCAGGCTGGACCCCGGCAAGGTGGACTCCCCCCACGTTTTCCTGGTGGAGTACATGGACGGCCTGCAGGCGGCCGTGCTCATGCTGGGCGACAACGGCTACGTCCGCAAGTTCGCCTACGCCCAGCAGCGGGGCGCCGCAATCGACGCCCTGGAATACCACACTCAAAGCGGGCCCGCCCATGCCGCCTTCGGCTATCTGGGCCTCAATATCGAGGACTTCCTGCTCTCCGGCCGGCCGCCCAGTCCGGTCGAGCGAACCTACCTGACCACCGGTATCCTGGAGGCAGCCATGATCTCCAGGAGCCGGAGCGGGCGAAAGATCCGCACCCCCCACCTGGCGACGATCACCTACCAGCCGGGGGGCAAGGTACGCAGGCCCGCCGGGACGCGGCCTTCGGGCGCCAGCGCCGCCGACTGGACCATCCTGGTCCCCGGCGCCACGCCCGCCGCCGCCTCGATCCCCATCGGCCGCGACGGCACGGTCCGCGGGCCGCGGCCGGCCGACCGAAACGCCGAACGGTGAACTTCCTTTGTCCGAGAACGTCCTGACCACTCCCGACCTGATCGTTTTCTTCGGATCCCTGGCGGCCGTGCTGGCTATCGGTCTCTGGGCCAGCCGCAGAGAGGAGACCTCAGAAGACTTCTTCCTGGCCGGCCGCAATACCCCCTGGTGGGGAGTGGCCGGGTCCATATTCGGCAGCAACGTCAGCGCCAACCACATGGTGGGAATGATGGGGATCGGGTTCAGCGTGGGTTTCGCCCAGGCCCATTTCGAACTCGGCGCCATCGTGGGGCTGATGCTGCTCTGCTACGGCTTCCTGCCCGTCTACCGGCGCCTCAAGGTCTACACCCTCTCCCACTACCTGGGGGCCCGCTACGACGAGCGCAGCCGCCTCTCCTATTCGCTCATCATGGTGGTGCTGATGGCCGTCATCCAGATGGTGCCGGCGCTCTACATCGGCTCGCGCTCGGTCTGCGTCCTGCTGGGCGGCGACGCCGTCAGCCGGGTGGCGGTGACGACGCCGGCGGAAACCCGCGGGCCTGCCGGTTCAACGCTACCCGCCGAGACGAATGGGTCCCCCTCCGGCCAGGAGCTGTCCCGGCAGGGACGGGACAAGCTCAACGTGAACCCCTTCTACTACGCCTTCTTCGTGATCGCTTTGGCGGCGGTTTCGGCCAGCTACACCATCTGGGGAGGATTGAAGGCCGTCATCTGGACCGACGTGATTCAGTCGGTCCTGCTGCTGGGGGCGGGGATTCTGCTGGCGTTTCTGACCTTCAGCCAGATCGGAGGCTGGGATTCCATGATGGCCCTGGACCGGCAAGGGGCCGGCAAGATGCATCTCTATCTGCCCGCCAGCCACCCCGAGCTGCCCTGGACGGGGGTGCTGACGGGTTTGATGGCCCTGCACTGCTTCTACTGGGGGACCAACCAGTTCATCGTGCAGCGGACCCTGAGCGCCCGCAGCGACCTGGAAGCGCGTTGGGGGATCGTGGTGGCCGGGTTCCTGAAGATGCTGATCCCCTTCTTCGCCATCGGAACCGGCGTGGCGGCCTTCTACCTGTTTCAGGCCCGGCTGCCGGACCGCACCATTGCCCCCGATACGGCCTTCACCGAGCTGGTCAAGCTGGTGATCCCGCTGGGCACCGGCGTGGTCGGCCTGATCATGGCCGGAGTCATCGGGGCCATTCTCTCCTCCATCGACTCCATGATGAATTCCGCCGCAACCCTGGTGGCGGTGGACGTCTACAAGCGGCACCTGAATCCCAAGGCCGACGAGCGGCGCATGATCCTGGTGGGCCGGCTCTGCATCCTCTTCTTCGTGGTGCTGGCGGCGCTGATGGCCATCTTCGTGCTCGACCCCAACTCGGAAGAAAACTTCTTCCTCCAGATCGTGCAGTACGGAAGCTACCTGATGCCCGGCCTGCTGGTGGCTTTCCTGATGGGGATGTTCTGGAGGCGCAGCACCCCGGCGGCCGGCTTCGCCACCATCCTGGGCGGGATTTTTTATTCCTGGCTGGTCGAGTTCGCCTACAACGCCTACCACCTGAGCCATCCGGGCGTCTCACACACTTTCGGACCGGAGCTCAACTTCTTTCACCGGGTGGTGCTGGTGATCCTCCTCTGCGCCGCCACCCAGGTCCTGGTCAGTTGGACCAGCAGGCGCGACCCCGACAAGGAAAAGCTGGTCTGGACCGACCTCACCGGCCATTCATCCCGGGACCTCTCCCGAATCGCCTGCGGCCTGTTGGTCTCCATCGCCTGGTTCGCGCTGCTCGGCTGGTGGGTCTACCGGGAGACGCTGAGCCCGGTTGCGGCGGCGTGGCTGGGAGCCGCCTGGACCCTGGTGCTCTTCTGGGTCGGCATGGGGAAAGGGAAAGGTGGTGCGACCGTTGTTCAGGGCGTGATGGGGAAGCTGCGGGACGATCGCTTCTGGGCCGGCGTCCTCTGCGCCTCGGCGGTCTTCCTGATGTACGTCTTCTTCTGAGTCTCGTGAACCGAGAACAGCCTGCTTAACGCGCCCTGGACTTCCGGCCGGTTCAGAGCCCGACTTTCAGGTAAGTCTCCAGCCACTCAGCCATTCTCTGGAAGGCCTGGGGCGGCAGGGTGTGACCCTTGCCGTGGTTGTAGATACCCAGGCTGGCCGGTGAGCCATACAGCCGGTAGACCTTCAAGGCGGCCTCGATAAAGGGCCAACTGCGATCGCCGTCGGCCGCGTGGCGGCCCGATTCTCCGGCCAGCAGCAGGAAGGCCCGGGGCGCGGTCAAAGCCAGGAGCTGGTGGTGGTTGAGCTTGAAATCGGGGCTTCGGATGGCGGGACCCAGGAACCAGGGATCGTGCCAGTTGGTGAAACTGAAGTCCATGCCCGCTTCGCTGGCCACCGTCGCCTTCACTCTCTCGTCGAAGGCGGCCAGGTAGAGCGATTCGATGGCCCCCAGGGAGTGGCCCGCCGCGCCGATGCGGTTGGCATCCACCTGGGGCAGGCTCGCCAGCAGATCCACCCCGCGCGAGGCGTCCCAAAGCATCTTGTGCATGCAGAGGGCATCGGGATGGCGTTGCTTGAAGCGCGCCATGGCCTCCAGGAAGTTGCCGGCGTCCTGCCACAGGAAGCAGCGCGGGCAGAAGACCACCAGCCCCCGTCGAGCCAGCTTCAGGCCGATCTGCTGCTCCTCGGGGCCGTTGACCCCCGCCACCAGGTCGATGGTGAGGCTGCTGGTCTGGTGTAGCACCACCACCCCCGCCCGCCGGTTCCGCTCCGAGGCCGCCGCCGGCGCCAGCAGGTAGCCTTCCACCCGAACCCCGGCTTCGGCGTTGTAGCGGACCAGTTGCCGCACCAGGGCGCCGTCGAGCTCTTCCTCCTCCAGGATTTCCATTTCGAGAGGAGGCCTGTCGGCCGGCATGGGGCCCAGAAACCGCATCCAGTCCTGCCGGATCCTCTTGCGTTCGGATTCCCACCGGGCTCGTGAGCGGATGGGTGCTCCGCCTGGACCAACCAGCAGGGGAGGCAGATCGGGAGCCTCCGGAGGCAGCCTGGAAGGCGGCCGCTGCACCTCCTCCAGCCACTCCACCTCGCCGGCCCCGGCCCGGCCGGGCTTCGCTGCCCAAGCCAGTCCGGCCAGGACCGCTGGCGCGGCCGCCACGAACCTCCGGCGGGAAACCCCGTGATCCGCCCCGCTCGCCATTTCAGGGACCTTCATGATTGCATCTTTCCTGTCTCAGAGAGGGTTGTTCAGGCCTCAAGATCACTCCCCATTTGAAGGGAACCGCAGATGACCCCCCGCGGGAGCGCGGGCGTCCGGACCGCACAAGGCCTGGCACAGCTACACCTATCTCTCCCACTTCCATAGACCGCAGACGGCGCCGTTCCCGGGCTGTTGTGTAGTAGAAGTGGAGCCGTTCCTGTGACCCAAGAACATCTGCCGAGCTCCTAACCCTTTACTATCGGCACGATGCGAAACCCCTCGTTGTGCGCCGCCTGTTGCAGCCGCTTGTCAAAACAAGCAAAGAAGTGTCCGGTTGGTCGGTAGTTGCTCCAGACCATGGCGGCAGCCAATTGCAACGAGTCGGCCGCTTTCAATCCATGGACCGAGATGCAGCGGAGTGCGCCCTCGCGGACTTGGTGGCTGGGCACGATCTCGGACCAGTCCGCCCGCAAGGAGTCGAGAAAACGAACTGCCCGGGAAACGGCTTGTTGATCAAGATGGCCTTCCCGCTGTAGGCGAGCCAAGGCAGAGCAGCACTCGATCGGAGTCCCCCACCATACCACCATCGCCGGGTCGCCAAGCAACAAGTCCCGCACCAGTGACGATTGTTCCTCTTGCACGCACAGTGGGAGGACTGCGGAGGCATCCCAGAAGATCATCGCGATTCTGACCGTTCGTCGAGGAGGGCTTTTAGGGCGCGTCCTTTGGGATCGGGCGACCTAGCATCGGTCCAAAAAGAAGCAGGGATCTCGCCGGATCCGAGTCGGATCAGACCGGCTTTTTCCAGTTCCCGCAGGTGAGGTGGCCATACCGGATCCTCCTGCGACACGGGAATGAGTTTGGCCACGGCTTTACGGCGGTCGGTAACCAGGACTTCTTCGCCGGTGCGGACGATGCGGAGGTAATGGCTGAGCGAGGCTTTGAGTTTAGAGATAGACGCAGTTACCATACCAATGCTCCCACATGGTTATATGACTATTATAGTCAGATAGAAATGGTCATCAAGTCAAGTTTGAGGCTGTTCACCCATGTGCTGGAAACCTCTGGCTTGACTCAACTCCGTCAGTTGAAAAGAAACAGAGTTTATCTATACTTGACCAAGCGTATTCGAGCACATTTCGGTCAAGAACAACACGTGGCAGCTTACTCCTTATTCCGCCGTTGCCTCATTTGCATAGCACTCCTTCTCTCCGTGGCTTGCGGTCAACCTGAAACCGCCCGCAAGCCGGCAGAACTCGATCCCGGCGCTCCGACCGGGCTGGCCGATCGGCTGACGGCCAGGGGCGCGGAGGTGCAGTCGGACGGGGAGGGCCACATCACCCTGCTCAACCTCTACTGGACCGATCTGACAGACGACGACCTCACCCTCCTGGGTGGCCTGGACCGACTTCGGACGCTGATTATGCCGGTCCGGGCCACCACCGAAGGGCTTCGCCACCTGAAGGGCCTCACCGCCCTGGCCGAGCTCTACCCGCCCAACGAAATCACCGACGAAGGCTTGGCCGGCCTGCGCTACCTCCCCAACCTCAAGGAACTGTTTCTCTACGGATCCAAGATCACCGATGGCGGCTTGGTGCATTTCAAGCTGCTCCAACAGCTCGAGTTCCTGGGCATTCAACACACCCGGGTGACCGGCTCCGGACTGGTCCACCTGCAGGGCCTGGCCAATCTGGCCTGGCTCGACCTCTCCTACACCCGGATCGGCGACCCCGAGCTGAAGCAGCTGGCGAAACTCTCCCAGCTCAAGGCCGTAGGCCTCTACGGCACCCGCGTCTCTCCCTCCGGCATCCGCAGGATCCAGGCGGCATTACCCAACTGCACGGTGCTCTACCGCTGACCCGGTCCCTGCCGGAAAATCAGGTTGTGGCGCAAGGAGCAACAACGGGATAGGCTCCACCTCTCCGATGGCAACGACGTTTCCAATGGAACTGGGCGAAAGGAGTTCGTTCAGCTAAGTGCCGCCCCTGGCCTGCCGAGCAGATCCTACGAGGAAGAAACTGCCGATGGTTGTTGAAGACGAACCACGAATGAACACGAATGGACACGAATACCGATGGAGCTCCTTTGGTGGGACGGCGTCAGGGGATGAAGTCCACCCGGGAGCGCGGGCGTCCCGCCCGCACAATTCTTGGCACAGCCTGGCTCATTTCCTCCACCCGGTTCGATCGGCAACGGCGCCAGGACTCTGCTTCGGCCGGGCCCATGCCGTACCCGCCGGCAGGGTGGCCGGGTGCCACATCGCAGGGAAACTGAGCAGCACCGAACGGGAGTGCATGCGGGCGGGACGCCCGCGCTCCCGGGTGGCGCCTCCTCCCATCACTCTTGCTCCTCAAGGGCGCGCGCGCCGGCTTTCCGGACCGCAGGCGGTGCCTATGCGGCGGAGCCGTCACGCTTGGTGGCCCTTCGTGGATCACTCTTTTTTGGTTTGTTTCAAATGAATTGTTGTTGAATATCCTATTGTGGGCGTGTGATTAGCAACAATTCTTAGGTGTCCCAATCTGCCCACGGCTACTGGCTGCCGCAAGCAAAGGCAGTGCTGGTCGGTTGGCTTCCACTCCACACCCGCCTCAGCTCCGCAGGAAATGCGATTCCCTCGGCGCCTGGTAACGAATCCCCAGGTGGGGGGTCTCCAGTCTTTTGCCACCCTGGCCCAGGGAGTGAACTCCGGCTGTCACCAGGCCGGAGGTGAGCAGCGTGCGCTCCACCGGGTAGGGGGCTTTCCCCGTCAGGATCATCTCCTCCACCTTGTGCATCAGGGCCGCGATGAAGACCACGTTGGGGACGGGTGAGAGATAGAACAGAGTGGAGAGGGGCTCGGGACGGCCCTTGAGCCGGACGGCAAAGGTGAAGTCGTCCACCAGGCCGTTCATCAGCATCATGGTGGCTTTCAGTCCATCGGTGTGTTGGTAACGGTAGACCACCGGCTTCTCGACCCATTGCCGGATCTGCTCCGGGGTAGGGTAGCGATGATTCACGGTTTTAGCCTGGGTGAGGGTGAGGCTGCGGCACAGGCAGGCGGAGAAGAGTTGTGGGTCCCAGCCGCCGCCGTCGAAAGAGCCCTTTCCCATGGCTTCCCAGACCGGTTCCCCGCGCATGGCGTGAAGCCAGTCCACTCCGGTCTCACCGCCCCGCCGGCGTTCCACCATGCACTGGATGGTTTCCAGGGCGTGGAAGTCGTAGCTGTCCACCCCGCCGATGGACACGCACATGACTTCCTCGATCTCGGCGCCATAGGGCATTTCGAAGGAGGGGATTCTCCAGGTGACCGGCAGCGAGGACCCGGCCAGAAACGGGAACCCCATGGCGTGGGCCGTATCCACCATCTCCTTGGACCACTCCCATTTCCAGGAGAGGTGCTTGTCGTTGAAGACGGGGACGCTTCGGCCGTCCTGCTTGAAGACCTCCACGATCTCCTTGAAGAATTCGTAGCGGGGATAGAGCGTCTGTCCCAGTTCGTTGCGCGGATATCTCCCGTGCTCCCCGATCAGGAGCACCCCATCCACGTCCAGCTTGTCCCCGCCGCGGCGCAGGCTCTCGGCGATGGTGGGGTAGATGGGGAAGCCGAACTCCCGCGAGCGGGCGCGGCTCAGGTCATTGTCCGGGAACTGGTCCACGTAGGTCGATACCAGCTCGAGGGGGGACCGATGCCAGCGCCCCTCCACGGGATATCCCACCAGGAAGCGCTCTCCCATGTGCCAGGCGTGGGACGGATACCGCCACTCGGTGGTCACCATGGCCAGCCGCCTGGGCTTGGCAGCCTCTCCCCGGAGCAACGGGGAGATCGCCAGACTGCTCCCCAGGGCGCCCAAAAAGGTGCGTCGATCGATCATGAGCTTTCTCCTTTGAATCGAAGTCCAGTCTGACAGGTCCGCTGGTTCTCAGTGTCCGGCCGCAGTTCCTAGGGGCTGGTGAAGCTGAGCAGGGTGGCGGCGTCCATGGCTTCCCAGTCCACCTCCACACCCAGGCCCGGACCGCCGGGCGCCGCCACCATCCCGTCCGGCCCGGTCCGGATCACGTCCTTCATCCCATACTCGTAGGGTTCGTAGGGGACGGCCTGCTCGAAATAGCTGCACAGGTTGAAACCCAGCATGAGATGCAGGTTGGCCGCCGAAACCAGCGTGTTTCCCCACGACATCACCTCGCACTTCATGCCGGCGGCCTCCACCAGCGCCATGGCCTTGCGGGCCGGCGTCAGGCCGCTGCAAACGGTGACGTCCGTCCGGGCCCGGCTCCAGGCCTCCCTGCGCAGAGCTTCCTGAAAGGCAGGCAGGTCCTGGATCCAGTTCCCGGACGGCACGATGGGGATTTCCACCCGGCGGGTCAGCTTGCGATAGCCTTCCAGGTCGTAGTCCATCAGCGGAGCCTCGAACCAGGTAAACTCCAGGGCCTCCAACTCCCAGGCCACCCGCAGCGCGCTATCCCAGTCGTAGTTGTTCTCCACGTCCAGCATCAGAGCCAGCCGGTCCGGAGCATGTCTCTCGCGGACGGCCCGAGCCAGCTCCAGGTCCCTGTCGGGCACGCACCAGCAGTGGAACTTGACGGCCCGGAACCCCTGCTCCATCAGTTGGTCCACGAAGTCCAGGTAGGCGGCAACGTCCTCCAGCATGGGCGTGCTGGCGTAGGAGGGAATCCGCTGGCGGCTTCCACCCAAGAGCTGGTAGATGGGCAAATTGGAGGCTTTGCCCAACAGGTCCCAGAGCGCGATGTCCACCACCGCCAGGGCTCCGGGAGCCAGGGGAAAGACGCGAGACCAGAGTCTGCGCCACAGGGCTTCCCGTTCGAGCGGGTCCCGACCGATGAGCGCCGGAACCAGGTGCCGGAGCGTCTCGGCCGTGTAGCGGTCGTGAGCGTGGGAGGTGTAGTTGGACACTCCCCCAAAGCCTTCGACGCCGTCGTCGGTGAAGATGCGGACGACGGTGTTGGTCATGTATTGTTCCGGCAGGTCATGGGACCAGGTGAAGCGCTGCACCTGGGGACCCACCACCCGGACCTCGACCCGGTCAATGCGCATGGGTCTGACTCCTTCTCATCTTTCAGCCTCGGTTCATAGGGCGTCGCAGGAACACGGCCCCAACATTCTACCGCTTCGATGGGTTTGCGCCCACGGCTATGTGGGGATGGGGCGTGCGCGCCTCGAATCCTTTCTCGGTGTTGATGCCGGGGCACCAGTCCGTCGGAAGCCCCCAACACCGCAATCCCCACTTCGCCTATAATGGATAGCCACGGAACAAGCTGCTGCAGTCCATCCTGAACCCCGGCCAGGTCATCGAAAGCGCCTACACCAGCTACCTGGTGGAAACCCGGGACGGGCGGCTGCTGGACGGACTCATCGTCAACGAAACCTCCAACAGCCTGACCCTGCGCCGCCCCGCGGCCGAGGATCTCACCTTGCTGAAGGCCGCCATCGCCGACGTGCGGGCCTCCAGCGTATCCTTGATGCCCGACGGATTCGAGGATGGCATCAATCCCCGACAGATGGCCGACCTGATCGCCTACCTGCAGGGGGCCAACCTGCAATGACCGGCAGGGCTTGCCGGGAGGTCCGATGGGAGACTACAGAGATCAACCAGGCAGGGTGGCCGCGGGCCTCCTGGGCCTCTCGTCGATGTTCCTTTGGCTGGCCGCCTGCGCGGCCCCGGAAGCGCCCGTCTACCCGGACAAGCGGGATCTGCTTCACTACCTGGACCGCCAAGGCCGGCCGCATCCCATCGAGAGCCGCACCCACTGGGATATTCGCCGAATCCACACGCTTCAGAACATGCAGAAGGTGATGGGGCCTCTTCCCCGGCTTCCCGACGATCCGCTGGAGGTCCAGGTCCTGGAAACCGAGAGTCTGCCGCAAGTCGTGCGACGGAAGATCACCTTCGTAAGCCAGGTGGTGGAGGGGAATCCGGACCGGGTTCCGGCCTATCTGCTGATTCCCAACACGCTGCCGGAAGGGGAATCGGCTCCCGCCGTCCTTTGCCTTCACCAGACCACCGCCATCGGCAAGGCCGAACCGGCGGGGCTGGGCGGCAAGACCGGCCTGCACTACGCCCTGGAGCTGGCCCGGCGGGGCTACGTCACCCTGGCGCCCGACTACCCGGGGTTCGGAGACTACAAGATCGATCCCTACGCCATGGGCTACGCCAGCGCCACCATGAAGGGCATCCTCAACCACCGGCGCGCCGTTGACCTGCTGCAATCGCTGCCGGAAGTCGACCCGGACAGGATCGGCGTCATCGGGCACTCCCTGGGCGGTCACAACGCCCTCTTCCTCTCGGCCTTCGAACCACGGGTGCGGGCGGTGGCCACCAGTTGCGGCTTCAATGCCTTCAGGCACTACTACGGGGGCGACCTGAAGGGCTGGAGCCACCGGGGGTACATGCCGCGCATCGCCCGACTCTACGGGAGCGATGCCGGCCGCATGCCCTTCGACTTCACCGAGGTGCTGGGCATCCTGGCTCCCCGGCCCGTTTTCATCTCGGCCCCGGTGGGAGACCACAATTTCGCCGTTGCCGGTGTCAGGGAAGCCGTACAAGCCGCCCTGCCGGTCTATGAGCGCCTCTTCCACAGCCCCGACCGGCTGGTGGCGCGGCATCCCGAGGCCGGCCACGAGTTTCCGGCCGCCATGCGCCAGGAGGCCTACGAATTCTTCGATCGGTGGTTGTCGGGGGAGTGAGTGGGCGGGCTGTATGAATGATGAATGATGAAGTACTAGTTTGTTCCTGTGTTTCGGCGTTTTCGCACTTGTGACCAGTATGGCCGTCCACTCGTCCGGCTCCCTTGGCTGAAACAAACGCCTTGTGCCGGGAAGAAGGAAACCGGTTCCAAGCCACGCACGGGGCAATGGTTTATTGACATGGATGCACAGGATGCACAGGGTTTTTTCAGGAAACGGCCAGCTTCCAATGCCGCGAATCCGCAAATCCGCATCGGAGCAGGCCCACCCGGGAGCG
>VXMN01000204.1 GCA_009841055.1 Acidobacteriota bacterium
GATCCACCAAGAGCACGAAGGAATTAGGAAGAGTTGTCTACCAAGGGGAACAACGAACCACGAATGGACACGAATGAACACCAATAAACGGATTGATGAGTTGAGCCGTTTGCAAAATTCGGAAGCGGGACGTTTGCCGGGAATGCCCACAAAAGGCACAAAAACACAATTTGTGACTTTTGTGCTTTTTGTGGTTAGACAGCATTTTTCATAAGGAGATCACTGATGAGAAGAAACTGGGGATTGCTCGTTATTTTGGCGATTCTGTTCGGCCTGGGGCTGTTCAACGGAATCATCGGCCTGTGGATGGACTGGCTCTGGTTCGAGGAGACCGGCTATCCCGTGCTCTTCGAAAAGAGGATAGTCACCCAGTGGAGCTTGACGGGGCTTTTCGGACTCTTCTTCTTCATGGTGGTCCACGCCAGCGCCAAGGTGGCGCGCCGTCTGGCCGGCGATCAGCCGTCCTTCTCACCCGACAACCTGATTGAAATCCCCGAGGGCGTGGACCAGGTGTTCCGCAAGTTCCTGCTGGGCGGCACCATTTTCATCGCCTACATCGTGGGGAGCTGGGCGGGCACCAAGTGGGAGGTCTATCTTGCCTATCAGAATGCGGTGGCCTACGGCAACGCCGATCCCCTCTTTGACCATGACATCGGCTTCTATTTCTTCAGCCTGCCCTTCTACCAGTTCATCTATCAGTTCGGGTGGGCGCTGCTGGTCTTTTCGGCCATCGCCGCCGCCGCGGTCTACCTGATTCAGGGGGGAGTCCAGATCACCCGGAGCGGCCCCCACATGATCACTGCGGCCCGTTTCCATATTCTCGGCCTGGTGGCCGCAATCCTGGCATGGCGATCCATTCACTACCACCTGGAAAAGTACAACCTCCTCTATTCCGACCGCGGCGTGGTCTACGGAGCCAGCTTCACCGACATCCACGCCCAGCTCCCGGTCCTGACCGTGATGATCATCGTCAGCCTGCTGGCCGCGGGTCTGGTGATGGCCAGCGCCTTCCGCAGCAAGTTCACCCTGGCCCTGGCCGGGATCGGGATTCTGCTGGGGGTGGGATTCGTTGGGAACCAGGGGTACCCCTACCTGATTCAGACCTTCGAGGTCGCTCCCAACGAGATCACCAAGGAG
The DNA here is from genome assembly GCA_009841055.1 of Acidobacteriota bacterium. Lineage (GTDB taxonomy): Bacteria > Acidobacteriota > Terriglobia > Versatilivoradales > Versatilivoraceae > Versatilivorator. The sequence continues at coordinate 1,138 of VXMN01000204.1, forward strand.
AGCCCCTATATCAAATATGCGGTCAAGCACACACGCATGGCCTACGGGATCGACCGGGTGAAAGAGGAGGAGTTCCCGGCCCTGGAGAACCTGACCGCCGAGACCCTCAAGCAGAACGAGCAGACCATGCAGAACATTCGGCTTTGGGACCACCAGCCGCTGCTCCAAACCTACGGACAGCTCCAGATCATCCGCCCCTACTATGATTTCGTGGACGTGGACAACGACCGCTACTGGATCGATGGGGAATACCGGCAGGTGAGCCTGTCTCCCCGGGAGCTCTCCTCCGAAAGCCTGCCCAGCCGCATCTGGATCAACGAGCACCTGACCTATACCCACGGTTACGGGATCTGCCAGGGGCCGGTCAACCAGTTCACCCAGGAAGGCCTCCCCACCTTCATGATCAAGGACATTCCGCCGGCTTCCGTCACCGACATCAAGGTCACCCGACCGGAGATCTATTACGGGGAACTCTCCCACTCCTACTGCTTCGTCAAGACCCACGCCAAGGAGTTCGACTATCCCTCGGGCGACGAGAACGTATTCAACGACTACCAGGGAGAGGGGGGCATCCCGGTGGGCGGGTTCCTGCGCAAGCTGCTTTTCGGCCTCTATTTCAAGGAACCCAAGATCATCCTCTCGAGCGACATCCACGCCGGAAGCCGACTCATGTATGACCGCGCCGTGTCGACCCGCCTCCGCAACCTGCTGCCCTTCCTGCGCTTCGACAGCGACCCCTACATGGTGATCTCGGATGAGGGCAGGCTCTTCTGGATCGTAGACGGATATACGGTCAGCAGTTTGTTCCCCTATTCCCAACCGGTCCGGGGCCTGGGAAACTACATCCGCAACGCGGTCAAGATCACCATCGACGCCTACAACGGCACCGTCAAGCTCTACGTGAACGACCCCGAGGACCTACTGATCAAGGTCTACTCCAGGATCTATCCAGGCGTCTTCCAGCCCCTGGAGGGCATGCCCGAGGACCTCAGACAGCACCTGCGCTACCCGGTGGACCTGTTTCGCGTCCAGGCCAACATCTACGCCACCTATCACATGACCGACCCCCAGGTCTTCTACAACAAGGAGGACCTGTGGCGCATCCCCACCCTGTCCCAGCAGGAAGGCGCCACCCCTCTGGAGCCCTACTACACCATCATGAAGCTCAACAGCGAGGCGGCGAAGGAAGAGTTCATCCTGATGATTCCCTTAACCCCCGCCCGCCGGGAGAACATGATCGCCTGGATGGCCGCCCGCTGCGACGCCCCCAACTACGGCCAACTGGTGGTCTACAGGTTCCCCAAGCAGCGGCTGGTCTACGGCCCCTCCCAGATTGTGGGCCGCATCAACCAGGAAGCCGAGATCTCGCAACAGCTCACCCTCTGGGGGCAGGGAGGTTCCTCGGTCATCCGGGGAAGCCTGCTGGTGATCCCGGTAGAGGAATCGGTCCTTTACATTCAACCCCTCTACCTGGCGGCCGCCTCCGACCGCAGCCTGCCCGAGCTCAAGCGGGTGATCGTGGCCTACGGCAATCAGATTGCCATGGAAGAAACCCTGGATCTCTCCCTGGCCAGGATCTTCGGCGGGGCCGTGAGTCCCGCCGCCACTCGAGTGGCCGAGGCCAACGGCCGTCCTCGGGAGCAGGAGTCGGTGCAGTCACTCATCCGGGACGCGACTGAAACCTACAACCGAGCTCAATCGGCCTTGAAGCAGGGAGACTGGGCACGCTACGGCGAGGAGACCCGCCGACTGGGAGACATTCTGCAGAGGCTTCGCCAGAGGCAGTAGACGGTGCGGGAAGAAACTATCCCCGGGAGGGCGACTTCCAGTCCGGAGTCACGGTCTTGAGGTGCAAATCCCGTTGGGGGAAGGGAATCCGGACCCCGTGCTCCTGGAACTTTTCGTAGATGGCAAGGTTGAGCTGGCCGAAGAAGACGCCGCGTCGATGAAGCATTCGGGTCGTCCAGACCCTGAGCTGGAACTCCAGGGCGCTGTCGCCAAAGGCCCAGAAAACCACCCGCGGTGAGGGTTCCTTCAGGACATTTTCGTTCTCCTCGGCAACCTCCAGCAGGAGCCGCTCGACCTGGCGCGCGTCGGAGCCGTAAGCCACCGAAACGGGTATCCGAAAGCGCACCCGTTGGTCCCCGTGGCTCCAGTTGATCACGTTGAAGGAGGTGAAGCTGGAATTCGGAATGATGATGTCGATGTTGTCGTTGGTTCGCACCGTGGTGGCCCGGGCCGCAATGTGCACCACGTGCCCGTGGACCTCGCCCACTTCGATCCGGTCCCCCACCTTGATCGGCCGCTCGAAGAGAATGAAAAATCCGCTGATCAGGTTGTTGGCAATGTTCTGCAGACCGAAGCCGACTCCAACGCCCACGCCCCCCGCCACCAGGCCCAGCATGGTCAGATCGATCTCGGCGGCGCTCTGAAGCAGGAGCAGGAACCCGACGATGACGATCAGGTACTGGGCGGAGGTCGCCACCGCATGGCGCACGCTCAGGTCCAGGGGGGTCTTGTCGAGGATGTAGTTGAGCAGCAGGCGGCGAACTCCCCGGGCCAGCAGCGCAATCACCGCAATGGCAATCAGGACCAGGAAGAGGTCCGTGATGGTAAAATCGGTCTTCCCCGGCACAATTGAGCTGTCGAAGAACCCTCCCAGCTGGGAAAGCCCCTGGGACAGCAGCTCCAACATTTTGGTGGTGAGAAACCGGGTCTGAGGAATGGCCGCCAGCACTCCCGAAGCCACCGCGACCCATACGGTCAGGCTGAGCAGGATGAACGCCCAGTCCGATCCGCTGTGCAGCATCGGGCCGAAGGGGTGTTCCCTTCGAATCACGTCCTTCAGGCGGCGTCGCACCCGGCGGAAGAGGACCTGGGCCGCCACGGCTACCAGGACCATCAAAATGGTGGCAAGCAGTCTCCATTCCTGATCGAACATTACCCCCAACCTCCTTCAAGGGCTCATCTTGATCTCGACCGGCTTCAACCCGCGTTGCTCGACCGGGCCGATCCATACATTATAGAAGATCAGTTTAGTTCAGGTCCTGTTTGGCCATCTGTTAAAGTAGGAACCCATGCCAGTCAACAATGACCCCGAGGCAACCGAACAGGTGGGCAAGAGGCAGGTGACCGGCGTAGTGGGGGGCGTGATGAAGTCCTATCCGGAGGC
>VXMN01000206.1 GCA_009841055.1 Acidobacteriota bacterium
ATTTTGCGCCAGCGGCCATCCTTGGCGCGATTGGTGGAGGAATAGCCCAGGATGTACTGGTTCTTGAGCTCGATGGCAATCTTGGTGCAGATGTCCTCAAGCTCGTAAACGGAGTTGGGGAAGTAGGACCGCCCCCCGGTAATCTCGGTGATCTGTTCCAGGATACCCCGTCCGGAGCGGCCGCGGGCCAAGTCGGAATAGTAGGAATTGACAATGCCGATGGCGAAAATTTGCACGTCGGCTTCCTTGACGGCATTTCGGACATTGATCAGGGAATAGCGGCTGCGGGTGTCCTCGCCGTCGGTAATGAGCAGGATAGCTTTCTTGGAGTGGTTTGCCTGTTTCATCTTCTCCAGGGCCAGGTAGATGGCATCGTAGAGCGTCGTCGATCCCTTGGCTCTCTTGTGAACCAGGCGGTTCTGGATCTCGCTGATGTCGGAGGTGAAATCCTCCTCCACTGAAGGCCGGTCGGCGAAGGCGATCAACAGGTACTCATCGGCCGGATTGCTGGTCTTGAGAAAGGCCACGGCCGCGTCCCTGGCGCGGGCAATCTTGTCTCCCATGCTGCTGCTGACATCGAACAGCAGCCCGATCGAGGTCGGCACATCCTCGTTGCTGAAGTGCCTGATCTCCTGTTCGATCTTGTCTTCAAAGATGCGAAAGTGCTGCTTTTCCAATCCGGTCACGAAGCGGCGGCTGTGATCGGTGACGGTCGCGCTGACGAGTACCAGATCCACGTCGATCTTCAGCGAGGAAAATCCGTTCTCCGAAGAAGAGTCTCCCGACAATCCGCCTTGTGCCATGCACAATGAGAAGCAGCCAAGCAAAAGCCCAAGACCGATCGATCCTGCGGTTGTGCGGAAGAGAGCAGCCACGGGAAAGCGTCGTCCTTTCATGGAGCACCGCTCCGACTCATGAAGGCTTGGGGGTAAGTAATCTATCTGCATGAAGCCCGGCCTCAGTTTGCCCCAAGCCCGCGGAAAAGTAAAGGACCGAAGACTCCTGACCGGCGTCAATCCGAGGGAGGAACGGGATCGAATTTTGCGGGACTTTCCCGAATGTAGTCTCGCCTCGAAATCCGGCCGGCTGAATTTGCTCGCGGGCGGCCGTCCACCGAAGCGGGAGATCCCCCAAATTAGGGCTTGATCTCTGCCGGATTTTCAACAAAGATACGGGGAATCCTTCTAACGGCCCGGTTTCAGCGAGGCCCCTCATCGTCAGACTCCGATCAGGCTTTGACCAAAAATGATCTGAAGGCTGCCGTAGTAATTCCCGCCCGTTTTCAGTCGACACGGTTTCCCGGAAAACCCCTCGCAAAAATTGCCAATAAAACCATGATTCAGCACGTCTACGAGCGGGCATCGGCCTCTCGGGGAATTGCCGGGGTCATCGTGGCCACCGACGACGAGCGAATCGTGCACGCGGTCGAGGTCTTTGGGGGCAGGGTCTGCATGACTTCCGCGACTCATCGATCCGGAACCGAGAGGGTGGCGGAGATAGGGCGGAACCTGGAAGTCGACGTGGTGGTCAACCTTCAGGGTGACGAGCCGATGATGGATCCGGGTTGCATTGAAGCCATCATCGAACCGTTCCGTTCCGATCCGACCCTGATGATCTCGACGCTGAAATGTTGTGCCGAGGCAGAGGAGATTTCCGATCCCAACGTGGTCAAGGTGGTCACGGATCGCCATGGGGATGCCCTTTATTTTTCTCGGTCCACCATTCCCCATTTGCGGCGGCAACGACTCGGCAGTGGGAAACCGGCGGCCGTATTCAAGCACGTGGGGATCTATGCCTACCGCAGGGCCTTCCTGGAAATCCTGCCCGATCTGCCGGACTGCCGGCTGGAAGACGTGGAAGACCTGGAGCAACTCCGTTTCCTTTACAACGGATATCGGATAAGAGTGGTGGCGTACGAATACCGTGGGGTGGCGGTGGACACGCCTGAAGACCTGGTTCGAATCAATGAGCTTGCCGCTCAAGGCAAGCTCCCGGGAGGCAGGGTGGACTGATCGTCCGGAAAGAGTCCATTCCCGGAGAGGCAAAACACAAGGAAAGGAGTCGGCATGGGGGCCAAGTTCATATTCGTGACCGGTGGAGTCGTCTCATCTTTGGGGAAAGGGCTGGCGGCGGCCTCGATTGGCCGCCTGCTGGAGAGCCGGGGATATCGAGTCAGCCTGCAGAAGTTCGATCCTTACCTCAATGTGGACCCCGGCACCATGAGCCCCTTCCAGCACGGGGAGGTGTTCGTCACCGACGACGGAGCCGAAACGGACCTGGACCTGGGGCACTATGAGCGCTTCACCGACAGCAAGTTGACTCAAGACCACAACCTGACCACCGGCAGGATCTATGAATCGGTGATCCAGAAGGAGCGGCGGGGGGATTATCTGGGCAAGACGATTCAAGTGATTCCCCATATCACCAACGAGATCAAGGCTGCCATCAGGAAGGTGGCCACCGAGGTGGATGTCAGCATTGTCGAGATCGGTGGAACCGTCGGCGATATCGAGTCACTGCCCTTCCTGGAAGCAATCCGGCAACTGCGCCAGGATCTTGGACGTCCCAACTCCCTCTTCGTTCATCTGACCCTGGTCCCTTATATCAATGCCGCCGGGGAGCTCAAGACCAAACCCACCCAGCACAGCGTCAAGGAATTGAGAGCCATCGGCATTCAACCCGATATTCTGCTGTGCAGGACCGAGCGTTTCCTCTCCAAGGGGCTGAAGGCAAAAATCGCCCTCTTTTGTTCGGTGGCGGAGGATGCCGTCATCACCGCCAGAGACGTGGAGTCAGTGTACGAAGTGCCCCTCACCCTGGCCGCGGAGGGTCTCGACGAAATCGTTCTCAAGCAATTGGAAATGCCGATCAGAAATTCCGAAATGACCCGGTGGCGGGAATTGGTGGAGCGCATCAAGCATCCCTCGGATTCGGTGAAAATCGGCGTGGTCGGCAAGTATGTCGAGTTCGAGGAATCCTACAAGAGTCTCAAGGAGGCCTTGATCCACGCAGGGCTGTTTCACCGTCTCAAGACCGAAATCCATTGGATCGAGGCCGAAGGCGTCGAGGGAGACAGTTGGGCCGAACAGTTGGCTCCATTCGACGGCATTCTGGTTCCCGGAGGCTTCGGCAAACGGGGAATTTCCGGGATGATTCGTGCCATCAACTACGCTCGAACTCGAAAAGTGCCCTTTTTCGGCATTTGCCTGGGAATGCAGTGCTCAGTGATTGAATTTGCCCGCAACGCTTGCGGCCTGGAGGAGGCTCATAGTTCCGAGTTCAATCCCGCCACACCCCATCGTGTCATCTACAAGTTGAGGGAATTGAGAGGTATCGATGATCTGGGCGGCACCATGCGCCTGGGGGCCTATCCCTGCATCCTCGATCCCGACTCGCGGACCGTTCAGGCCTATGGTCAAACCGAGATCTCGGAGCGCCACCGCCACCGTTACGAATTCAACCGGGAATATGAGGAGACGCTGACTGCCAATGGCATGAGGGTCGTGGGATACTCCCCGGACAACAGCTTCGCGGAAGTGGTGGAAGTAGAGAATCATCCCTGGTTCGTCGGTTGCCAGTTCCATCCGGAGTTCAAGTCCAAACCCCTGGTCTCCCATCCTCTCTTCAGGGCCTTTGTCGAAGCGGCTTTTCTGAATCGCCGCTCGGGGAGGCCGGATCAGCATGCGGAAGCCTCCCTCGAGAGCAATCCGCCCCTCCAACAAATATAGCCTGAGCTGCCCGGGACACACGATGGCCAAGTCGGTGGGTCTGAGTTTCGAAAGGATTCCGAAAACGCCGGCCCTGCTGGTGGATTACCTTTACCACGCCGAGAAGGTTCAGTCCTTCTTTCCCGGCGTTTCCGCCAGTGTATTCTCCGGAAGGCCCGGGCCTGGCGGCCCTTGGCCTCACCTGGCCCATCGCGCGGCCCTGGTGGAGATCCTGAGGCGCCAGAATCGGCGCTGGGGCGCTTCCGCCAAAACCATGGAGAACCTGGACCGCCTGGCCGGAGACCACTGCCGGGCAGTGGTTACCGGCCAGCAGGTTGGCTTGTTTGCCGGTCCCGCCTACACCATTTACAAGGCCCTGACCGCCGTCAAACTGGCCGAGGCCTACCGACGCCGGGGCGTGGAAGCGGTCCCCCTGTTCTGGATGGCCACCGAGGACCACGATCTCGAGGAAGTTGGCCGCACCTGGATTCTGGCGGCTGACTCGACTCTGGAATCGTTCCAGTTTGCTCAAGAATCGGAAGGCAATCGGTTGCCGGTGGGACCCATTGCCTTGGGTCCTTCGATCGCGGGCCACCTGGACCGGTTTCTGCAGGGCCTTCCGGATTCCGAATTCAAGCCCGTGCTGGCCGCCCGATTGAATCGGGTGTATCGGGAGGGGAATACCTTTGGGGAGGCGTTTGCGGAAGTCGTTTCCTTTCTCCTTTCCGAGTACGGACTCATCCTGCTGGATCCGCGGGAGCCATCCCTCAAGAAAATGGCCAGCCCGGTATTCCTGCAGGCTGTCGAGGCCTGGGAGAAACTGGATGAGCTGCTTGGTGACCGCAACCGGCAACTGGCCGGCGCCGGCTATTCCCCTCAGGTCAGCCGGGAGGCAGGGACCAGCTTTCTCTTTTGGGAGCAGGACGGGAAGCGGCGGGGAGTGGTGGGTACCCGCGGGGGATTTTCTTTGCGGGGGAATGGCGAGCCGCTGCCCGATTTCCCGGGCCTCGTCGAGCGGGCTCCGGAGAAGGTAAGTCCCAACGTGCTCTTCAGACCCGTCGTGCAGGATTTCCTGCTTCCGACGCTGGCCTACGTAGCGGGCCCATCCGAGGTGGCCTACCATGCCCAGATCTCTCCGCTTTACCATGCCCTGGGAAGGGTCATGCCGCCGGTCGTTCCGCGGGCCGGGTTTACGGTGATAGAAAGAAGGATGCAGAAGTTGCTGGCCAAATACCGGTTGGAATTCTGCGACTTGTTCGGAGGGAGCCAGGCACTGCTGCAGCAGATCGTGGAGGGGACCGTCAACCAGGAGGTCGGCAACAGCTTCGATCGGCTCCAGTGTGCAATCGACCGTCGCCTCGGTGAGATGGAGGGGTCCCTGAAGTCAGTGGATCCCACGCTGGTTGGAGCCTTGGGGACCGCACGTAAAAAAATCCAGTACCAATTGGAGAACCTTCGATCCAAATTTGTGAGTGCCGAGTCCCGCCGGCGGGGGATCCTGACGCGGCAGGTCAACAGCCTCTTGACGACGCTCTATCCCTCAGGCGGATTTCAGGAACGTCAGATCAACATTTTCTACTTTCTGTCGCGCTACGGACCGGAATTCCTGGATGAGTTGTACGACGCCATCGACCTGTCCGATCCCGACCACAAGTTGATCTATCTGTAAGAATTGTCTGATGTCGAATTACCTCGGACTCTACATCCATATTCCCTTCTGCCTGTCAAAGTGCAGCTACTGCCATTTCGCTTCGGGAGTGTTTCCCGGGAGTTTGATCAAGCCCTATTTCGGGGCGTTGCGGCGGGAAATGGAAGCGCTGCCGGGGCTCTTGCAGAGGTTGAATGGAAAGGGAAGCGGTACCGCCGATTGGGTGATCGATTCCATTTTTGTGGGTGGCGGCACCCCGTCCCTGGTGGATGGGCAGGAGATCGGGCAAACCCTGAAGTCGGTTCGGAATTCCCTCTCCCTCGCTCCTGTGCCCGAGATTACCCTGGAGGTCAATCCCGGCACCGTGACGGACGACAAGCTGGACTGCTACCGGGCGGCGGGTGTCAATCGAATCAGCCTTGGGGTCCAGACTTTTCAGGACCACCTGCTGAAGAAGGTCGGCCGGTCTCACAGTGTGGCCGATTCGATCTCAACCGTGGAGCTGTGTCGCCGCAACGGGATCGACAACTTGAACGTCGACCTGATTGCCGGTCTGCCGGGCCAGACGGAGGAGGACTGGCAGGAGAACCTGGGCCGGGTGGCGGCTCTCTCGCCGGAGCACCTCTCCCTGTATCTGCTGGAGATCCACGAAGATGCACATCTGGGGAGGAGAGAGGGACCGGCAGGCGCCTCTTTGCCGGACGAGGAACTGGTTGCCGATTGGTACCAGGAGTCGGTGGAATGGCTGGGAAGCGCCGGCTGGGAGCAGTATGAAATCTCCAACTTCTGCAGGCCGGGCCGGCAGTCGCGCCACAACCTGAAGTACTGGACCGATCAACCCTTCATCGGTTTCGGGTGCGGCGCCCATTCCTACTGGGCGGGGGAGCGTTGGGGCAATGAGCGAGATCCCGCCCGTTACGTCGAGCTGCTGGAGTCTGGAGAGCCTGCCGCCACCTTTCGATCCGAGATCACTCCCGAGCAGCATCTCGAAGAGGTGGTCTTTCTGGGTCTGCGGCTCAATGCCGGCCTGGACCTGCGGCGCTGTCGGCGAAAATTCGGGTTTGACCTGCGGGACCGTTTCGGCCGCGAATTGAGCCAACTGGCCCAAGGGGGGCTGATCGAAATCGAAGGAGACCTTTTGAAGCTGACCCCCAAGGGGCGACTGTTCTCCAACGAAGTCTTTGTCCAATTCATGCAGTAGGAACAGGACTCGCCCCAGAGGCTTCCATGTCGAACCGGCCTCTGCCTCAGCTATCCTGGCGGGATGATTCATCGGTGACCCGTAGAGGGCAGGGTTCACCTTGACAAACGGCTGAATCCGGGCCTAGTGTTCTGTCTCGGAAGCGGGGTTGCCCCTTTTCGGAGCGCAACGGCGCCGAACAGCTCCTTGGAGGCGAGACAGGTGGGAAGTCAAAGGTGTGAGACACTTTATTTCGACTGCTTCTCGGGAATCAGTGGAGACATGATCCTGGGAGCGCTGGTGGATTTGGGACTCCCGCCGGAGCATCTCGCCTCCGAGCTGGAAAAGCTGAGCGTCAGAAACTTCCATCTCAAATCCTACCGCGTCGACAAGGCGGGAATTCAGGCAACCAAGTACGACGTGGAAACCGGCGAAGAGCACCATCACCGGCACTATTCGACCATCGAGAAGATCATCCGAGGCAGCACTCTGGATGCCTGGGTCCAGGACAATGCCTGCCGGTCCTTTCTCCGGCTTGCCGAAGCCGAGGCCAAGGTGCACGGCACCACGGTGGAAAAGGTTCACTTTCACGAAGTGGGAGCCGTGGACGCCATCGTCGATATTGTCGGAACCTTTGTCGGATTGCACTGGTTGGGCGCGCCCCGGTGCCTGGCCTCCGCGCTCAACGTGGGTTGGGGGACGGTAGACTGCGCGCACGGGACCATGCCCGTTCCCGCTCCGGCGACAGCGGAACTGCTCAAGGGAGTGCCCGTCTACTCCAACCGGATCGGAGGCGAACTGGTCACGCCGACGGGAGCGGCGATCCTGACCACCATTTGCCGGAGTTTCGGGGAGTTGCCTGGCTTTCGGGTAGAGAAAATCGGGTACGGCGCCGGCAGTCGGGATCACAAGGAAGGAGCCAACGTTCTGCGAGTGTTGAGCGGCCGCCGGGTCGATTCCGATTCAGCTTCCCCGGATTCCGGGGTGTGGGTTCTGGAAGCCAACATCGACGACATGAGCCCCCAGATTATCGGATATGTTCAGGGGAAGCTGTTTGAACTGGGAGTGCATGACGTGTTCACCTGCCCGGTCCAGATGAAAAAGAACCGTCCGGGAATCCTTCTGACCGTCATCCTTCCAATGGAGCTCCTGGATGGGGTCTCCAAGGTGCTGTTCGAGGAAACCACCACCCTGGGCCTTCGCTATCACCAATGCCATCGGCAGGTGTTGGAGAGAACGGTTGAGCCGGTGGAGGGTCCGCTGGGCAGGGTGTCTGTCAAAGTGGCCCGGATGGATGGAAGAATCGTCAGTTTTTCTCCCGAGTATGAGGAATGCAAGGTGCTGGCCCATCGCCACCAGGTGCCCTTCAAGCAGGTGCAGCGGCAGGTGGTTCAAGAATTCCTGAAGCAGCAGGGAAAACAGTTGGGATAGAGGGGCCGTCGGCAGCCTGCGACCCGCAACTTCAATGGATACCTTCTACATCACCACCCCTCTCTACTACATCAATGCCCGGCCGCACCTGGGACACACCTATACCACCCTGGTGGCCGATTGCTTGAGTCGCTACAAGAGGATGCAAGGCCACGACGTGTGCTTTCTCACCGGCACCGACGAGCACGGCCAGAACATCGAGCGGGCCGCCGCCGCCCAGGGGGTGTCGCCGGCGGTGCTGGCCGATCGAAACGCGGGAGCCTACCGCAAGTTGTGGTCGCGGTTCGGGGTGGAGTACGACCGTTTCATTCGCACCACCGGCAAGAGCCACTACGCGGCCGCCGCCGAGGTGTTCCAGCGCGCCTTCGACAAGGGTTTCATCTACAAGGGCGAGTATTCCGGCTGGTACTGCATTCCCTGCAACCTGTTTGCGCCCGAGGCTGAATCGCCCCCCGACTGCGACGTCTGTCAGCGACCCACCGAGCGGGTCACCGAAGACAGCTATTTCTTCAAGCTGTCTGCCTTTCAGAAGCAGCTTCTGGATCTCTACGAGAAACACCCCGAGTTCATCAACCCGTCGTCTCGTCGCAACGAGGTGATGCGCTTCGTCAGCGATGGCCTCAAGGACCTTTCCGTCAGCCGGACCTCGGTCAAGTGGGGCATTCCCGTTCCCGTGGACGACAACCACGTCATCTACGTCTGGTTCGACGCCCTGGTGGGCTACCTCTCGGGAATCGGATTCGGAAACAGCCAGGAGCAGGAACAGTTCCGCAAGTACTGGCCGGCCCAGGTTCAACTCGTGGGAAAGGACATCATTCGCTTTCACACCGTCTATTGGCCGGCCTTCCTGTTGGCAGCCGGCCTCCCGCTTCCCGAACGGGTCCACGCCCACGGCTGGTGGCTCAAGGACGAAGCCAAGATGTCCAAGTCTCGCGGCAACGTCATCAACCCCCATCTGCTGCTCAACCACTTCGGTTCGGATGCGGTCCGGTATTTTCTGTTGCGGGAGATCCCCTTTGGAGCCGACGGCAACTTTTCCTACCAGGCCATGATTCAGAGGACCAACAGCGACCTGGCCAACGATCTGGGCAACCTGGTCTCGCGCACCCTGGCGCTGATTTCCAGGAACTTTGCCGACACCGTTCCACCCCCCTCCGCTGAGCCTTCGTCGCTGGAGGACGAACTGAAGAAACATGCCCTGGCGACCATTGAAGCCTATCAAGGCCACATGGACCGGTTGGCTTTCAGCAGAGCCCTGGAGGCGGTTTGGGAATTGCTTTCCCGCACCAACAAGTACATCAATGTCTGCGCTCCCTGGACCATGGCGGGAGACGAGGCCCAGCGGCCCCGCCTGGCGACCATTCTCCACACCTGCGCCGAGGTGGTGCGGATCGTCACTGTCCTGCTGGCGCCGGTGTTGCCCGCCAGTTGCGTCAAGGTCTGGAAACAGTTGGGGCAGCAGGAAGCGTTGAACCTTCAACGGCTGGACCGGCTGCAATGGAGCCGGGAATTGTCGGGAAACAAGTTGGGTGAAATCACGGCCGTTTTCCCGCGCCTGGACAGAAAGTCTCTGCTGGACTCGCTTTTCGGCTCCGGCAGCGGCGGGCAGAAGAAGTCCGCTGACAATCAGGGCAAGAAAAAGCCCCCTGCAGTCCGGGAGCAGGCCCCGGGCTCCACCAGGTCTTCGGCGCGGTCATCCGCCGGCGGAAACACCATTACCATCGAGGATTTTGTCAAGGTCGATCTGCGGGTGGGCCAGGTGGTTGAGGCCGAAAAGGTCAAGGGCGCCGACCGACTCTTGCGGCTGACCGTGGATATGGGACGGGAAACCCGGCAGATCGTGGCTGGAATCGCCCAGGCCTATCCCGCGGAGAGCCTGGTTGGAAAGAAGATCATAGTGGTGGCCAACCTGCAGCCGAGAAAGCTGCGGGGACTGGAATCCAACGGGATGTTGCTGGCGGCGTCGGTTGGAGAAGAAGACAGACCGGTGCTGGCAACCTTTCTGGAGGAGGTCCCCAACGGCGCTCGCCTGAAATAGGGTGGGGCTCAAGCCCCGGAGGTTCCTTGGAAGCGATACTCGAGTTTTTCGAAAGTCTCTATAACCCGGAAAAGCTGACCGACCTGATCCGGTCGGGTGGCTACCTGGTGCTGGCGGCCATCGTCTTTGCGGAAACCGGCTTGTTTATCGGTTTTTTCCTGCCCGGGGACTCCCTGCTGTTCCTGGCGGGTCTGGTGGCAGCAAAAGGGTTCTTCGACGTCACCTTTCTGATGGTGCTGCTGAGTGTGATGGCCATCGTCGGCGACGCCGTGGGCTATGGCATTGGCTTCAGAGCCGGAGTCGCTCTCTACAAGAGGGAAGACAGCTTCTGGTTCCGCAAGAAGCACCTCCACTACGCCCGGGTGTTCTACGAGAAGCACGGAGGAAAAGCGATCGTCCTGGCCCGCTTCGTGCCCTTCGCCCGAACCTTTGCGCCGGTCGTGGCTGGCATTGGTCAGATGTCCTACCCCCGCTTTGCCGCCTTCAATGTGTTCGGTGGTATCTTTTGGGTGGTGTCGATGGTCCTGGCCGGGTATTACCTGGGTCAGGTGGCCTGGGTTCGCGACAACCTGGAGAAGGTGGTCCTGCTGATCATATTCCTGTCGATTTCACCCATTCTCTTCGAAGCGGCGCGACACCGGTTCAGGGAGAGAGCCCGAAAATCCCCACCAGGCTGATGTTCATTGATTCCCACGCCCATCTGGCGGAAGCCGAGTTTCAATCGGACCTCCCATCAGTTCTGGATCGAGCCCGATCGGCACAGGTGGAACGCGTACTGGTGATCGGAGACGGGGTGGATCCGGCAAAAACCGAGAAGGCGGTCTTGCTGGGAGAGCGTGAGGAAGACCTGGATGTGGCTGCGGGAATTCATCCCCACGAGGCGCGCCTGGCCTCGGAGACGAGCCTGGCGTACCTTGTCCGGTTGGCGCAGTCGGGCAGGCTGGTTGCCTGGGGAGAAATCGGACTGGACTTCCATTACAGTCATTCTCCGCCCGGCGAGCAGGAAGCGGTATTTGCCCGCCAGCTGTCTCTGGCCCGAAAGGCGGGTCTTCCGGTCGTGATCCACACCAGGGAGGCCGAAGACCGGACACTGGGGATTCTGGGCGAGCACTGCGGCAATAGCGGTTCGCCGGGTGTGATGCACTGTTTCAGCGGCAGCCTGGCCATGGCCCGGGACTGCCTGGAGATGGGATTTCACATCTCGTTTTCGGGACTGTTGACCTTTCCCAAAGCCCGTAACATCCGCCAGGTGGCCCGCGAGGTGCCGATGGACCGGCTGTTGATCGAGACGGATTCCCCCTACCTGGCTCCGGTGCCTTTTCGCGGACGGCGCAGCGAGCCGGCTTTCGTGGTGGAGACGGCCAAAGTCCTGGCAGAGGTCAAGCAGGTCAGCCTGGATACCCTGGCCAAGTGTACGACGGAGAACTATCAGCGGCTGTTCCACCCGGATCGCGAGACGCCGCAATGACGGCCCCTGGCCTCGGTTCCGGTCCACTCACAGTTTGTCCCGATCGATAACCGGAAGGGTTTGAGTGCGTCCTCAAGAGATATTTCACCTGGTTAAAGACGAACTGCGGCGGGTCGAAGGGGAATTTGCGCGCCAGCGCCATTCTCCGGTCGGGACCATCGAGGAGATCGGCAAATATCTGCAGGAGGGCGGCGGGAAACGCATCCGTCCCAGTCTGCTGTTGCTCTGCACCAAGCTTTGCGGTCAGGTTAACGAGTCGGCCATCAAGCTGGCTGCCGTGGTCGAGTTCATTCATACCGCCACCCTGGTCCATGACGACATCATCGATGGGGCCAGGGTCCGACGCGGGCGCCCCAGCGCCAACCACAAGTGGGGTAATCAAATCACGGTGCTGGTGGGCGACTGGCTCTACATGCAGTCCTTCTACGTGGCGCTGCAGGAACGCAACTTTCGCATCCTGGACATCCTGATCGACTTGACCCAGAGAATGGTGGAGGGGGAATTGATTCAACTCTCCCTGGATGGAAGCTCCAGGGTCAGCGAGCGGCAGGTGCTGGATATTGCCCGCCGCAAGACCGCTCATCTGTTTTCCGGCTGCGCCAGGATTGGAGGGTTGCTGGGTAGAGTGAGCGATGAGCAGGAACGGGCGCTGGGTGAGTATGGCCTGAGCCTGGGACTGGTCTTCCAGGTCACTGACGATATCCTCGACTTGAGCTCTTCGCAAAGGGTTCTGGGTAAACCGGTGGGGAGCGACCTCAAAGAGGGCAAAATGACCTTGCCGCTGGTGTACGCCCTTCAGTCCTGCGATCGGGACGAGTCCCGCAAGATCGAGACGGTCCTGCGGGAGAAGGCGTTTCGCTCTGTCTCCAAGGAGGAAATTCTCGCCATCGTGACCCGGTACCGGGGCCTGCAGAAAGCTCGGGAACGTGCCGAGGAGTTCGCCGGAAGAGCCCATGCAGCCATGGAGTGCTTTCCGCCCTCCCCCTACCGTAGCGCACTGCAGGCGATCCCCCGGTTGATTCTGGACCGCGACCGTTAGTCCGGTCAGGCTCGAGTCACGAAACGATAGATGATCTCGGCGCAATCGCCGAGGTCCTCAGCCACCACATACTCTTCCAGGGAATGCAGCCCGGCTCCTCGAGGACCGAAGACCAGGGTCGGGATATCGGCGGCCGCCAACAGGGCGGCATCAGTCCAGAATGAAACGCTGCCCCAGCAAACATGGCCGGGGCATTGGGATCGGGCGGTGCGACAAAAATGCTTCAGGACAGCCTGTTCGGGGTCGGTTTCAAAGGGTTCTCGCGCGCAGACCAGCGCGGCGTCCCCCCGGAAGCGGGAATCCTGATCGCGGCAAGTTTGAAGGATTCGCCGGAATTCGGTTTCGACGGTTTCCCGCGTTTCAGGCGGAACGGTCCTTCGCTCGTATTTCAAGCGGCAGCGGTCGGGGTAGCTGCTCCATTGGCGGCCGCCCTCGATCAGTGAGGCGTGCAGCGAGCCCGATCCCAAGAGTCGGTGATGGGGATGGCTCTGCAGATCCCGGTCCAGTCGGTCCAGGTGGCCCAGGACCCGACCCATCAGGCGAATGGCATCCAAGCCGTCCGCCGGTCGACTGCCGTGGGCTGCCTTCCCGTAGGTCGTGACTTCAACCCAGGCAAACCCCTTGTGGGCCGTGGCCACCTGAAGATCGGTCGGTTCCAGCACCAGCGCGAAATCGAAGGGTCTGTCCCGCGGCCAATGCTCCAGAAAGCAGGTGGTTCCCAGGCTCAAGTCCTCCTCATCGGCCACCGCTGCCAGCACAACCTCGCCCTTCCAGTCCTCCTTGTTCCGGGACAGCGCCAACAGCGCCGCTACCGCTGCCGCCAGCCCTCCCTTCATGTCCTGCGCCCCCCGGCCGTAGACTCTTCCCTCCCTGAGAACCGGCACCAGGGGGCGATTCATCCCTGCGATACTCACCGTGTCGAGGTGTCCGTTCAGGAGCACTCTGGGTCCGGGGCCGGACCCTTGCACCGCGGCCAGCACGTTGAATCGTCCCGGGGCAACCGGCTGCAGTTCGCTTGGGATGCCCTCGCTTTTCAGCAGTCCGGAAAGATGTTCGGCAATGGCCTGCTCTCCGGCCCCTCCGGACACGAGAGTAGGGTTGACCGATTCGATCCGGATCAGTTCAAAGAGGATTTCCAGCGATCGATCGAAGGTCTGTTGCAGTGAAGTCACTGTGCGATTATACCGGCTCTGCTTTGGTTTCGGGGTGAAAGGGAATACACTGTGATCGATCGGCTCATCCGGCCGGAACGAGATTCGAGAGGGAGAATTGAATGTCTGACCACCGGCATCATTCGTCCATCGACCGCCGCAGCTTTCTGAAGAATTCCATGGCGGCCGCAGCCGCTGCAGCCTCCCAGGCCGCGGCCCCTGCAGTCATTTCAGCCCGGAACCTGGATTCGCCCGTGGTTTACGCCCTGATCGGCACCGGCTCTCAGGGAAGAAACCACCTGCGAAACTTGAGCACCCTGAAGTCCGGGCGATGCGCCGTCCTGTGCGACACCTACCCGCCCAACCTGGCCAAGGGGGTGCAGGAGATCGGCGGCAGACCCGATACCGAGACGGGCGACTACCGTCGCGTGCTGGAACGCAAGGACGTCGAGGCGGTCTTCATCACCACCCCCTACCACTTGCACGTTCCCATGCTGCTGGAGGCCTTGAGCGCCGGAAAACACGTCTTCGTCGAGAAGTGCCTGATGAAGGAGGAAGGGGAGATTCCGAGGGTCTACCAGGCCAAGCGCCGCCACCCCGAACTGGTTTTGCAGGTAGGGCTTCAGCGGCGCTACAGCGGGGTCTACCGCAATGCCATGCGCATGATTCACACCGGGGTATTGGGCCGGGTGATGACGATCCGGGCCCAATGGCACCGAAATACCAGTTGGCGCCGCCCGGTTCCCGATCCCGGGCTGGAACGAAGCATCAACTGGAGGATGTACCGGGAGTACTCGGGGGGCCTGATGGCCGAACTGGGGTCCCATATGGCGGACGTGGCCAACTGGGCCTTCGAGTCGGAGCCGGTCAGCGTCACCGGAGTCGGCGGCAACGACTACTGGAAGGATGGCCGCGAGATCTTCGACAACGTGGCCGTGATTTACCAATATCCCCGGGGACAGAAGTTCCTCTTCAGCGCCATCGGTCACAACCGGCACCTGGAATTCTCGGAAACCATTCTGGGAGATCGTGGAACCATTGAAATTACCCTGGGGCGCAATGATCCCAGAGCCACCTTCTATCCCCAGAAGCTGGCTCGCGGAGCCCCCACCGGCGGAGAGTCGACCAGGATTCCCAAAGAGCTGGACTGGATGGCGGGAGCCACCATCCTCGAGAAGGCCAGAGGGGTTCCCATTACGTCGGAGCCTCCCGCGGAGTCCCGGGGATTCGTGGCTCGCGAAGTCGAGCATGCCCGCCGCTGGCTGGTCGATCTGGGCGTGATCGAGGTCGAACGCGAGCGCAATCCCATTCAGGCCGAGGACGAGCATTTCTTCGAGTGCATTCGCCAGGGCAAGAAGCCGCTGGCGGATCTGGACGTGGGCGCCGCAGACTCCCGGGCGGTGATCTATGCCAATCGGGCCATGGACAGCAAGGAAAGGGTGACCTGGCCGGAGCCTCAACCCGGAGAGCCGGAACAGAAGCTGATCACCCAAAGGGTTTAGTTTCCTGCAATGGCGAGGAAGTGCCTGGCGCAGTTACTGGTGTTGCTTGTGGGGGCTCCGCCCCTTTTTATCAGCCTCGGCGCCAGCGGTTCCGGTCCGGCAGTGGCCCACTACCGAGGCAGTCATGCCTCCATGGGCACCACTTACAGGATTCAGCTCTACGGCACCGGCCGGGAGGACCTGGCGCTGGTGGCGGAGAGCGCCTTCGATGAGGTGGACCGCATCGACCGCCTGATGAGTGTCTACAAGCGGAACAGCGCCGTCTCCTTCATCAACCGGCGGGCAGGTCGGGAACCGGTCCGGGTGGAGCCGGAACTGTTTGACTTCCTGCAAAGGTGCCTTGCGTTCAGCCGGCAATCCCGGGGAGCCTTCGACGTAACCGTGCAGCCGTTGATGAGGGCTTGGGGATTTTTCGGAGGCGAGGGTCGCCTGCCGCCCGAGACCGAGCTTCGCAAGGTGCTGCAGAGGGTGGGTTACCGCAAGCTCAGCCTCGATCCCGACCGGCGTACCGTCCGCTTCGGCCGGGACGGCATGGCTCTCGACCTGGGAGGCATCGCCAAGGGGTATGCGGTGGACCGGGTGGTGAGCCTGCTGAGAGAGTACCGAATCGAAAGCGCTCTGGTGAGCGCGGGCGGCAGCACGGTCTTCGGTTTGGGCACACCTCCCGGAATGACCGCCTGGAAAATCAGGGTTCGAGACCCGGTCTTTCCGCGCGACCCCCAAAGAAGCGCCCTCACCGTCGCACTCGAGAACCGGTGCTTGTCGATTTCAGGCAGCTATGAGAATTCCTTTAGTGTCGAGGGTGTGACCTATTCCCATATCATGGACCCCAGAAACGGACGTCCTGTTCGGGGTCTGCTCAGCGTGGCCGTGGTGGCCGGAACCGGGATGGAGGGAGATGCCCTCGACAATGCGCTTTTTGTAATGGGCCCGCAGGAAGCCCAAGGCTACCTGAAGCGATATCCCCGGGTTCAAGCCTACTACTTCCTGCCCGCAAAGAAGAAAGGCTGGAGATTGCTGTCAGTTCCCCCGGCTCCGGTGGCCGAGTCATCCGACTGAGTTTGGATTCAGGGCCATCAGGGAGTACTCCTTGGCTGCCGCCAGGCGCGGCGAGATCGATACCCGATAACGACCATGAAGATTGCATTCAACCGAAAAAACTCGATCGTGTGGGCCATTCTGCTGGTGCCTGCCATTCTGGTGCCAATCGGCAACTGGCACTTCCGTTCCTTGGTACCGGCAACGGCCACCGGCGGCATCAGCTCCGAAGGTCTGATGCCGCACATCCGATATCTGGCCTCCGATGAGTTGGAAGGGCGGCTCGCCGGAAGCCCGGGAGCGGAGAAGGCGGCCCGCTACATTGCGGAACAGTTCGCCCGGAGGAACCTGGTGCCCCTGGGGGACGAGGGGAGCTACTTTCAGGAGTTCTCCTTTGTCTCCGGGGTGCGGTTGGGCTCGGCGAATTCCCTGGAGGTGGCATGGGGGAAGGCCGGCTCCTCCAATCAGACGGGTGGAAGGAGCGTTCTGGAACCGGGCAGCGACTTTTCGCCGGTTTCATTCTCGTTGACCGGGGAGTTCGAGGGTGCGGCCCACTTTGCGGGGTACGGCATTTCCGCGCCGTCGCTCCAGTATGACGACTATCGGAATTCGGATGTGAAGGGGAAATTCGTCTTCGTTTCGCGCTACGGCCCCGAGGGAGACGATCCCCACGGGCAATTCGGGCGCTACCATGCCCTGCGCTTCAAGGCCCAAACGGCTCGGGACCAGGGCGCCGCGGGCATTGTCTTCGTCGATGACTCGGAAGATTTTTCCGGGAGCTCGCTCTCCAAGCTCAGATTCGACCGCTCTTTCGCCGATTCGGGCATTGCCGCCCTGGCCATCAGTCGTTCCTCCGCCCGCCGGATTCTGGCTAAAGCCGGATTGAAACTGGAAGACCTGGAAGGGGCCGCCCGAAGCCGCAAGGGCAGTGCCGTGGATGTGCCGGGTGTCCGCCTGAAATTCCGCGCGGATCTGGTCAAGGAAACCCGGTCGGCCCGCAACGTGGTGGGTTTCCTGAAAGGCACCGGCGAACTCGCGGAGGAAGTGCTGGCGATCGGGGCTCACTTCGATCATCTCGGAATGGGCGAAGTGAGCTCGCTGGCGGCCAAGCCGGGAAGGGAGGTCCACAACGGCGCCGATGACAACGCTTCGGGTACAGCCGGGCTGCTGGAACTGGCAGGGGCCCTGGCCTCCCGAAGGGGTCAACCTGGCCGCAGTCTCCTCTTCCTGGCCTTCAGCGCCGAAGAGCAGGGCCTGCTGGGCTCTCGACACTACGTCAACCATCCGGTCGTGCCCTTGGACAAAACCGTGGCCATGATCAACATGGACATGATCGGACGCATGCAGGGCAAGCGTTTGATCGTTGGCGGCACGGGAAGCTCGCCGGGCTGGAGGGACCTGCTGACTCGACTGAACAAGGATGCGGACCTGGAGCTGAAATTTCGTGACGGAGGGTTCGGACCCAGCGACCACTCCTCCTTCTACGGACGGGATATTCCGGTGCTTTTTTTCTTCACCGGGGTCCATGGGGACTACCATAAGCCCAGTGATGACTATGATAAAATCGAGGCTGCCGCGACCGCCCGGGTCGTAGAATTCATCCATCGGACGGCCCGGTCCATATGCGGGATGGATCAGCCGCCTGCCTTCCAAAAGACTGCGGGCGCCCAACCCGAATCGGGAAGAACGGGTTTCAGAGTTTCGCTGGGAATCATTCCCGACTATGGCGAGGAGGTCGAGGGGGTTCGGCTTTCCGGCGTAAGGGAGGGAAGTCCGGCGGCCAAGTGCGGACTGCAATCCGGCGATCTGATCGTGGGGTGGTCGGAGAAAAAGATCACCAACATATACGACCTGACTTACCTTCTGCAGGAACATCGACCGGGGGACGAGGTAGAGATTTCAGTGGTGCGTGACGGCGAGGAACTGCAATTCACGGCCACTCTGGAAGGGCGGTAGTTGCGCAGGTGGAAGAGTTTACGCCCATGAACGTGCAGGAGAGCCTCAGTCGGGCCGAGGAAGAACGGCTGGGTCCGGGGGTTTATGCCCTCCTGGCCGAGCGGGCTTCCCTCGAGCAATTGCAGCAGACGGCGGACCGTATCCGGCGGCGGTTGCATCCGGACGGCGTCGTCACCTACGTGGTGGACCGCAACATCAACTACAGCAACATCTGCTCTGCCGTCTGCACCTTTTGCGCCTTTTATCGACCGCCGGGTTCCAGCGAAGGATACGTGCTGAGCCACCAGGAGATTTTTGAGAAAGTCGAGGAGACCCTGGAGCTTGGCGGCAGCGGTATTCTCATGCAGGGCGGGCTCCATCCGGATCTTCCGCTGGAGTGGTACGAGCGGCTTCTGAGCGAGTTGAAGCGGCGGTACCGGATCCACCTCCACTGCTTCTCTCCGCCGGAGATCCATGCCTTCACCCGGATCTTCGACATGGGCACCCGGGAAGTGCTTCTCCGGCTGCAAGCCGCGGGACTGGACTCGATTCCGGGCGGCGGGGCCGAGATCCTGGTGGATGAGGTCAGGAAAAAGAACACCAACAAGTGCAACACGGCCGAGTGGCTGGAGGTGATGGAGGTCGCCCACGGTCTGGGGCTTCCGAGCACGGCCACCATGATGTTCGGAATGGGGGAAACCCTGGAGCACCGCATCGAGCACCTGGAGCGCATCTACGAACTGCAGCGGCGGACGGGGGGCTTTGTGGCCTTTATCCCGTGGACGCTGCAACCGGATAACACCAAGATCAGTCGCAAGGTCCCCGATCGGGAATCGAGCGAGGAGTATCTGCGCTGGTTGGCGCTGGCCAGAATCGCTTTGCCCAACGTCCCCAATATCCAGGTGTCCTGGTTGACCCAGGGCGTTGAAGTGGGAAGGCAGGGGCTTCACCACGGGGCCAACGACATGGGCAGCATCATGATCGAGGAAAACGTGATCACCCCGGCCGGCGCTCATCACAGGGCCACGGAAGACATTTTGCGCGAGGCCATCCTGGCCGAGGGGTTCCAGCCTGTAAAGAGAAAGGCGGACTACGTGCGCCTGGAGGAAACCGTTGAGACTCTATGACACGCTTCCTGCGCAGAGGACGGTGGACACGGCGCCCCAGTCGCCTGCTTCCGCGCCCTCCAGCGGGGATCTGCCTCGGCTGAGACGGCGGCTTCTGAGAAAGGTGGGCCAGGCGATCGCCGATTTTTCCATGATCTCGGAGGGCGACCGGGTCATGGTCTGCCTGAGCGGAGGCAAGGACAGCCACGCCCTGTTGACGCTGCTGAGAGACTTGCGCAAGCGGGCCCCGGTCTCCTTTTCAATGGTGGCGGTCAATCTGGACCAGAGGCAGCCGGGGTTTCCCGCCGAGGTGCTGCCCGAGTATCTGCAACGCTTGGGGCAGGAGTACCGCATTCTGGCCAAAGACACCTATTCCATCGTTCAGTCCCACATTCCGGAGGGCGGCACCACCTGTTCGCTCTGTTCGCGCCTGCGCCGGGGCATCCTCTACAATGCGGCCGTCGAGATGGAATGCAACAAGATCGCCCTGGGTCACCACGCCGACGACATGGTGGAGACTCTGCTTCTGAACCTGTTTTACGGGGGGGTATTGAAGTCCATGCCGCCCGTTTTGAGAAGCGACGATGGACGCAACACCGTCATCAGGCCGCTGGCCTATTGTCGCGAGGTCGATATCGCCAGTTTCGCCTCTCTCATGGGCTATCCCATCATTCCCTGTGACCTCTGCGGCTCTCAGCCCGACCTCAAGCGCCAGGAGGTCAAGGAGCTGATCGCCCGGCTACAGGCGGAGAATCCGGGAGTCGGAGACTCCATGCTGGCCGCTCTCAAGCACGTGATCCCCTCGCACCTGATGGATGCCGGGCTGTTTGATTTCCAACGCCTGGCCGAGGCTTCCGGTTCGGTGGAAGTGGAGTTGGAGGCAGTGTAGCGGCAAAATCGGCGGAGACGTCATCAGGGTCGCAGCGACCCGGTGAGAGATAGGGGTTAAGGTCGAGGAGTAGGCGAATGCAGCACTCAGAGGCATTTTTGCAGATCGTCAACGATGCCAAGTCCCGGATTCGAGAGGTTTCGGTGGCTGTGGTGCAGGAGAAGCTGCAAAGAGGGCAATCCCTTCACTTCATCGACATTCGCGAAGATCACGAGTGGGCTCGGGGGCGCGCCGAGGGCGCCGTCCACCTGGGGAAGGGAATCATCGAAAGGGATATCCAGGCGCTGGCGCCCGACCCTGACGGCGAGATCGTTCTCTATTGCGGCGGGGGGTACCGGTCGGCGCTGTCCGCCGAGGCCTTGCAGCGCATGGGTTACCGAAACGTGTTCTCCATGGCGGGAGGTTACAAGGAGTGGGTGGCGTCGGGAAACCCGGTCACCGGAGACTAGCCTGCAATTCCCGCCGCATGGCTGCAAGCAGCCGAGTCCCGATGCATGACGATGGTTTTGAAGAGAGTCTGGTTGAGCCTCAAGCCCGATCGGGTCTTGATGGATAGTCCCAAAGCCGTTGACGTTGAATAAGGAGAGACTCCAATGTTGATGAAGATCTCCATGGTGCTGGTGTTCGTGTTGGCCCTTGCCTGGGGCCAGTCCCTGGCTGCCGACCTGAAGCCCGGGGACGTGGCGCCCGATTTCTCGCTTCCGGGGTCGGACGGGAAGACCTACAGCCTGAAGCAGTTCAAGGGCAAGCAGGTGGTGGTGCTGGCCTGGTTTCCCAAGGCCTTCACAGGGGGGTGAACGGCCGAGTGCCGGTCGTTCCGTGAGAATGGCCAAGCCTTGCGATCCTTGAACGTTGCCTACTTCACTGCAAGCTGCGACAGCGCTGACGAAAACCGCCGGTTTGCCGAATCTCTCAAGGCGGACTATCCCATACTGAGCGATCCCGGCAAAGAGACGGCCCGGGCCTACGGCGTCGTCCACGAGAACCGAAACCTGCCGGAACGATGGACCTTCTACATCGGAAAGGACGGGAAGATTCTCTACGTGGATCGCCAGGTCAGGGCGTCCACGGCCGCCGAGGACGCGGTCGCCAGGCTCAAGGAGTTGAATGTCCGGTAGGGCCCATGCGGTTCTCCAACCTGGCCGACCGTTTGGCGGCAAAACGCAATCGCCTCTATACGGAGCATGAGAAGGCCGCCGCGTCCGGACGAACCATCCTCGATCTGATTTCCACCAACCCGGCCGAACAGGGTTGGGTCTTTCCCCAGGAACGGCTGCAGGCCATCCTGGCGGACGCAGCTCCCCGGGCGCGAGTCTATCGTCCCGACCCCCTGGGACTGCCATCCGCCCGGGAGGCCATTGCCGACTTCTACCGGACGGCCGGCATCCCCGCCTCGGCCGACCAGGTCCTCATCACGCCCGGGACCAGCCTTTCCTATTTCTACTGCTTCAAGCTGCTGGCCAGTCCGGGAGAAGAGATCCTCTGCCCCCGTCCGTCCTACCCTCTTTTCGAGTCCATCGCCGAATTGGCGGGACTCCGGTTGAGGTATTACCGGCTGCAGGAATCGCGGGGATGGGAGATCGATCTCGACCACCTGGAGTCTCAGATCAGCACCCGAACCCGTGCGCTGGTGCTGATCTCACCCCACAATCCCACTGGAATGGTCGCGGGCGGACAGTCCCTGGAAGAGCTGGCGGCCGTGGCTTGCAGGCACGAATTGCCGATCCTCGCCGACGAAGTCTTCAGCGAGTTTCTCTACGACCTGGAAGCCCTGCCGCGCCCAGCGGCCACGCCGGCGCCGCTGGTTTTCACCCTCAATGGATTTTCCAAGATGGCGGCTCTGCCCGGACTGAAGCTGGGGTGGATAGTGCTGACCGGGGGTCACGCCCGGGTTCGAAGGTCCCTGGAAGTGATGGAGCTCATCTCGGATACCTTTCTGCCGGTCAACGACCTGGCCCAGCACATGGTCAGCGGCATCTTCGAGGACCGGGAGGCCTTTGCATCCGCCCTTGGGCCGTGGCTTCAGCGCTGCCGCCAAATCGCCACGACCCGACTCTCCCAATGTCCGGGAGTGCGCTTCACCCCGCCGCGGGGCGGATTCCATCTCACGTTGAAGGTGGGTGGGGCGGAGGTCGACGAGGAAGCCCTCTGTATCCATCTTCTGAAGGAGTCGGGCGTCCTGGTGCATCCCGGCTATTTCTACGACATGCCTCCGGCCCACTTGGTCCTGACCTTCGCCCTCCGGCACGAGTTGCTGGATCGGTCCCTGAAGGCGCTCTGCGAGGGGATCCGGGAATGGGAACAGCGGAGGGATTCCTGAGGCTGGATTGGCCTCAGCCGCCGCGGGCGGGCTTGTCCAGGAGGTGGCGCAGGGCGCCTTCCAGCGTCGGGTATTGGAAGGAGTAGCCGGAATCCGCCAGCCGTCGCGGCTCCACCCGGGAGCCGGCCAGCAGCAGGGCCTCGGCCATCTCTCCAAAGGCGATGCGAGCCGCAAAGGCGGGCATGGGAAACAGGGTGGGACGGGACAGCACCTTGCCCAGGGTCTTGGTGAATTCCAGGTTGGTGGCGGGGTTGGGGGCGACCGCGTTGACGGGGCCGCTGAGGTTCGAGTCCGCCAGAGCCTGGCAAAGGGCCCCGACGGCATCATCCAGGGCGATCCAGCTCAGGTACTGGTGACCGCTGCCGATCTTTCCGCCGGCCCCCAGCTTGAAGGGCAGCAACATCTTGGCCAGGGCGCCGCCACGGGGAGAGAGGACGATGCCCAGGCGCAACCGGACGACCCGAATGCCTTTTTCCTCCGCGGGCAGGGAGGCGGCCTCCCATTGCCGGCAGACCTCCGACAGAAAGTCGTTCCCGGAGGAGCTGTCTTCGCTGAGCAGCTCGTCTCCGCGGTCTCCGTAAAAGCCGATGGCCGAGGCGGCCACCAGCGTTGCCGGAGGCTGGGAGAGGTTGGCCAATCGGTCGCTCAGGAGGGCCGTTCCCCGGACACGGCTGTCGCGGATCCTGGCTTTCTGCGCCGCCGTCCAGCGCCGGGCGGCGATGTTCTCGCCCGCCAGGTGAATTACGGCCTCAATTCCCTCGAGCCGACTGCCGTCCAACTCACCGGTTTCAGGATTCCATTGAACCGTTGAATCCCCTGGACCTGACGGTGCCGACGAGCTCCGCACCAACCTGAAGACTTCGTGTCCAGCCGATCTCAACACCGGCACCAGGGCCGAACCGACCAGCCCGCTGGAACCTGAAACAAGGATCTTCATGGTTTGCCTCCTATTTCAGCAAAACTCTCCCTGGCTTACTTGGCCTCGACCTTTTCAGACAGCCAGACCTTGATCAGTGACTGGTAGGGGACATCGCGCTGGTTGGCTGCAATCTTGATCTGCTCGAGCAGGCGTAGCGGCAGCCTCAACGAAATGGACTTGGTCGACGGTCTGAGGTTAACCAAACGGGCACGTTTGGCACGGGTCCAGTCGATATAGCCGCTGGAATCGTTAGCCTCCCAGAAGGCCCGCTCCTCGGCTTCATTCTGAAAAACAGGAATGGAATCAGGTTCCCTGCTCATGGTGTTCGCGTTCCTTTCGGTGCATGTCTCGGGCCGAGATCACGCGTATTCTGGTTTGCTGCGCCCTCAGCGTGAAAGTCACGTGCAACCGGCGTCCTTCCAAGGTAGCACCGAGTGCATGGAACCGTGGCTCCGATCGGCTGTGGAGAACATCTTCGGCCACGACCAGGGGTTCACTGAAGAATATCTGCTCAGCCTCGGATTGGCTCACGCCGTGCTTTTCATTGCTCTTGCGAAGGTTGCCCTGGTCCCAGTCAAAGCCAACCACCCGCTCGAAGTCAATCACTTGAGTATATTACCATAATATACAATGCCGGGGGCAGTGCTCTCAGTCGCAACCGATTGGATACCATACCTACGACCCGGAATTCGGGGCATTCCGAAGCGGTTCACTTGAAGCGATGTTTCCCGGGCCGAGCACTTGGAGGCAATTGAAATGAGGCGGCCACTATCCAGCGAGGGCCCGGTACAGCGCCTCTTTGTCGGAAAGGTCGACGCGGGCGCGCATTGGCCTTGAGATCCAGACGGGAGGAGGTTCTGCCGCAGGCTTCGCGTTCTCCCGCAAGGCCTGCGCCAGCAGGTCGGACACCAGCCGCCCCATGGACGTGCCTTCATTCTTCTTGAGTTGTTTCAGTTTCCGGAGGATCGGAGCGTCGATTTCGAGTGTGATTCTCGTGTGCTGATGAATTACAAGCCCAAATGGAGCCTCACGGCCGCGTCCAGATTTTCGATGTCGCCATCGGATAATTTTCCAAAGAAAGCCCCGATTCGTGCCTTGCTCACGGAAGTCAACTGATCGGCCATGGCTTTATGCGGCCTATCGTTGATGACAACGAGGGCCTCGCCGGGGTAAACCCTGCTCACTTGGGTCGTCAAGGGTACAACCTGAACCCTGTTCAGGTGGGAGATAGCCAGGTCGTTGGTCACGACAACGGCTGGCCTCCGCTTGCGGATTTCTCCGCCAACGGACGGTCCGAATCTCACCCACCAGGCTTCACCTCGCTTCATCGCTGACGTCCTCGGCCGTACCCTCCATCCACTCCATCGCCTCGGTTTCTCGTTCGGTGTCCGCAGCCATTTGACGATAACCTTCCCGAATATCGCCATACATGACGTGAGGCCTGACCAGCGACTCGATGAACCGGCTGATCTTGCGTTTGCCCACGACCTGGTAGAGACCTGCGTACACCTCTTCGTCTATGGTGATTGTCAGTTTCTTTTGCATATTCATTTCCTACACGTGTACTGCACGTATATTATCAGCCGGATCAGGAGAGACGCAACCGGCTTGACCAATCGTCAACTCTCGCAAGGCCGGCGGACTTCTTACCGGACCGGACGACTTGCGGGCCCGTGTCTGCAACAATGCCGTCGCATCCGAGCGGTGTCGCAATCTCACGTCAGAGATTTTCACCAGCGGAGCAGGGCCAGGACCACGGAATAGCCCATCAGGAGGGCCATGATCAGGGTGGTTGCCCAGAGGGCCGCGGTGATCCAGTTCTTGGGTGCGATCTCGCGCGGCAGATAGGTCTTGCCGAGGTAGAGGATGGCAAAGCCGATGCCGGGCAGCAGCAGGGCCTGGCTGATTCCACTGACCTTGATCATGACAACCGGCTCCTGCAAGTACAGGAACAGCAGCGTGGGAATCAGCGGAAGCCCCACCACCAGGAGCCGAATGGCCCTCAGCCTGGCGGCATAGTCGTCTTTGGGGTAGAGGCCCAGCATGCCGGCGAAGTCGGCCAGCATGCGGCTCAGTGCGGCGATTCCGGAGAATACGGTGGAATAGAGGACGGCCATCGAGCCGATCAGGAAGAGGTAGAAGGACCAGTTTCCCAGGGTTTGGGTGAACATGTGAGACAGGGTTCTGACCATGTCGAGGCCCTTGGGCACCAGCCCCATCCCGGACAGGACACCCGCGCCCAGGAAGTAAAAGGCCACGGTGGCGAAGGTGTAGATCACGCAGGCGCTGAGAACGTCGGTTCCCATCACCTTGATCCAACCTTCGGCTCTGGCTTTCCACTCCTGGGACCGCTCCCGAATGCCGGTGAAGCGGGCGTAGCCCTTCTCGATGCACCAGTAGGGATAGGCGATCAGTTCGATGGCTCCCACGCCGGTGGCCCCGAAGACGGTGACCGCCGTGCTCATGCCGCCTTGCGGGGGGTGAAAGGAGAGGCCGTCCAGGACTCTGGCCCAGGTAAAATACTGCGGGTCCTTGGAAAGCAGGTAGGCGCAGCCGACGGTCAGCAGGGTAAAGGTCACCACCATGGCAATCGCCACCCGTTCGATCAGCGAGTAGCGGCCGACGACCAGCAGTGCGATGGTGAAGAGGTTGAGGAACCACAACCAGGCATTGAAGGAGACACCGGGAATCAGCGTGTTGAGCACCTCGGAGATGCCTCCCAGCATGCCTCCGATGGAGAAGAGTCCCAGCAGCACCACCAGGAACCAGAGCCAGACCACCCAGGAAACCCGCCATCGAGGTCCGGGAAGCTTGTCGAAGGCCTCCAGGGTGGTCTCGCCCGTCCCGATGGCATAGCGTCCCAACTCGTTCTGGACCACGATCTTGACGACGCAGCTCACCAGGATCAGCCAGAGGAGAGCGTATCCCTGCTCGGCCCCCAGAACAGTGGTTGCGATCAGTTCGCCCGATCCCACGATAGTGCTGGTCAGGATCAGCCCGGGACCGATGCGCCTGAGAATCGAAAAAAAGCGTTTGGGCGGCTTCAGAACGGAATCGGGGTGCAGTGAATAGGGACTGCGGGGAACTTCAGGCATGGGACCGATGCTACTTTGAGGACGCGCCCTACTTCAAGGGCATAGTGCCGTTTTCGCCCGGACCCGACGCCAGCGAGGACCGGTGCGGACCCTTCAGAGGGGAAATAGCCGATCGTTCATCAAGACGAACCACGAATGGACAGGAAGACCGATGGACCTCTATTGCTGCGACGACGTCATGGAATGAAGCCCCCGGGAGCGCGGGCGTCCCGCCCGCATAAATTCTGGCACCGCCCTGCCCATCTCCTCGACCTGAATGGACCGGCAACGGCGCCGGGGCTCCGCTTTGGCCGGGCCCATGCCGTTCCCGCCGGCGGGGTGGCCGGGTGCACCATCGCAGAGAAACTGAGCGGCACGTAACGGGAGTGCATGCGGGCGGGACGCCCGCGCTCCCGGGGGGGGCATCCTCCCATCCCTCTTGCTTCTCAAGGGGGCAGGCGCCATCTTGTCGGGCCACTGCCCTGCCCATGCGGCAGAGCTGTCACGCTTCGTGGACCTTTGTCGTCCTTCGTGTGCCTTCGTGGATCGCTCTTGCTCCTCGAGGGGGCACGCGCCGACTCGCCGGGCCGCGGCCGGTGCCGATGCGGCGGAACCGTCACGCTTGGTGGCCCTTGCCGGTCCTTCGTGTGGCTTCGTGGATCGCTCCTTTTTCGTTATGTTTCAAATAACTCCGTAGGGCGGGACCGGTCTCTCTGGTGTAAAGTAAGCTTGCAAGTAGCATTTCCAAGCTTGGTGGCGCGCTTTTTCCCATCGATCCGAGGAGGGTTTCCATGAGTGAGAGGATGAAGAGGTTTGCCGACTATTTCAAGGAACTGGGAGCCGCGGACGTCGGGCATTCCGAGAATACCTATCTGGCGCATGGCGCCGGGGTCTATCGGGACCTGAAGTCCTGGGGTTGCAGCCAGGAACTGTGCGATGCCGGCATGTTTCATTCGATCTACGGCACCGAGCTGTTCCAGGATTTCACCTTGCCGCTGGAACGCCGGGGCGAGGTGAAGGACCTCATTGGAGAGCGGGCCGAGAGACTGGTCTATCTCAACTGTTGCCTGTTGCGGCAATCCCTGGACGAGAGCGTCGCGCGGGGACAGGAGCCCTACACTCTCAAGGATCGTTTCCTGCAGCAGGAGATCGAACTCTCCAAAGAGGAATTCGACGACCTGTGCCGGCTCCACCTGTGCGATTGGCTGGAGCAGGTGCCGCGGGACGATCGCTGGGGTCTTCGCAGGCAGGCCTTCCGGCGCATGGCGGAAAGGCTTGGGGGAGTCGCCCTGGAATCCTACGACCGGGTTTTCGCCATGGAACCGGCCGAGAGCCGTAATTGAGGAAACGCGGACTCGACCAGGTCATCCCCTCACGATCCCGTTGGCGGAGAAGCCCAACAGGTATCGCAGGGTGGGGGAGAGTCCGGCCAGCGTCGGCTCGGAAAAGCAGGTGCGGTAGTCGCTGAAGGGCTTGACCCAGGAACGGGAATAGTAGCCGAGCAGAGCCCGGCGGGGGCGATCGGTGGTATTGGGACCCGAGCGGTGCCAGGTGTTGGACAGCCAGACGGCCACCGATCCGGCGGGGGCGGTCAGGATGGCCTCCTGGTGTTCCTGCCGGGGAGCCCAGGCGGGCTTCTTCCTCAGCTTGTGGCTGCGGGGCACGACCCGGGTGGCGCCGTTTTCGGCCGTGAAATCGTCCAGCATCCAGGCATTCTGAACGGTCAAGGGGAAATCGGGCAGGGGCTCTGACAGTTGACCCAGGGGCACATCCACGTGCCAGGCTCCTCCTTCGGTGGCATGGGCGCCGATGCTGGTGGCGCTCAAGTCCGAGAGCACGCAGTCCTCGCCCAGGACCCCCCGGACCAGTTTCAGGATATGGGGTTCTTCAACCAGTTGCAGCGCCGCATTCGACTTGGCAGGCAGGTTCATGATGCGCTGGGACCGATCCTGATCGAAGAGCAGCGGGAGGTGAAAGAAGAGCTTCATGACCTGGTCGGGAGGCACCGGCCAGGAGGTGTTCCGGTTGAGTGCACGGGTGTGGCGGATCCTCTTCATGATTCGAGCCACTTCGGCCGCCGAGGCGGTGTAGCTCTCCGAGATGAAGGCTTCGATGGCATCGTCGTCGGGTCCCTCGGGGCCGTCGCCCGGGTCGAAAGGCTTCCGCTGTTCCTGCTCGAAGAGCCGGTCGACCTCCCCTCGAATCCGTTGCAGGCGCTTCCGGTCCAGGATACCCTCGAGCACGACGTATCCCTCCTGGTCGAGATGCCTGATGGCCGCCTCGAGATCGATCGCTTTCTTCATGTTTCCGCCGAATCGGTGAGTCCTGCGAGCCGGAATGCTCTCATTGCCTGCCGGTTGCCTGGCCAGGGGAGCCCGGATCCCCTGACCCCAGGCGCATCTTACTGTCAATTCCACCCCGGGAAAACATCTTTTCCGGGAGCCGGTTTTCCCCGAGGGAGATCGCATGGCGCATCACGACTGGATCATTGCGGGCGGCCGGGTGATGGACCCGGCCAATGGCATTGACGGACAACTGGACCTGTGTGTTCGGGACGGGCGTATTTCCCTGTTGACCCGGTCGGCCCGGGCGGAAACTTCCGAACGGCGATTCGACGCCAGGGGAATGCTGGTGGCGCCCGGCCTGATCGATCTTCACATGCACGGCTATGAGCACGTCACTCCTCTGGGTATCAACGTGGACCACTACTGCCTGGGACGAGGGGTGACGACGGCACTCGATACCGGCAGCGCCGGCTGCAGCACCTTCGAGGGCTTTCGAAACTATGCCTGTCAGTCCAGCCGGACACGCCTGTTGGCCCTGCTCAACATTTCCTGCGCCGGGCTGGCCTTCGCCAAGCTGGGCGGTGACAAGGCCACGCCGGGCGAGCTGGACTTGATGGAGCTGGCCGACCTGGAAGGCTGCATCGACTGCGTGAATGCCAATCGAGACCTGGTTGCGGGAGTCAAGGTCCGTCTTTCCGCCTCGCTGGCCGACGAGGGCCGCAACGAAGCCGAAGCCTATCGCCGGGCCCTGGACGCGGCTCGCGCGGTCCGGCTTCCCCTCATGGTTCACCACACGCTCTCCACGGTGAGCCTGGCGGACTGCCCGGGCAAAATGGCCGCGGGCGACATCTATACCCACACCTATCACGGATTCCGAAGCACCATCATCCGTTCGGACGGGACGTTGGATCCTTCGGTCCGAGCGGCCCGGGAAAAGGGCGTATTGTTCGACGTGGGTTTTGGGCAGGGATCGTTCAACTGGACGGTTGCCGAGTTGAGCGTTCGGCAGGGGTTTTGGCCCGACACCATCAGCACCGACCTTCACAGCGGAACCTGCGAAGGCCCGGCCTACGATTTGCCGACCGTCATGTCCAAGCTGCTCCACCTGGGTTTGCCGCTGACGGAAGTCATTCGGCGGACCACCTTCGAGCCGGCCAGGGCCATTGGCTGGGAGGACCGCATCGGAAGCCTGGCAGTCGGGAGAGAAGCCGACGTGACGGCACTCTCGCTGGAAACGGTCGACGCCGAATTGGAGGACTGCCAATCGCAACTGCGCCGAGTCCGGCGGCGCCTCCGGCCCCGGGCCGTTTGGCGAGCGGGAGTGCCGGGACGAATCACCGAGCCGGTTCAATGGCCCAATCCGGCGGCCATTGCCAGGCAGAGATCGGCCTGGGACCTCCTGGAGGTGCGAGACCCGCATCCCCCCGGGCAACTTACTTGACCAGGCGGGTCTCGGGGTATTGAGCGAACCATCCGAACCAAAAGGCGCGGAAGGCTGGAATACGGGGCAATATCCGGTCGGGGTATTCCTCGGAAACCAGGCCGTCTTCGGTCATTTTCCAGGCTTTTCCGCCGTCGTCGATCACGCGGTCATCCCGCAAGAGCCTCTGAAACCCTTGCTTCCCGGTCTTGAAGACACGGTTGGCGCCCGATCGCGTCGTCAGGATGGTCAGGTGGTGCCCGGCCAGCTCGGTCCGGAAAACGGGATTCTTTCGCAGGAATCTCGAGCTGACCGCCAGAGACTGCTCCTTGCCGCCGGGAGTGTAGGGAGAGAGCACAATCCCCAGGATTTCAGCCTTGTTCCTCAGGCGCTTGTCCCGCTCGGCCACCTGAAACATCAGTGAGTCGGTCGCAAAGTACTGCTTGTAGGCTTGACCCTCCCGGTAGTCGCGCTCATGCCCTGTGTCCAGAGACAGGACGGTGGTGTCGGGGTGTTTTTTCCTCCACTCCCCCCATCGGGTGGTCACGATGGGAAGGGACTCCAGCTTGAGACTGGAGCCCGCCAGTTTACCGATCACGGGTGTTCCCAGCAGGGTGGACCACAGACTGTTGGACTCGTGGTCGAACATCAGCTTGTTGGCCCGATAGACCAGTCCGCTGGTGCCGAAGGTCCGGTGCTGCCCCCCGACGACGCTCTTGTAGGGGATGGCGGTGCCGCAGAGCGTGCAGTAGACCAGGGTAATCTCGGTGTCGCCCACTCTGTCCAGAGCCATCTCGTGCCACGCCAGAATCCGCTTGGGGTAGGCTCGAGCGTTGCCCCCCACCGATAGACCGAAGACGACGTGGTTGTCCTTGAGATAGCCGGCCTCACTGGCCGGAATGTTCTCGGGGTGGTCCAGGGGAGGAATGCCGTTGACCTTCACCCCTCCCCACTGTACCTCGTCCAGCCGGACCAGGGAGCGGGCAGCCGGCGGGAAGAACTTGACCATGCGGGGATCGATGATCTTGTAGAAGGATCGCTTGAAGATGAGGTATTCAGGGTGGGGTTCGTAGGGTTGCTTCCAGACCCACCTCAACCAGCGCTGGCTGTCCTGTCCGAAGAATTGGCCGGTCTGCTTGGTGAGGAAGCGAATGAGCCGATTCTTGATTTCCGGATAGGTGGGACCGCTCAGTTCGACCAGCATGGCGGTATAGGAGTCTCGCCAGGAGCGGCTGATGGCCTCCAGGGCGGGTTTGGCATCGGCGTCCTCGACGGCTCCAGCCTGAAAGAACAACTCCAGGGGAGGGAAATCATCGGTGTCGTCTTGGGGCGGCGCGGCCTGGCTCGTCAGCAGGGTGAGAGCCACCAGGAAAAAGGCCGGCACCGGCAGGAAGGACGGCAGCCTACGGGTCTTTCCGGGAATGCGCTTGGCTCTCTCGGGGATATTGGTTTTCCAGGGTGCGCTCATGATCCCGCCGGGAGGGTGGCCGGTTGCCGCATCGTAGGGAGACTGAGCGGCGACCGAAGGGACGGCATGCGGACCGGACGCCCGCGCTCACGGGGAGGCTGTCCCAGTTGGTGCGGATCATACGAGAGTGAAACACGCAATCGTCAACAACGACGAACCACGAATGAATACGAATAAACACGAAGGCAGGCGGACCTACTCGAACGACAAGCGGCACCAAAATGCTTCTGCAACTTTGTTACCTTGGTATGACTTCGTTTCCTTAGTAGGTATCCCCTCGATATCGGTTTTCACACCCCCCAATCAACAATTCGTCGATCAATTTATTGGTGTTCATTCGTGTCCATTTGTGGTTCGCCGTTCCCCGTCGTGGATATCTCTCTTCCTTTCGTGTCTTTCTTGGTGGTCCTTCGTCGTCCTTCGTGGATCACTCTTTTTTTCTGTTATTTCTGGCGAGGCAAGCCGGTGGGTCTGCCGGGTCTTTGGGATCGGTCCGGGACCCTTTCAGGGAGGGAAGACTCCGGTGGTCATGATCAGGTCCCGGTCACTGCTCCCTCCCAGTTCCCGGATGACCAGGCGACCGTCCCGCCAGGTCACGCCGGCGACTCCCCGGTAATCTTCGGGGATCTCGAACAGGAAGGCCAGGTAAGACCTCACCGTGGTCTGACCGGCGTCCAGGTGAACGTAGAGCGGTCGACCGAAGATTCTGCCCTTCTCGACCAGGACCGGGAAGGGTTGGTGCAGTCCGCTGGTTCCGAACTCCAGGCCCCGCGCCTGCGGCTTGCCGTTTTCCGAGTGGCGCCAGATGTTGAGCCAGGGGTATTCCGCGGTGCTCCACAGGTACCCGATCAACAACCCCTGCGAGGGGCTGCTGGCGGTGATCCAGCCAAGGTCCTCGTCAAAGACAAAGGAGACCACGTTGGGGTCCGAGTCGTCCGCCAGTCGGCGCAGCGACAGGGGTTGACCCTCTTTGAGCGCCTGGGGCCAATACACGGCCGGCTCCTCCGGATTGGGCAGGGGGCTGGTCTGCATGAAGCCCTTGCGCGCGTTGCTGTCGACCAGAGTGCCCTCGTCCAGGAACGGGGGGCCGATGGTGGGGTGCTGGACCATATTGTAGATACGCCCCAGCTTGTTTCTGTTGGTTACGCTTTCGGAGACGATGCAGCTCGCCGAGGAGTCGGACAGGCGAACGGTCCGCAAGACCTCCAGTCCGGCCATGGGAAGCAGGGCCGACAGGGTCGCTTCCACCGCTCCACCCTTGCGGGCCGGTCCCTCGTGAACTTTCCATTCGACCCGGGTAGCCTCCCCGTGAAAGAACATTCCGTTGCGTTCTTCGGCTTCCGAGGGGGCGCCCCAGCGGTCCAGGCAGAGGAAGTGGCCCAGGGGTTTCAAGGCGGCCGATTCCCCCGGGTCCCACTGGAGAGGGTTGACGGAGTGACCACTCAAGCGGAAGTCCGCCAGAGAACCGCCGCCGAGATCCACGACCAACCGGGCGTCCCGGCCCTCCAGAATCAGGGAAGGACGGCCGTTGAAGAGGGTTTCGGCGGGCATTGGCGCGCTGATGGCCAGGAGCGTGACTACAACCGCGCTCCCGATCACGGCTCGGAATTTGTTGAGTGCGGAATTCGCCACCGGCAGACCAGGTTCAAATCTCCGACAGAAGCTTCAGTTGGCCGTTGCTGTCACCGATCGACTCGGGATGGATGCCCATGTGGCTCAACAGGGTCATGTAAAGATTGGTCAACGGTGTCTCTTCGGGGTAGCGGATATGGCGACCGGGGTGGAGACTGCCCGAACCTCGTCCGGCGATCATCACCGGCAGGTCGTGATGCAGGTGCTCGTTGCCGTCGCTGAGACCGCTGCCGTAGACGATCATCAGGTTGTCCAGCAGGCTGCCGTCGCCGTCGGGAATCGACTTCAGTTGTCCCAGCCAATAGGCGAACTGTTGCGTGTGGTAGCGGTTGATCCTGATGATCTGCTCGATCTTGGACTGATTCCCCTGGTGGTGAGTGAGTCCGTGGTGAGCATTGGACACGCCAATCTCCCGGTAGGTGCGATTGCTGCCTTCCCGCCCCACCATCAGAGTCGTTATGCGGGTAAGGTCCGTCCGGAACGCCACTGTCTGCAGATCGAACAGGAGCCGCAGGTGCTCGGCAAAATCGATGGGGATGCCTTCGGGTATTTCCATGTCCGGCACCCGCCCGGCCGGTGCGTTCTCGAGCGACTCGATCCGTTTCTCGATGTCGCGAACCGCAAACAGGTATTCGTCCAGCTTGCGGCGGTCCACCGGACCCAGGCGATTGGAGAGACTGCGCGCCTCGTCCTGGACCAGGTCCAGAATGCTGGCCCGGTCCTTGGGGCCGGTTTGGCTGGTTTTCGCATCCCGAGGGGAGCCGAAGAGGCGATTGAAGATCGAGCGGGGACTGACCTCGGGCGGCATGGGACTGGTGGGGCTGCGCCAGGAAATGCTGTTGTTGTAGGCGCAACTGTAGCCGGAATCGCAATTGCCGACCAGTCGGGTATGTTCAAGCCCCAACTCCAGGGAGGCAAACCGGGTCCGGCCGCCCACGGCTTGAGCCGCAATCTGGTCCACCGAGATACCGTTTCGAATGTCCGCCCCCTGGGTTTTCCTGGGATGGACTCCGGTGAGATAGGAAGCCGCGGCTCGGGCGTGGTCGCCGGGACCGTCGCCTAGGGCACGGCCATTGTTGTGGGTCAGTCCGCTGAGCCACAGACAGTCGTCCCGGTAATCTCTCAGCGGCTGAAGGATGGACGGCAGTTCGAAGTCGGCGCCCTCGCCGGCCGGCGTCCAGTCGGACATGATGATCCCGTTGGGAACATAGACAAAGGCCAGGCGGGTCGGTGAATCGGCCAGGGCCGGCGCCTTGGCTGCAAAGGCCGGAACCATGGCATCCAGCCAGGGAAGGCCGATGGCTACTCCCATCCCACGCAGAAAGGTTCGACGTGGAAGATGTCGTGGCGTCATGATCCTCCTCCGTTGGTGGTTCTCATTCGGAACGGCAGGCTCTCGACGATCGATTGGACCAGTTGGCTGAGCCTGAAGCCACTATTTTCCAACTCCAGGCAGATCCGGTCCACCGCAGGCTTGTCGTAGGGTTCCAGGCCTCTTCCCAGGGCGTAGGTTAACATTTTTTCGGTGAGACAGCGAACGAATGCGTCGCGCTCCGTGTCGGCCAACAGCCCCCTGAGATCCTTCGGTCCCTGAAAGGAGCGTCCTCCCGGCAACTCTCCGGCGGCGTCCACCGGGACCCCGCCGTCTTCCGTCCGCCAGGCTCCCACAGCGTCATAGTTTTCCAATCCGAAGCCCAGGGCGTCCATCTTCAGGTGGCAGGCGGCGCAGGCCGGCCGGCTCCGGTGCTTCTCCAGCCGCTCCCGGAGTGTCATGTGCGCTCCGTTCGGTTCCTCCTCGAGTGTCTCCATCTCGGGTGGCGGCGGAGGTGGAGTGCCCAGCAGGGTTTCCAGGATCCACTTGCCTCGCAAAACCGGTGAAGTGCGAGTCGGATAGGAGGAAACCGTCAATATACTGGCTTGAGAAATCAGTCCGCCGCGCTGGTCACCGGCGAGCTCAATCCTCCGGAAGTGTCGGCCCTCGACCCCGGGATGCCCGTAATGACGGGCCAGTCGCTGGTTGAGGAAAGTGTAGTCGGCGTCCAGAAAATCGATCAGGCTGCGGTCATCCTGCAGTATCGAACGGAAGAAGAGCTCCGTTTCGCGACGCATGGCCTCTCGCAACGGTTCGTCAAAGTCGGGAAACCGGTCGGGGTCGGGTTGAGCGCTCTCCAGATTCCGCAGTTGCAGCCATTGCCCGGCAAAATTTTCCACCAGGGCCTCGGACCTGGGATCCTTGAGCATCCGCTCGACCTGTTGTCTCAGGACTCGAGGATCGTTGAGTTCGGCTCTCTGGGCCAAGCCGAACAGCTCGTCGTCGGGCAGGCTGCTCCAGAGGAAGTAGGAAAGGCGAGAGGCGAGCTCATAGGATCCCAGGGGGTAGGCCGAGCCTGCAGGGTGGGCCTCCGGATCGAATTCAAGTCGGAAGAGGAAATGGGGCGACACCAGGACCGCCTGCAGAGCCATCTGGATTCCGCGTTCCAGGGGCTCCCCTTGCCGTTGAGCCGAGACTGCCAGTCCCCGCAACCGGTCGATCTCCTGCTCGGTCGCCGGCCGGCGGTAGGCTCGCAGCGCCAGGTTCCGCAATATCGAGTCGGTGCAGCCCGCCAGGTGTTTCCCGGGGTCATGTCCGCAGATCAGCACCCTCCGATGGCTGTCGGACAAGGGCTCATGCTTCACCTTGAACGGACCCAGGATCTCCATGGAATCGGCATAGACCGGGCGTTCCGGGGGTTTTTCCACCCTGTCCTCGAATACCGCTTGGTTGAGTGCGCTGCCCAGTGACTCCGAATCCAGCCGGGGAGATGCATCCAGCCGATGCACGCCCGAGTCGACCCTGATGCGAATGTCGAAGGTGCCCCTGTGGTATGCGTCCGTTTTAATGTGGAAGGTTTGAAGGTACCTGTCGTCAAGCAGGACGGAGAGGGTGGCTGAAGGCATCTCGGCCGGCGCCCACTGTCCTGCTTCGGCCGGCGGCGATCTCCTTCTGTCCACCACTCTGATCCGCAGCTCGTACTCTCCCGGGGAGGGGAAGGCATGCCGGGCGAGAAGCCTGCCTTCGAGAGAGTAAGGAGTGGTGTGGGTGCCTTCCGGGACCGAGGGGGGAGCCTGGCTTCGGGAGGCCAGATAACGGGCCAGCATCGGCTTGACTTTTCGCCGAACCACCACGGCCCGGGCGGCGATCTCTTCGGCAGCCGCCAGGTATTTTTCCATCAGCAGCGGAGAGAGCGAGAGCACATCCCCGATGTTGTCGAAGCCGTATCCGGTATCATCGATCGGAAAGTCCTCCGACAATCCGAGATCGAGGTCCAGCCAGTCCCGAATCGTATTGTCGTATTCACTGCGGTTGAGCCGCCGGGCCGTGACCCGTCCGGGGCTGGGCGCCACGCTGTCAGCCTCTTCCTCGAGCCGCGCTTCGATCCAGCGTTCCACTTTCCTCAGTTGCTCGACCGCCGGGCGTGGATTTCCCGGCGGAGGCATGCGACCGGTGCGCAGCTCCCGCAATACGGACTGCCACAGGTCCTGCCGATCGCGGACCGGATGCTCGGGGTCGAAGTCACTCAGGTTGATTTCGGCGGTGCTGAGGTTGGCGTTGTGGCACTGCAGGCAGTGTTCGGTCAGGAAGGGTTCTACCTCCCCTTCGAAGGTGGATGCCTGAAGGGAAGGAGATCCGACAAGGGCCAGAAACGCCAGTAGAAGCGGCAGGAAACCAGGACGCCGTACTAGACCGGCCGCCGCCGGAATCGACCTGAGACGGAATTCGGGGCTGAAGAGGGTGGAGATCACGGCGAGCGTGCTCAACTGGAACCAATTCGGACCGAGTATAAGTGTTTGAGCTTGCTGGGACAAGATCTTCCCCGAGAAAGGTCGCGGCGGTTGAATGAGGCACCGGCACAATGCTATACTGCACCCATGCAGGATGTGACTTCCTGCAACTCCCATGGCATTCGGCGATTCGGCACGCTGAATCAGTGGCGCCGCGAATGATGTGGGGTTTCAATATGACCAACGTCGGCAGGCAGCCTGTTGATGTTTCCTCCGAGTTTCTTCTCGCCGAAAGCCTGCCTGTGCCTGTGACTCCCTTGCCGTCTGTTTCAAGCATCAAGCCTTTTCCCAGCCAAGTTGCGGGCGTTCCGTCCTGATTCGAAGGGGGTGAGACCATTTGTTGGAGACAACCTTTATTCGGGTGGTGTTCTGTGCGGTTTTCATTTTCAGTTGTTACTACTTCCAGCCTTTTGAGTTGACAAAGCCTCTGGCGGCGGTCGCCGGTGCGGTGACCTCCGGGGCGATCATCATTTTCGAGGTCCGCCTGAGAAAGACCTCGTTGAAGCAGCTCATCGGAGCAGCCATCGGGTCCATTATGGGCATCGGCGGAGCCGCCATGATCGGCATCATGCTGGTCGAGACCACGATTGACCCTCAAACCAAGTCGTTTCTTCAAATTGGACTGTTCCTGTTCATGGGCTACGTCGGCCTTGTGATGGGAGCCAACAAGGGAGATCTCCTAAACCTATCGGCTTTGGGCGGGTTCTTTGCCGGGGAGAGGCGCAGCGGGAAGAACTACAAGATCCTGGATACCAGCGTGATCATTGACGGTCGCGTGGCTGACGTCTGTGAGACCGGCTTCATCGACGGAATTCTGCTCATTCCCCAGTTCGTGCTGCGAGAGCTCCAGC
The DNA here is from genome assembly GCA_009841055.1 of Acidobacteriota bacterium. GTDB lineage: Bacteria > Acidobacteriota > Terriglobia > Versatilivoradales > Versatilivoraceae > Versatilivorator. Next base: position 37,924 of record VXMN01000206.1, read on the forward strand.
AGGTAGCCGATTCAGCGGATTCCCTGAAGCGGAATCGGGGACGGCGCGGTCTGGATATTCTCCAACGGATACAGAAAATGGCCGGGATTGAGGTGCAGATCCTGGAGAAGGACTTTCCCCAGATCCGGGAGGTGGACTTGAAGCTCATTGAGCTGGCCAAGGAACTGGAGGCCAAGATTGTTACCAACGACTTCAACCTCAACAAGATAGCTCAATTGCAGGATGTTCCCGTGTTGAATATCAACGAGTTGGCGAACTCGCTGAAGCCGGTCGTACTTCCGGGCGAGGTCATGAAGGTATTCATTCTCAAGGAGGGCAAGGAGTACAACCAAGGGGTGGCCTACCTCGATGACGGCACCATGGTAGTGGTGGACAACGCCAGAAAGATGATCGGAAAGACCATAGACACCTCGGTCACCAGTGTCCTGCAGACCACCGCCGGCAAGATGATATTCGGTCGCTACCACGACCGTTCACACAAGATGGAAGCCGTTGGACCATGAATGTGGCTGCCATCATTCCGGCGGCGGGCGTTGGGACGAGGATGAAATCCCCCAGCCCCAAACAGTTCATTCCACTGGGGGATGGATCGGTCCTCATCCATACGTTGGGAAAATTCGCGGCCTGCACCCGGGTTCCGACGGCCTGCGTTTCGCTCCGAGAGGCGGACATGTCCGTATTCCGCCAGGAGTTGGAGCAGTGGGGACTGTCAGACTTTGCCCGCCTGGTTGCAGGTGGGGCCCATCGCCAGGAGTCGGTCTACAACGGCTTCAGGGCACTTGATTCGGGCACCGATATCGTGGTGGTGCATGACGGTGTCAGGCCTTTTGTCGAGACGGCGATGATTGAGGCCGTCATTGATGCAGCGGCTGAGAAGGGTAGCGCCATCGTGGCTCTCCCCTGCATCGATACGGTCAAGCAAGTGGAACGCCAACGGGTGGTGGCCACTCTGCCACGCGAGAAAATTGTCATGGTTCAGACTCCCCAAGCCTTTCGCTATGACATTCTCGAAGAAGCGTTTGAAAAGGCCCGTGCCGACCACTATTACGCGAGTGACGAGTCCTGTCTGGTGGAGCGTCTGGGTTTTCCGGTAACGGTACTGCTGGGTAGCGAGCGGAACATAAAGATCACCAAGCCTGCCGATCTGCCGCTGGCCGAGCTCTTCGTCCGGCAGTCTTCCAGCCCGGGAGTTCGGGTGGAGCCGCAAAGCGGCGGAAGCAGTTAGCCGTGGGCGCAAGCCCGCGGAAGGCTTGCGACTTTCCAACCATCCCCGGCGCATCCTGATCCCGAGATTCCCAACCTGTCGGCTGTCCTCCCCTGGGTCACACATGCGCAATCGTCTCCGCTTTGCTCCCAGCCCGACCGGTGAACTGCACGTCGGAAATGCTCGGACCGCCGTCTTCAACTGGCTGTTCGCGAAAAAGTACGGCGGCGCCCTTGTCATTCGGATTGAAGACACCGACCTGGCTCGTTCCGATAGTCGTTTCGAAGATCTTATCTGCCGAAATCTGAAGTGGCTGGGTCTGGATTGGCAGGAAGGGCCGGACTGCGGGGGGACGTTCGGTCCCTATCGCCAGAGCAGCCGAACAGCAATTTATGCGCGCCATGCCGAGTCCTTGTTGGAGAAGGGCGCCGCCTACCGGTGCTTTTGCAGTGAGGAGGAATTGGGACGGCAGGCCCGGGAGGCGCGGCGGGCGGGAGCCGCCCGGAAGTGTCCCGCGACCTGCCGAAATCTTCCTGCAGGGGAGGTGGCTCAACGGCTGAAGGATTCCCGTCCGTCGGTGATTCGCCTGAGGGTCCGCTCCGGCAAGATTGTCTTTCAGGACCTGGTCCATGGCGAGATGACGTTTGACGGCGCGGTGCTGGGGGATCCCATTCTGGTCCGGTCCAATGGCATGCCCACCTACAACTACGCGGTGGTCGTGGACGATGGCTTGATGAAGATCAGCCACGTCGTACGGGGCGACGACCACCTCTCCAACACCCCCAGACAGGTTCTGATATACGAGGCCCTGGGATGGCCCCTACCGGTTTTCGCCCATTTGTCGACCATTCTCGGGCCCGACCGCACCCGCCTTTCGAAGCGACACGGCGCAACCTCTCTGCGACACTTTCGGGATGAGGGAGTACTTCCGGAAGCCTTGCTCAACTACCTGACCCTTCTGGGATGGGCGCCCGGGGAAGACCAGAGTGAAATCCTCTCGCCGGAAGAGCTGGTTGCAAGCTTCGACATCGAGCGGGTGTCGAAGAGCTCGGCCGTTTTCGATATTCACAAGCTGTATTTTTTCAACCGGCACTACCTGAAGGAATGCGAGCCCTCCCGCACTGTCGAGTGGGCCGTCGCCTATCTGATGCAGGAGGGACTGTTGGAGGAGGTGGATTCCGGAGTACGCCAATGGGTAGGACTGGTGGTTGAGGCCTTTCTGCCCGGTCTGGACCACCTGAGCCAGATTTCCCGAATGGCGCCTCAGCTATGGTCCTTCGAGGCGGAAAGGGCCGTTCAGGATGAAGGAGTGCGCCAGGTGCTGTCGCTGCCCGGGGCCGCAAGAGTCGTTGAGGAACTCAGGAATCAGCTTTCTCGTGAGGGGCGCGACGTGGTCCGGGATTGGTCGTCCATCGTGCAGAGCGTGAAGGCCGCCAGCGGTCAGAAGGGACGAAAGCTTTTTCATCCCATTCGGGTGGCGCTGACGGGCAAGGATTCAGGGCCGGAGCTGGACAAGCTGGTGCGCATATTCGAGGGTGGCAGTCAACTGGAATTGCCCCGCCGAATCAAAGACTGCCGGGAAAGGATCAGCGAGTTCCATAGCGCCATGCTTTCCCACGGACCGAAACCGGACCATTGATGGAGCAACTGATCTACGGCATCCATCCCGTCAGGGAGTGTTTGAGATCCGGCGCCAGACCGGTCTCGTGCCTCTACATCGCCCGTGAAACCGGCAGCCCCGGACTCAAGGCCATCGTCCATCTCGCCAGGCGCCAGGGAAACACCATCCGGTTTGAGTCGCGTAACCTTTTGGATCAGCGAGTGGGCGGCGCCAACCACCAGGGAGTGGTGGCGGTCTGTGTTGCCCGGCCCTACGTCGAGATGGAAGATCTCCTGGACGGTTTGGGTTCGGCGCCTCTGGTGGTTGTGCTGGATTCTGTCGAGGACCCGCGAAACCTGGGCGCGGTCTTTAGGTGTTGTGCGGCTGCCGGCGTGGATGGGGTGATTGTCACCAGGGACCATGCCGCCGGGGTGACGCCCACCGTCTCCAAGGCGGCTGCCGGTGGACTCGAGTACCTCTCCATCGCTCGGGTGAGCAATGTCGCCAGAGCCATCGATCAGCTCAAGGCGAAGGGACTATGGGTGGCAGGGCTGGAAACGGGGCAACCGCTCGGTTGTCAGGATCTGGATTTGACCCTGGCCACGGCACTGGTGCTGGGGAACGAAGGAACGGGGTTGAGGCGGCTGGTGCGGGAAAAGTGCGATTTCCTGGCTTCGATTCCCACCCCGGGGCCCATCCGGTCGTTAAACGTGTCGGTTGCGGCCGGCATTGTGCTTTATGAGGCCATCCGGCAGCGAGGCCTCAGTCGAAGCAATTGAATCGGATAGCCCGGCGAGCTTTTTGCGAAATTCGTAGCGGGCAGCTCTTTTTGCCGGCACACGTGATGTATTGCCTTTTTCGATATCGGGTGTGACCTGACGAAAAGTGCTGTTTAACCACAAAAAGCACAAAAGTCACAAAGAATATCCATGTAGTTCGAAGGCCGTCTGGCGGATCTGATCACACAAAGCCCGCACGCCTCGGTCGTTTCTCATCGTTCGGCTCTTTTTTGTGGTTTTTGTGCCTTTTGTGGCCATTTCCGGTAAACGTCCCACTGCCGAATTTTGCAAGATGCTCCGGTATTTGTGCTTGCGCGGGGAGCGGCTTTTTGCTATGTTTGGGTGTTTGCCAACGGGCTGGCGTAGCTCAGTTGGTAGAGCATCTGATTTGTAATA
>VXMN01000030.1 GCA_009841055.1 Acidobacteriota bacterium
ACTTTGCCCTCGAGCGGGGCGGCGCCCGCCGGGCGGGGGAGACTTCCCCGGCCCCGCAAAGCGCCGGGGCGCGCGGCGACGCCTTCCTGGGCCTGAACCCCCAGGAGCTGCTTGCATTGGCCAGAAACGACGCCGTCCTTCGCACCAGGGTTCGACACGCTCGGGTGAGCCCGCCATGGCTCTGGCGGCAAAACCCGCGACGCACCCTCCGGGTCTGCGCGATTCAGTTCCAGAGGATTGATCCACTTACCTGAAACAAAAGAAAAAAAGAGTTATCCACGAAGACACACGAAGAACGACGAAGGGACACGAAGCGAGACGGCCTGCCGCATCGGCAGGGCTGCGGCCCGGCAACCCGGTCCGCGCTCCCGGGTGGGCTTCATCCCATGACTTCTGTTGGCTGATAACCGGTTCAAAGTCGAGCGTGGGCAAATTTTTGATTCACATCGATGCACAGGATGCACAGGATATACAGGATTCTTTTCAGGAAACGGCTGGCTTTTCATGCCGGGAATCCGCAAAACCGCACCGGATCATCGCCTGAGCTGGCTTCTCGTGCTGGAAGCTCTCGTCCCGTTAATCCTGTTAATCCTGTGCATCGATGTTCATTAGGTAGAAAACCGTGTCGACGGAACAGGGTCCTTGTTCCCGGCAGGCTATGAAGATTCGTTGTTTCACTCTCGAATGATCTGCCCGCCAGGGCGGAGGCCAACTAACCACTATTCACTATCCACTAACCACTAAAAACCGCTTCCCCAGGAATAGTTGATCCGGGCGTAGTAGTATCCGCCGCTCATGCCCCACGGGGTGAACTGGCTGTAGGGGAGTCCGAAAATGTTGGCGAAGAGGTCCATCCGCTGGGAGAAGGTGTTGAAGACGTTCTGACCGCCGAACGCCAGCCTCAGGCTGTCGGTCAGGGAGATGCTCGCTTCCAGGTCGAGGATGTGGCGGCCGTCCAGCAGGGGCGAGTCCTTGCCGCGGACGAACCGGGCGTCGAAGTGGTCGACCCAGGAGCCGAAATAGTTCACACGGCCCAGCAGGTCGACCCGCCCCAGGCGCTGGGTGACGGCGGCGTTCCAGCGGATTCGGGGAACGCCGCGCTCCAGGCCCAGCACGTCTCCGGGGGTAAGCAGGTCCGACTCTTCAGTCAGTTCCGTGTGGGTATAGCTCATCGCGTAACTGAAGACCGTGTTGCCTCCCAGCTCCGAGGGCGTGTAGGTGGAAACCAGGTCGATCCCCTGGTTGCGACTGGAGAAGTCGTTGATGAAGAACCGGAAGAAGGCCAGCGTGCCGGCGGAGGCGATCCCCTCCGAGAGCAGCAGCGCGCGTTCGTCCTCGGTGAGCGTGAAGGTTTGCGAGAGGGCCAGGCGATTGGAGAGGTCGACGCGGAAATAGTCTGCGGTCAGGGTGAAGGGGCCGGTGTCGACCACCAGGCCCGCGGTGGTGTTGACCGAGGTCTCGGGCTCGAGCGGCTTGCCGCCCTTCAGTTCCGCCGCCAGGAAGGTGGAGGGCACGTTGGCGCTGTCGACCAGTTGCAGCGTCTTGGGGTCGATGGTGGTCTGCACGTTGAGCGTGTTCTGCTGGCCGGGCGTGGGAGCGCGGAACCCGGTGCTGACACCGCCGCGCAGGGAGACGGCTTTGCTCAGCCCCAGCCGGGCCGACAGCTTCCCGTTCGTCGTGGCGCCGAAGAGGTCGAAGTGCTCGAACCGGAGGGCGCCGCCCACCGTCCAGCGGTCCTCCGGATCGCGCAGCTCCAGGTCGCCGTAGAGCGCCACGTTGCTGCGATTCCAGGCACCGGCCGTATAGTCGGGAAATCCGGGAAAGCCGTTGGAGCCGGAGACGAAGCCCTGGGCGGCGTAGGGTCCCACCTCCCAGGAGGGTCTTCCGCCGGCGCCGATCTCGAAACGCTCCCGGCGCCACTCGGTGCCGGCCGCGATGTTGACCATGTCGGTGGCGGCATAGGAGACGTCGAAATTGAGGTTGGTGTCTTCCTGGCGGTAGAGCCCCGGGTCGAACTCCCGCGGCGTGTCGGGCCCGAGTGAGGCGTTGACCGTATTCCGGAAGAAGAAGTCGGACTCATGGGCTCCGAAACTGGCGCTGGCGTCCCAGGTCATTCCGTTGCCCAGAAGACCGCGCACGCCGCCTACTACCGACATGTCGGTGACCACGCCGCCGAACTGGGGTGTGAATCCTCCAGGGGCGATTTCCCGGAAAGAGAAACAGTTGGGGTCCTCGAAAACTCTCCCCAGGGCTTCGGGGTCGGGTACGTTGTCGGTGATCCGCACGACGGGGCAGTTCGCCGACCCGTCGACCACGCCGTCGCGGGCATCCAGCACATCGCCGATCAACAGGGTCTCGCCGTCGTCCAGGCTGTAGATGTTGGCCCGATTGTTGGGATTGCGGAAGTAGAAGCCCTCCGTCACTTTCTTCTCGGCGTAGTTGGTGTGACCGTAGAGCTGCACCGAGTTGGAGAACAGGTGGCCGAAGTTGCCGAAGAACTTCACGTCGTCGTCGATGGTGGGATTGCCCCAGATCTGGGCCGGATTGGCCACGGCCGTGTTGCCGGCCGCGATCAGGGCCGCCGCATCGGCTCGCTGCACGCTGCGGTTGGTGGGGTCGGAGTTGCCGTATTCCAGGCTGAGGTTGGCGAACCCGCTCTTGCCGAGAGGCAACCCCATGTTTGCGGCAATGGTGTAGGAATCCCCGTCCCCGGCGCGGTAGGTGCCGGTGTTGAACTCCACGCTGCCTCCCTGCCGGGCATCCTTGAGCTGGAAGTTCAAGACGCCGGCGATGGCATCCGAGCCGTACTGGGCGGATGCCCCGTCGCGCAGCACCTCTACCTGGCGCAGCGCAATGGCGGGAATGGGCGCGATGTCGGGACCCTGCGCGCCGTCCGTCACCCCGGCGAACCAGGCGATGACCGAGGAGCGGTGGCGGCGCTTTCCGTTCACCAGCACCAGGGTGTGGTCGTGGGCCAGGTTGCGCAGGCTGGCCGGTCGCACCAGGGTGGCCGCGTCGCTGATGGGATGGGTGGCCACGTTGAAGGACGGGACCAGCGTCCGCAACTGGTAGTCGAGGGTGGTGGATCCCTGGCTCACCACGTCCTGCAGCGGGATAGCGTCAATGGGGACCGGGGATTCGGTCACCGACCGCGGTTGGGCGCGGCTCCCCACGACCACCAGTTCGGTCTCGAGCAGCAACTGAAGGATGACGGTGACGCTCCCCCGGGATGAGTCCGCCGAACCCTCATGAACTTCAAAATTCTCCGCCGACACGACAACCCGGTGGGGACCGGGGCCAAGACCGCAAAGGGAGGCGACACCCGAGCTGTCAGTCATCTCCTCTCGATTGCCGACGGTAACCGTAGCACCCGGGATCGATGCCCCGGAGGGGTCAAGAACCCGAACCTCCAGGCACTGTTCTTGCCGGGGGGCGGCCTGTTGAGCCCATGCCGATAGTGTCACGGCCGGCACGAGCAGCGCCACCAGCACGACCAGACAGAAAAGTCGACCGACTTTCGTCATCATTTCTTCTCACTTTCGATACGCGCAACTCGAGCACGAACGGGAGAATAAGCCATAGTGAATATTCGGTACCGCTCATTGTAGCAAATTTACCGCATTCCGCCGGGAGGGTAGAATAGTCAAGCTTACGCGGAACCGAACCTGAACCCATGCCTCGACTGACCGACTATCGTGCCCTCACCTTCGACTGCTACGGCACCCTGATCGACTGGGAAGTCGGGATCTGGGACGCCTTGCAGCCACTGATCCTGAATAATCCCGGGTCGGACCTCCCTCGCGAGATCGCGCTCGGAGCTTTCGCCCGGGGGGAGAGCCGGCAGCAGCAGGCCACGCCCGATCTGCCCTACCCGGAGCTGCTGTCGCGCGTGCACCGCGGCATCGCCGACACTTTCGGCCTGGAGTCCAGGCGGGACCTGGATGCAGCCTTCGGTGACTCCGTGCCGCAGTGGCCTGCCTTTCCGGACAGCGCTGATGGACTGCGCCTCCTGTGCCGTCACTACAAGCTGGTCATCCTGTCCAACGTGCATCGCGGCGGCATCGCAGCCTCCACGCGTAAACTCGGAGTCGAATTCGACGCGGTCTACACCGCCCAGGACATCTGCTCCTACAAGCCCGCCGACGCCAACTTCGCCTACCTGCTGGCCCACCTCAAGTCGGATCTGGGCCTGGACCGCTCCCGGATCCTGCACGTGGCCCAGAGCCTCTACCACGACCACGCACCGGCCAACCGTTTCGGCATCGCCAACGCCTGGAT
>VXMN01000164.1 GCA_009841055.1 Acidobacteriota bacterium
GGTCCCCACCCAGCCGATTCCGCGGACCCGGCCCTTCACCTCGTCTGGACGATTCTTTTTTGCCGGCAGCGACGAATCCGACCGGCTGACCAGCTATCGGATCGATGAACAGGGGATGCTGGAGTCCCTGGAGACCTATGAAGTCGGGGAAGTGGTCTCCTGGATCCTTCCCCTGGCCTTTGATTGAACGGGAACCGCGAGTGCAGGTTCCCGGGAAGACAAACGGAGCGCCATTATGGGAATTGAGACAGTGCTCGAAGTAGGGAATAGCCGGCAGCTCTTCATCGATGAATGGATCGTGGAGGAGAGCCGGAACCTGGGCCGCACCCTGAACCAGCCCGCCAAGTATGCAGGCAATCCCCTCATGTTTCCCCTCTACCCCTGGGAAGGCCGGTTGGAGTTGTACGGCACGGTCTGGCGGGAGGAGGAGACCGGCCAATTCCGCATGTGGTATACGGGATTGGGCAATATGGGTATCACTCCCATGGGCAAAAGGAACGAGACCCGGTGGGGGTTCATGGGGTTCGACCCCGAAGAGTTGCTCTACTGCATGGCCTACGCAACCTCGAACGACGGTATTTTCTGGGAACGGCCCAACCTGGGCCTGGTCGAGCACATAGGCTCCCGCGACAACAACCTGGTGTTGCTGAACGCCGCCGGCGGCAGCGTCATCCGGGATCCGCGCGACCCCGATCCGGCCCGGCTCTACAAGTCCCTCTTCTACGAGTCCCGCGATCCGGACGGCACCTCCAACGAGGGGGACGGCGTTTCGGTGGCCTTCTCCCCCGACGGCTTGAACTGGACCAAGCATCCGGGCAACCCGGTCATCACCCGGGCCAGCGACTCCCACACCCTGCTGGGTTGGGACGAGAACCACCGCCAGTACGTGGCCCATTGCCGCCCCTCCGTCCACGAGGGCGATCCAACCCGCCGGATCGGGCGCGCGGTCAGCGAGGATTTCATCCATTGGAGCCTCCCCCAGGAGATCGTGGTCCCCGACGAGCAGGATCCCCCGGGCCTGCAGTTCTACCAAATGCCGGTCTTCAAATACGAGGGGCTCTACATTGGACAGCTTGCGGCCTACCATACCCCTCCGGAGGAACCCCATATCCGATTCTTCGGGACCATCGACATCCAGCTTGCCGCCAGCCGGGACGGCATCCGGTGGGAGCGTGTCGGCGACCGCAAGCCCTTCATTCCCAACGGACCGCCCGGGAGCATCGACTCCGGCGAGGTCTACATGGCCAATGCTCCGGTCAGGGTGGGGGACGAGCTATGGTTCTACTATTCGCCATCCGCCATCGAGCATGGTCCCACCGGACGAAGCGGGCCCATCTGCCTGGCCAAGCTGAGGCTGGACGGATTCGTCTCGGTGGACGCGGGCGAGGAGATGGGGACCCTGGTTACGCGGCCGTTTACCTGCGAAGGGGACACTCTGGAGATCAATGCCCAGGCCCGCGGCGGACTGGTGGCCGTGGCCGTGCTGGACGAGGAGGGGATCCAGTACCCGGGGTTCGGCAAGATCGACTGCGCCGTTTTTGACAGCGACTCGGTTCGCCACGCGGCGACCTGGCGCTACTCCTCCCTGGGAAGCCTTAAGGGGAAGGTCATCCGCCTCAAGTTCTACCTGCGGAACGCCCGACTTTACTCCTTCAAGCTGAGGGGCTGAGCTGGGCAAGCAGCAGGACCGAACCATCAGGGACTGCGAAATGTCCATTGGTTTCAAGAAGCTGCATCCGTTGATCGGGGCTGAGGTCACCGGGGTCGATCTGGCCGGGCCGCTGGACCGGACCACGGTGGAAGCCGTCAGGAACGCCTGGAGCCGGTACGGCGTGCTCCTCTTCCGCCGGCAGCCGATTACCGATGAGCAGCAGGTGGCCTTCAGCCGCCATTTCGGGTCGCTCGAGATCTTTCCCCAGGCGGCGAACCGTTCCCGGGCGGTCCCGGAGGTCTTCCGCGTCACCAACGTGGGCGACGACAACCGCATCCGGCCGGTCGAATCCCCCGATGGTCGCTACAGCACGCTGATTTGCGTCTGGCACACCGACAGCAGTTACCGTCGAGTGCCCAGCAAGGGAGCGGTGTTGCATGCCATCGAGGTCGTCAGCAAGGGCGGGGACACCCTGTTTGCCAACATGTGCCACGCCTATCGGCAGATGCCTGCAGAGCTGAGATCCAGGATCGCGGGGCTGAGGGCACGCCACAGTTTCCAATTCTCCCGCCAGTTGCGCCAACTCCCCCCCATGGATCCGGCCGAGGCCGCCCAGGTGCCGCCGGTGGACCATCCCCTGGTCCGCCGCCTCCGGGACGGGCGCCTCTCGCTCTACGTCAGCGCCACCTACATGGAGCGCATCCTGGGGTTGAGCGAGGTCGAAAGCGGGAAGCTCATCGACGAGCTGATGGCCTGGGCCACCCAGGACGCGTTCGTCTACCGGCACCGCTGGCACCCCCACGACGTCCTGATGTGGGACAACCGCTGGTGCATCCACGTGGTGACCCCCTTCGATCACGGCGCCGAACGCCGGGTGATGCACCGCACCACCATCGCCGGCACCGAGCCGGTCGAGGGATAGCCCGCTGTTCCCAGGGTCGCCGATGGCCAACAGGCCGAAGGCAGGAACCAGGTCAATCCAGGCCGCCTGCTGTCCTCCGCTTGGCCTTCAACTATTTGAATGCGGAACCGAAGGAATAGCTGAGACGAGCGTAGTAGTAGGCGCCGTTGAATCCGAAGGGGGAGGACTCGCTGTACCGTTCGCCGACGTTCAGCGCGATCGGGTTTTCGTCCGGGTAGGTGTTGAAGACGTTCCTGCCGCCGATTGCAAGGGTGATGTCCGGTTTGAAGGAGTAGGCCAACTCCAAATCCAGCAGGTATTTGCCCGCTGAGGTGTGTGAGTTGTCGAAGTCGAACCAACTGCTGTAGTAGCTGAACCTGCCGAGAAGCCGCAGTTTTTCCTCCCGGGCCCTGTGCTTGACGGTGAAGCTGTGCCGGGTCTCCGGAAGATCTTCCTCCAGGGAGCGAAGCCGCCTTTGGCTGAGGGTGTCGGGGTTGAAGTCCGTCACCTTCGTATCGGTGTGGTTCAGCAGAAAGCTGAAGTCGGTGTGCCCGCCCAGCCGCGGCGGGGTCCAGGTCGCGATCACATCCAGTCCCGCGGTCCTGGTTGCGAAGTCATTGGTGAAAAAGCGGAAGTTTTGCAGGTTGGAGGCGCTGGTGACTCCTTCGGCGACCAGGTCGTCGACCTCCTCCGGCCTCAAACTGAAGAGCTGGGTCAGTGCCAGGCGATCGTGCACGTCGATGCGGAAAAGGTCCGCGGTCAGTGTGAACGGTCCCCGCTCCAGGATTCCGCCCAGGGCGAAATTCCGCGACGTCTCCGGTTGCAAGGGATTCCCGCCTCTCAGCCTGGCGACTGCCGAGGTTGACGGAATGGTTCCGTTGTTGACCAGGTCCATGAGTGCGAGATCGAATTGGGTCGATACGTTGAAGGCGTTCGACTGTCCCGGCGTGGGAGCCCGAAAGCCGGTGCTCAGGCTGCTGCGCAGGGAAAAGTCTTCGACCAGTCGGAGACGAGCCGCGACCTTGCCGTTCAAGGTGCCGCCGAAGCCCTCGAAATCCTCGTAGCGAAGCGCGCCGCCGGCGGTCCAGGCATCGTCGTCTCCCTGGAACTCGAGGTCTCCGTAGACGGCGTAGTTGGATCGATTCCACTTGCCGGCCGCAATGGCGCTGAATCCGGGAAAGCCATTGGAGGTAGCGCTGAATCCCTGGGGAGCAAGAGGGCCGATCCGGAACGATTCGAGCTGGCCCATGCCGATCTCGAACTGCTCGTTGCGCCATTCGAAGCCACCGGCCAGGTTGGCATTGCGGTTCAGCGCGTAGGAGAGGTCGATATTGAAGTTCAGTTCCCGTTGTGTGTACTTGCCGGGGTCGAATTCAGTGGGCGAGTCGGGTCCGAGCGAAGCATTCACCGTGTGGAAGATGAAGAAGTCGGCATCGTTGCTGCCGGCGCTGAGGCTGACGTCCCAGTTGATGGCGTTCCCGGTCTGGCCGCGGAAGCCTCCCACCAGCGAGGCATCCAGCGTTTCGCCCCCGAACTGGGGCGTGAAACCGCCGGGAAAGCGCTCCTGGAAGGAGAAGCAGTCGGGATCTTCGAAGACCCTTTTCAGCGCTGCCGGATCCGGCAGGTGGTCGACGACCCGAACCTCGGGGCAGCCGGCCGAACCGTCGAGCACGCCGTCCCTGGC
>VXMN01000370.1 GCA_009841055.1 Acidobacteriota bacterium
ACCCTACACTGGCGACACTTCCTGCACTCTACCCAAGAGTGTGTCCCCCGGGTGAGCCATGCGGCCTTCGCCGAATTTAACCTCGGCGCTTTCGGGACCGGGCTTCCTTGATGACGGGCCCGTAGACTTCCTTGTCGAAGGGGGGGCAGCCGGTGGGGAATTGGCCCCAGGGGTGGGTCTTCCGGCGCATGAGGTAGGTGCAGAAGGTCAGGGTCTTGCAGGTGGTGGCCGGATTCAGGGTTCCTCGGTTCAGGATGTCGGAGGGAAGACCGGGATAGGCCAGGGCTCCCCGGCCGATGCCCATGATCGTTGCCCGGCCATCCCGGAGGTTGGCCGCCCCGGCGTGGTGCTGCCAGTGCTGCAGCCAACTGTAGCCGGTACCCACGATGGGCAGGTCGGGGAAGGCCTGCTGAATTTCCCCGCACAGCCTGAAATGCCGGTCCACGCCGATCAGGGGATGCTCCGGGGTCTGGTAGTTGCCTTCGTCCGGCTTTTCGAAGGGGCGCCCGATGTGGGGATTGGTGTAGGGATTTCCCATGGAAACGTTGACCAGGCCGACCCCTGATTGCTTCATCAGGGCGATCACCTGCTTGGGTTCGGTGAGATCGGGTTCTTGAGGTCTGTGTTCATCGACGCCGAACCCGTGGCGGTAGGGCAGGGAACAGGGCCAGGGCTCACCCCGGCCGTTGTCGTCTCCAGCCCGGTAGGGAAGCCCGTCGAAGACCCCGATCCGGGAAGCCAGCAGGAATCGGTCGTGGGTGGCTGCCTTGATTTTTTCAATCGCGTTTCTGAGAAAACGGGTCCGGTTGTGCAGACTTCCGCCGTAGCGGCCCTTCCTGGTCTTGGCCCCCAGCAGTTCATTGCCGAAGTAACCGTGGGTCAGCTTGATGTCGATGCCGTGGAATCCGATGTCGGCGGCCAGGCCGGCGGCTCGGGCGTAGGCGTCTTCCAGCCGTTCGATGGAGGCATCGTCCATCAGAGGGTATTCCGGCGGCATGGGCACTTTCCTGGAATCGTCCAGGTAGGTCAGCCGGTCCAGGATGGGATGGTGGTGGCAGAGAAGGGGCCGTGGGTGGCTGTAGCGTCCCGAATGGGTCAGTTGAAGGATAGCCACCAGGTCGTCCACCGTTCCATGGGCCTCCCGGTGAGCAGTCAGGGTACGATCCAATAGCGACCGCAGGGACCTGGCGGTGGCCTGGTTGAGCAGCAATTGCCGGGGGTTGGCTCTGCCTTCCGGAACCACGGCCGTGGCCTCGAACCAGATCAGCTTGGCGCCGCCCCGGGCAAATCGATGGTACCGCCGGAAGGTGAGTTCATCCGGTTCGCCCAGGGGGGTGGCGTCGCACCCCTCCATGGGATGGATGGCCAGAGAGTTGCCGGCCCGGTAGTGGCCGATGCGGACCGGCCGCCCCAGAAGGCTCCTGACGCGCCGGGTGTCGGGCTCCAGGCGCAGGTCCAGCTTGAGCTGCCGGGCCTCCCGGTCCAGGTCCTCCAGCGTTTGGTAATGGAAGTAGCCTCGGGGCATCAGAACCACCCTCGGGTTGGGGACGACCCGGTCGACGCCGCCCGGGTCAGGAAGACTCGAGATCCAGCACCTGTCCCTGGCGGCGCAGGATTTCCTGGAGCCGGCCCACCGGCACCTGGCGGGGCTGGATGTCTTGCTCCAGGGCCAGGTGGGCGGCAACGCCGGCGGCCTGACCCAGGGCCATCCAGGTCGGTTCCGTGCGAATCGAGGAATAGGCCACGTGACTGGTAGAGGCGGCCACCGGAACGATCAGTCCGTCCACGCTCTCCGGAATCATGATGCGGTACGGGATCTGATAGGGCCGGGTGTTTTCCAGCATGTACAAGTACCCTTCCAGCACGGCGGTGTCCCCGGGTTGGCGCTTGCGCACCGGAAAGCTGTCGACGGGAAACTCGCCCACGGCAACCGCATCCTCGAAGCTGCCGGCCTCCGGCCTGGCCTGGTTCCGGCTGACATCCAGCTCCGTGAGCGTGTGCAGGCCCACCAGGCGCCGTGCCTCGCGAATGTAGAGCTGAAAGGGAAAGTGCCCGTTGTCGGTGAACTCGTCCTGAGGCAGGTGATACCGGCGCGCAATGCGGCGATGGGCCGGAGGCGCCTCCGTATCCTGCTGCAGAAACCACAGCAGGCCCAGCGTCAGGCGTCGAATCCTGGTCCGGATCTCCCTCCGGACCTCCCAGTCTCCCTCGACATAGCCCTGGTTTTCCTCGGCAAACGGAAATCCCAGGGGCCGGGGATTCATGTTTACATCCGTTTTGCGGTTGGGAATCTCGGACACGGACAGGGCCCGTACCAGCGTGTTGAAATGGGACGGATAGTAGCCTCGGCCCGGCTTGAAGCTCTTGGGTCCGGCCAGGCGCCCCTCCTTGAGGTCTTCGAAGTAGCCCAGGTAAGGTGAGCGGTCGTAGTCGGAGGGCGGTTCGCTCAAGGGATGGGCGTTGCCCGGGTCGGTGGTCAGGCAGAGACGGTAGGTGTAGGCCGGCAGACGCCGGTCGCCCTTACCGGTGGACCCCGGTAGAAACTCCCGCTTGCGGTAGTCGAAATAGACCACTCCGGCGTGGGGTTCCCCGAACTCCTGTCGGGATTCCCGCCCCAGCCGGTAGCGGGCTCCGGCCGAGGCGTAGGCGTCTCCCTCGTAGGTGGCGTCGATCACCAGCCGGGCCGGCAGTCGTTTTTGGACCCCGGTTCCACGATCCTGGACCACCACCCCGCATGCGGTTCCCTCTCGAGTGATGGTGGACTGGAGGCGGTGGGACTTCAGCAGACTGATGGAGGGCTGCTCTTCCACCATTCTGTCGAAGGTGGCTTCAGCCACAGAGGGCTCGTAGTAGTAGCCCTCCCGGCACAAACGGACGTTTTCCGAGTCGGGACCGTACTTCTCCAGGTAGTGCCGGTGGACACGCTCCACGAATTCAGCGAAAAATCCCCGTATGGCCGCGCGGTTCTCGATGTCGCTCTTACCCAGGCCGCTGGCGGACATGCCGCCCAGGTGAGCGTTCTCCTCCACCAGCGCCACCGAGCGTCCCATGCGTGCGGCCGTCACGGCCGCGGCAATCCCTCCGGGGGTGCCTCCCACGACCACGCAGTCGAATGGGCGCGACGGCGGGGAGCCGCCGGGATCCGATCCGGTCCGGCAGCCCGCTTGGC
The DNA here is from genome assembly GCA_009841055.1 of Acidobacteriota bacterium. Taxonomy (GTDB): domain Bacteria; phylum Acidobacteriota; class Terriglobia; order Versatilivoradales; family Versatilivoraceae; genus Versatilivorator. The sequence goes on from VXMN01000370.1 coordinate 3,170, forward strand.
CCGCCCACAGGCCGGCCCCGGCCATCGATGCGACGTGCAGGAAGCTTCTGCGGCTGGTTGGCTGTTCCAAGTCGTTCATGGACGGAATCCGGCGCCCCTTTGAGAAGTGCGGTCTAAGGGGCACTGACGGAAAAGACGAATTGGTTGATGGCTTCGGCCACCTCTTGCGGCCTCTCCAACGGGAGTGAATGGGAGGCGCCGGCAACCCAGCGCAACTGGATGTTGGCCCGCTCCGGGATTCTCATCTGCCGGCGGCTGGGGCGGGGCCGGTTGCGGTCACCCCACACCTCCAGCACCGGCGCGGAAGTCGACTCCAGAATAGGAAAGCCGTCCCAGCGCTGCCAGATGGAGCGAAAGGTCGAGATTTGACCCTGGTTCAGCCTGCGAAGGGTCTGCCCGCGGGCTTCCAGCCGCTGCTGCTCCAGCTCCTCGGAAAGGGTGGTGTCGACCTGTCCGGAGAAGGCCTGCCCCAAGACCTGGTGGTGGGTCCAGCCTTCCAGAGAAATCACCCCGGCGAGTTCCCGGGGGCGCTGCCCGGCCAGCTCAATGGCGATCATGCCGCCGATGCTGTGCCCGCCGGCGAACCAGGACCGCCAACCCAACTCATCGGTCAGGCGCAACGCTTCCCGGGCAAAGTCCTCGATGGTTCCCTGCAGGGTCGGTGGCCAACTGCGACCGTGCCCCGGCAACTCCAGGATGGCCAGGTTGAGGTCCTTGTCCAGATGGGCGCGAACGGCGTCAAATTGGCGGTAGTCGCTCCAGCTTCCCGGGATGAGCAGCAACGAAGGGCCCGGACCCGGCCAGTGGTAGCCGGCCAGGCAACCCCCGTCCCGGCGTTCGATTTCCAGGGACCTGGGCGGATTGCCGGTGGCGATCATTGCTCTTGTTTCCATTGGGAAGAAGTCAGAAAACACCCCTTGACCGGCCTTGGCCGGGGAGCCTATCACGGCCCGGCGGAGAGGGTCAAAGAGGCGCTCCGCGGCCACGGCCGACACAAGGAATAAGGATGCGGGCGGGACGCCCGCGCTCCCGGGGGGGACAGACC